>CAZJSF010000065.1:0-15000 GCA_964548515.1 uncultured Thermodesulfobacteriota bacterium
CGACACCGGCCCTACTTCGCACGCTCGGCCGCGACCAAGGCGGCCCCGAGAGCACCGGCGACCTCGGGGTGGTCGGGGATCTTCAGCCCGGCGACCTCCAGGTTCTCCTGCAGACAGCGGACGAAGCCCGGATTGCGGGCCACACCGCCCAAGACCACGACGTCGCCCTCGAGCTTGATCCGCCGGACCATCGAGGACACCCGGCTCGCGATGGCGTCGTGGACGGCCCGGGCGATGTCCCTCCTGTCCGTGCCCGAGTGGATGAGCGAGACCACCTCGCTCTCGGCAAATACCGTGCACTGGGCGTTCATCGGGATCTTCGCCGAACTCTCCAGGCTCCTCTCCGCGAACTCCTTGAGCGTCATTCCCAGGGCCCGCGCCATGGTCTCGGTGAAGCTCCCCGAACCCGCGGCGCACTTCTCGTTCACGGCCGCGTCCACCACCCTGCCGCTGCCGTCGGTCTTGATGCCGCGGCTCTCTTCGGCGCCCACCTCCACGACGGTGGTCGCGCCGGGAAAGAGATGGTTCGCGCCCCGGGCCGCAGCGGTGACGGCCGTCACCTGGGAGTCGGCGAAGCTGACCCCGTGGCGCCCCACCCCCGTGGCGGTGACGTGGGCCACCTGCTGCCGCGTCACGCCGGCTTCGGCCAAGGCTCTGCCCAGCAGATCGCTCGCGGCCGCGTCCTGCTCGAAGCCGGCAACGGCAGTCGACCGGGCGACGACCTCCCCGTCGCTCAGGACCACCACCTTCACGCTCTTGCTGCCGACATCGACGCCGGCCGTGACCATGGGGCTCTCCTCCCGGATCGAGCTCCGGTGACGCCCGCGGGGTGTCGAGGGCGACCGGACTCCGGACAGCGGACAGCAAGGAGCGTGCCACCCGCCCTGCCGGGGGCCCACGGGGAGCCGGCGTCCCCAGCCCGCCGCGTGCGGGCGCCGCTTCGATGAAGCTCCACCGAGCCCGCGGTGAAAAATGACGCTGACTCGGCGCGGGGGGGCGTGCGCTATTGACACGGGGGGAAGGAAGGAGTACCCCCCTTCATCGCCGATTCACGAGGAGGGGCAGGGGAGAAGCGAACCGGACCGATGAGATCGAAGACGCTCGAACAGCTCCACGACAAGTGGACGGTGTCCAAGGCGCGGGACCTCTACGGCGTCGAGAACTGGGGCATGGGGTATTTCCGGGTGAACGCCGCCGGCGAGGTCTGCGTCTGTCCGGACTCCTCGCGCCCCGACGCGACCGCCAGCCTGGTGACGATCGTCAACGGGCTGCGGGAGCGGGGCTACGACCTGCCGGTTCTCCTCCGTTTCGAGGACATCCTGGCGTCGCGCATCCGGCTCCTGAACAAGAGCTTCGCGACCGCCATGAAGAACTACGGGTACCAGGGGGCCTTCCGCGGGGTCTTCCCCATCAAGGTGAACCAGCAGCAGCAGGTCATCGAGGAGATCACGAGCTTCGGCAAGCGCTACCACCACGGCCTGGAGGCGGGGAGCAAGGCCGAGTTGATCGCGGCCATGGCCTACCTGGACGACCCGGACGCCCTCCTGATCTGCAACGGGTACAAGGACGAGGCCTACGTGCGCCTGGCCCTGTACGCCCGCATGATCCGGCTCAACTGCGTGTGCGTCATCGAGACCCTCAACGAGCTGCCCCTCATCATCCGGCTGTCGAGGGAGATGGGGGTCAAGCCGGTGCTCGGCGTGCGCATCAAGCTGTCCGCGAGCGCGAGCGGCCACTGGAAGGAATCCGGAGGCGACCGCAGCGTGTTCGGCCTCAGCTCTTCCCAGATCATCGAGGTGGTCGACCGGCTCCGGGCCGAGGGGATGCTCGACTGCCTCCAACTGCTCCACTACCACCTGGGGTCCCAGATCCCCAACATCCGCCAGATCCGCACGGGCCTCATGGAGGCCTGCCGCATCTACGTGGGGCTGCTCGGGGAGGGCGCCGCGATGGGGATGCTCGACCTGGGCGGCGGGCTCGCGGTGGACTACGACGGCTCCCACACGAACTTCGCCTCCAGCTGCAACTACACGCTGGACGAGTACTGCCGCGACGTGGTGGAGGTGGTGCAGGAGGTCATGGACGAGACGGGAACGCCCCACCCGACCATCGTCACGGAGTCGGGGCGCGCGACCGTGGCCTACTACTCGGTGCTCATCTTCAACGTGCTGGACGCGAGCCGGTTCGCGAGCGACGAGTCCCTGCCGGAGATCCCCGAAGACGCGAACTCGGTGACGGAGAACATTCACGAGGCGGCCGCCAACGTCCGGGAGAAGAATCTCCAGGAAGCCTACCACGACGCGATCTTCTACCGGGACGAGGCTCGTGAGCTGTTCAAGCGGGGGCAGATGAGCATCCGGGAACGGGCCCTCGTGGAGCGGATCTTCTGGTACTCGATGCAGAAGGTCCAGCGGGTCCTCAACGGCATGCGTTACGTGCCGGACGATTTCGAGGGCCTCGACGAAGCCATGAGCGACATCTACTACGGCAACTTCAGCGTCTTCCAGTCGCTGCCGGACGTGTGGGCCATCGACCAGATCCTGCCCGTCATGCCCATCCACCGGCTCGACCAGCCGCCCACCCGCCAGGCCATCCTCTCGGACATCACCTGCGACAGCGACGGCAAGATCGACCGCTTCATCGACCTCCAGGACGTGGCGCGAACCCTGCCCGTGCACGAGGTGCGACCCGGCGAGGAGTACCTGCTCGGCGTCTTCCTCGTGGGCGCCTACCAGGAGACCCTGGGAGACCTCCACAACCTCATCGGGGACACCAACGTGGCCAGCGTGCGCATGGGCGACAGCGGCGAGATCGAGTACGCGAGGGAACTGGGCGGCGACGCCGTGGAGGACGTGCTCTCCTACGTGGAGTACGACCCGCGCGAGATGATGACCCGATTCCGGGAGAAGGCGGAGCGCGCCGTCCGGGACAACGTCATCAACGGCCAGCAGCGGCGACTGCTCACGGCCGCGTACGAGGCAGGCCTGCGCGGGTACACCTACCTGGAATCACCTCCGCAGGCCCCGAACGGCACTTGACCCGAACCCCGGCGGGAGCCGGGCCGACGCGAGCGAGGAGGGGACCGCCATGGGGAAAGTCCTGATCATCGGAGCGGGCGGGGTGGGCCGTGTGGTCGTGCACAAGTGCGCCCAGGATCCCGCCACGTTCGCGGAGATCACCCTGGCCTCCCGCACGAAGGAGAAGTGCGACGCCATCGCGGCTGAGGTCGACCGGCCGATCCGGACCGCACAGGTGGACGCCGACGACGTGCCGCAACTGGCGTCCCTGATCCGACGCGAGAAGCCGAGCCTCGTCATCAACGTGGCCCTCCCCTACCAGGACCTCGCCATCATGGACGCCTGCCTGGAGACGGGCGTCGACTACCTCGACACGGCCAACTACGAGCCGCGGGACACGGCGAAGTTCGAGTACTCCTGGCAGTGGGCCTACCACGACCGGTTCCGGGAGAAGGGGCTCATGGCGCTGCTCGGCAGCGGCTTCGACCCGGGCGTGACCAACGTGTTCACGGCCTACGCCGCCAAGCACCACCTGGACGAAATCCAGGAGATCGACATCATCGACGCCAACGCCGGCAGCCACGGCCAGCCGTTCGCCACGAACTTCAACCCGGAGATCAACATCCGCGAGGTCACCGCGCCGTGCCGCCACTGGGAAGGCGGCGCCTGGGTGGAAACGCCGGCCCTGGCGACCCGACGGAGCTACGACTTCCCCGAGGGCATCGGGCCCATGGCCATCTACCGGATGTACCACGAGGAGATGGAGTCCCTGGTCAAGCACTTCCCCACCATCCGAAAGGCCCAGTTCTGGATGACCTTCTCGGACAACTACCTCAAGCACCTGGAGGTGCTCCAGAACGTGGGCATGACGCGGATCGACCCGGTGGACTACCAGGGGTTGAAGATCGTGCCGCTCCAGTTCCTCAAGGCCGTCCTCCCGGATCCGGGCAGCCTGGGCCCGCTCACCAGGGGGAAGACCTGCATCGGCGTCGTCGCCCGGGGTCTCAAGGAAGGCGAGAAGAAGCAGGTGTACGTGTACAACATCTGCGACCACGAGGAAGCCTACCGGGAGACCAACTCCCAGGCCATCAGCTACACCACCGGCGTCCCGGCCGTCGTGGGAGCCGTCATGATGCTCGACGGGAAGTGGCGCGGCAAAGGCGTGTTCAACATGGAGCAGTTCGACCCCGACCCGTTCCTCGCCAGGCTCGCGACCGCCGGACTTCCGTGGAAGGTCGTGGAGGGCTCTGACTGGCTCTCCCTCTAGCATCCGACGAGCGCAGCAAGGCACGGTCGGCGGGCGGCCCGAACCTCCGGGCTGCGTCCGCCCGGCATCGCCGTCCGGCCGTGCCCGCCGTGCTCCTCCTGCTCCTCGTGTCTTGGGTCTGCGGCCCGACAGAGGGGCAGGCCGCGCCGAAGCCGGGGCAGCCCCAGGCCGCCGCCTCCGCCGAGGCCCCACCCTCGGACCTGGAGGGTCTGCGGCGGGAGGTGGTCGCGCTGCAGGCTCTTACGGCGGGCGGCCTCCCGGAGGGTTTCGCGGTCGCCTCCCTCTTCGAGGTGGACCTCCTGGACGAGACGGCCGTGGCCGCCCGGCGGGAGACACTGCGCCGCGAGGTCGCGGCGCTGGAAGCTGCCGTCTCCCAGCCGCCCCCCGCGGCGGCCAAGAACGGGAGCGGGAAAGCCGAACCGGCCCGCGACGAAGACGCCGACCTCCGGCTCGAGCGGGCCCGTCTCCGCCTCGCCTTTCTCGGTCAATCGCTGGAGACCCGCAGCGCTCTCGTCGCCGCGGACCGCCAGCGCACAGAACTCGAGGATCGCCGGCGGGCCGCCCAGATCGCGGCCTCCCAGGCGGAAGAACAGGGGCGCAGGGCAGAGCAGGAGCGGCAGGCCGCCCTGGAGGAGGCCCGCAAGGCCGCCGACGCCGTCTCCAAGGCCCTGGCCGCGGAGCGGGCCCGTGTGGAAGCCGCCCGCGGGGTCCTGGCGGGCCTGCACCGGGATCTGGCGGAGGTCCACAGGGAGGCCGCGGAGCGGAGCGCGGCCCGGCTGCTCCAGGCCCGCGACCTGTCCCTGTGGACGGCGGCTCCGGAGCTGACCCCGGCCGACGCCGACGCCCTCTACGACGACACGGTCTCGGTCCTCGTGGGCTTCCGGGAGCAACTCTCCCTGGCCCTCGTGCGCCTCGAATCGCCCAGGCTGACCGCCGCCTTCTCCCCGGAACTCGATCTCGATTCCGCGCCGTACAAGGACGCTCCGGAGAGGAGCGACCTCCTCGAGAGGATCGCCTCGGTCCGTGAAGAGGAGGAACGGCTCCGGCGCGAAGAGCGCGAGAACCGTCTGCGGGAGGCCTCGGACCTGGTGCGGGACGTGGCCGCCGTCAACGAGCTCCGGATCGGGCTGATCCCCAGGCTTTCGCTGGCCAAGCGCGAGTCGGTGCTGGGCCTGACCCGGGAGGGGCTGGCCCAACTCGGCCGGGAAGCACGGCACGTGCTCCTCATGGCCCGCTGGTACCCCGTTCGCCTCCTCAACGAGTGGAGAACGCTCGGCAGCCGCGCCCGCGACCTCTTCGCCGTGGGAAAGGCGAGCTGGATCGGCCTCCAGGAGGTGGCCCTGCTGGCGGCTGCCCTCATCGTGCGGCGCCGGTACCGGAACTGGCTGAAGGCGCTTCGCCGGCTGGCCGTCGCCCGCGTGCAAAACCGTGCCCTGAACCTCGTTGCGGACCGCTGGCTGCGGTTCTTCGGAGCCGTCGCGGGGGAGTTGGGCCTCCTGGCCTTCCTCTACCTGTTCTTCGGCGTGCTCGGCTCCGGAACGCCGCCGGAACTCGACGTCCTCCGGGCCGTGGTGATCGGGTACGCCTGGTACCGGTTCTCGATCTCTGCGGTCCACCATGCAGTGGCTAGCGCCGCCGGCATCGGGGGCATCGCGGTCCCGCCGGAACTCAACCGCCGCATCCTGGGCTCCGTGCGCACCGTGGCCCGCTACGGGTATGCCGTGGCGGTCCTTCTCATCCTCTCGCACAACACGCTGGGACGGGGCTACCTCTACACGTTGGTCGTCCGGTTCTTCTGGCTCGGCGCCCTGCCCTTGGCGTTCGTGCTGATCCAGCGATGGCGGACGGACATCGCGGACGCCTACCTCCGGCTGTACCCCGAAGGCCGCTTCGCCCGGGCCGTCGAGGCCACCCGGCATCGCCCGGACGGCTTCTTCGTGGCCGCAGCCGCGTTCTGCGCGGTGGCGGCGAGGGGGCTCACCCTCTACGGGCAGGAGGCGATGCTGCGCTTCGAGCAGACGAGGCGGGCCCTGGCCTTCCTGTTCCGACGGCGCCTCGAGAAGAGGGCCGAATCCGTGGGCCTCGGGTCCAGCGACGTCGCGGTCCTTCCCGAAGCATTGCGCGACGCGTTCGAGGAGGGCCCGGTGAGCCCCGAACTTGCGATCCCGAGGTACCCGCACCTGGAAGAGGCACGCGAGCGCATCGCCGACTGGACCGAGGGGCGTCTCGCACAGGCCGTGGCCCTGGTGGGCGAACGGGGGATCGGGAAGACCTCCTGGCTCGCGGAACTGGCACGCAGTTCGCCCGCCCCGGCGATGTGCCGCATCCTGCTAACGGATCGGCTCACCACGGCCCCCGCGCTGTGCCGCCACCTCGGCCAGGAACTCGGCCTCGGTCGGGCCGAGACGGTGACCGACCTGGCGCGGGCTGCTTGTGCCGCGCCCAGACGTGTGGTCCTTCTCGACCAGGCGCAGAACCTGATGCTCCGGGCGCCGGGAGGGCTGGAGGGGTACGAGGCGTTCGCGGAACTGGTGGCTGGCACGAGTGCCTCCCTGTTCTGGGTGTGCTCCTTCTCCAAGTATGCGTGGGAGCACCTCGGCAACGTCTACCGCGGGCGGGATCTCTTCCGGGCCGTCCACCGGCTGGACACGTGGCCCGAGGAGGACATCGGGGCCCTCATCGCGCACCGGATGGGGTCGGTGGGCTGCCGCGCATCCTACGAGGACCTGGTGGTGGACCGGGTCGACGGCACCGAGTTCCAGAGCGAGGTGATCCGCACCGGGGAACGGTACCGCCGGCTCCTCTGGGACTACGCGGACGGCAACCCTCGCGTCGCGGTGCACTTCTGGCTCCGGTCGCTGATACCCGACGGCATGAACCGCGTGCGGGTGCGCCTCTTCGCCGCCCCGAGCGCCGAGGAACTGGACGCCCTGGGGGAACAGTCCCGCTTCCTGCTGGCGGCGATCGTGACCCACGAGAACCTCTCCCTGCAGGAGGCCGCCCGGGTGCTCCGCTACCCGCGGCACCTCTGCGAGGCGGCGCTCAACTACCTCGTCGCCCAGGGGCTCCTGGAGTTCGCCGACGGACGGTACCGCGTCACGGTCCACTGGAACCGCGCCGTCCTGCGATTCCTGCGGCGAAAGCACCTCCTCTTCTCCTGACGGGAGCGGGCTGCGATGGGCGACAACGTCGACGTCTTCCAATTCGTCCGGCTTTCGGGGCTGCTCCCTGCGCTCGCGATCCTCGCGGTCACGTGGTTCGTCGGCCGCGCGCTCCCCGGCTTCTTCGCGCGCCTCGGAAACCGGTTCACCCACCGGCGGCTCGCCATCCACCAGGTCGGCACCCTGATCCGCTTCTTCGTCTACTTCGCCGGCGTCACCTCGGCCCTGCTGCTCTCCCTGAACCTTTCCCGCGAGCTGATGCTCGCGCTGAGCGGCAGCATCGCGGTCGCCGTGGGATTCGCCCTCAAGGATCTCGCGGCCTCCGTCATCGCGGGGCTGACGATCCTCCTGGACCGCCCCTTTCAGGTGGGAGACCGGGTGAGCTTCGGGGGGTACTACGGCACGATCTCGGCCATCGGACTCCGGTCGGTCCGCCTGGTCACCCTCGACGACACGCTCGTCACCATCCCGAACAACAAGTTCCTCACCGACCTCTCGGCGAGCGCCAACGCCGGCGCCCTGGACATGCTCGTGCAGATGGACTTCTACGTCGGCCTGGAGCAGGACGTGGCGCGGGCGAAAGCCATCGTGACGGACGCGATCACGAGCACGCGCTACGCGTTCCTGCAGAAGCCCTGGACCGTGCTGGTCAACCAGGTCGCCCTGGAGAACTACTTCGCCGTGCGGCTCCGGGCCAAGGTGTACGTACTCGACGTGAACTACGAGAAGGCCCTCGAGAGCGACGTCACCGAGCGGGTCCTGGAAGGATTCCGGGAGGCGGGCATCCTCCCCCCCGCCATCCTGGAGCGGGCCCTGCCCTCTTCCGGCCCCGCGTGCGGGGGCGCGTCTCCGCGGGACGCCGCGCAAGGCTGAATCGAAGGGACCGCGTCCCGACGCAACCGTCCCGGGACCGCCGTGCGGCGAACCGCCGCCCGCCGCGACCACCGCGGGCAGACGCACCAGGGCCCTTCTCGCCCGTCGAGAGCAAGCGAACCGCCCGGCGCACATCTCTCGCCCTTGAGCGCGGACGCCACCTTGGGTAGGTTGCGGTGCACAGTACCGGAGCCCGCCGTCCGAGGAACGACCAGCGTTGCACAGACAGACGATCGACCGAATCCTGGAACTGGCCCCCTCCCCGGCCTACGTCCTCGACCTGGGGAAGCTCCGGGAGAACCTGGCTCTCCTGGCCGACGTGCAGCGCCGGAGCGGGGCGAAGATCCTGCTGGCCCTCAAGGGCTTCTCCATGTGGAGCGTCTTCCCCACGATCCGCCGGACCCTCCAGGGCGTGTGCGCCAGTTCGCCGTGGGAGGCGCGGCTGGGGCGCGAGGAGTTCGGCGGGGAGGTGCACGCCTTCGCCGCCGGCCTACGGGAGCGCGACGTCGCCTCCTTCCTGGAAACCGCGAACCACCTGGTCTTCAACTCCTTCGACCAGTTCGAGCGGTTCCGCCCCCTGTGGGAACCCGCGGCCCGGGAGGGGAGAGTCTCCGTGGGCCTGCGGGTGAACCCGGAGCACTCCGAGGGCCACACGCCCCTGTACGACCCGTGCGCGCCGGGTTCGCGCCTGGGAATCCGGAGGGCCGAGTTCGAGGGTCGTTCGCTGGCGGGCGTCGAGGGCCTGCACTTCCACACGCTGTGCGAGCAGCTCTTCGAGCCCCTCGCCAGAACCGCGGAGGTGTTCGAGGAGAGGTTCGGGGGATTCCTTGCGGGGATGAGGTGGCTGAACCTGGGCGGAGGGCACCACATCACCCGGGCAGGCTACGACGTCGACGGCCTGGTCGCCCTGATCCTCCGCTTGCGGCAGAGCTACGGGGTGGAGGTCTACCTGGAGCCCGGAGAGGCGGTGGTGCTCGACGCCGGGGTGCTGGTCGGCGAGGTGCTCGACGTGGTCTCCAACGCCGGCGACATCGCCATCCTGGACGTGTCGGTGGCGTGCCACATGCCCGACGTCCTGGAGATGCCCTACCGCCCGCCGCTCCACGGCGGCTTCGACCCCGGGGAGAAGCCCCACACCTACCGGCTGGCCGGGCCGTCGTGCCTGGCCGGCGACGTGATCGGGGAGTGGTCCTTCGAGCGGCCCCTGACGGTCGGCGATCGGCTCGCCTTCCTCGACCAGGCCCACTACACCATGGTGAAGAACACCACGTTCAACGGCATCCAGCTGCCCTCGATCTGCACCTACGACCCGGGCACCGGCGACCTCCGCGTGGTGCGGCGGTTCGGGTACGGGGACTTCAAGGGCAGGCTGTCCTGACCCCCGCTCCCGGCGGTCATCCCCCGTCGGGCTCCCACCCCTCCAGGCGGGCCAGGTCTTCCTCGTCGAGCCCAAAGTGGTGGCCGATCTCGTGGAGCAGGGTGTCGTAGACCACGTCGAAGACGTCCAGCCCGTCGATCCGGGCCCAGTGCTCGATGGGCCGCTGGTACAGGAGAATTCGGTCGGGCAGCACTCCGCTCATCTCGACGCTGCGCTCCGCCAGGGAGACCCCCTGGTACAGGCCCAGCAAACCCTCCCGCCCCTCGATGCCCAGAGCGTCGAGGGTCTCCCGGTCCGGCCAGTCCTCCACAACGAACACAACGTTGTCCACGTACTCGAGGAGTTCCCCGGGGAGGGCCTCGAAGGCCTCCTCGGCTAGTTCCTCGAAGCGGCGTCGGTCCACGAACCCCTCCCTCCGAGGCCGACGGCCCCGGCATCTGCGGCCGCTCCGGCGGCCCGCGCTTTCCTGTCCTCGGCGGCTACGGTAGGATAGCGCGTCCAAACAAGGGAGGTCCAAACGATGAGACGAACGGTCCTGAGCTTCGCCCCTTCTTTCCTCGCCCTATGCCTCCTCGCGGGCGGTTGCGCTTCCAAGGCCGTCATCCTGGCTCCCGGGGCCGTACCGATGGCCGAGGGCACGAAGCAGGCCGGCGGCGACGCCGCGTGGTCCCTCTGGGTGTCCTCGGCCCGGGATGCGCGGACCGAGGCCGGGCAGCGGGTCGGAACGCTCTACACCCGCTTCGAGAAGACGCCCCAGCCAGCCTACCTGGAGCCGGCCCCGGCCCAGTACATCCAGCAGCAGCTCTCCCGCTACCTTCTGCACCGGGGCCTGGAGGCCTCGGACGCAGGCCGCGCCCGCTATCTGCTGACGATCGAGGTGGAGGAGTTCAAGCTCCAGGAGAACCCGGGCTCCGCGTGGGACGAGCTCGACGTCACGGTGGCATACACGGTTCGGGTGGCCCACTTCGACGGTCGCGAGTTCGGGAGCGTGCGCCTGCAGGGGGGATCCCAGCGGAAGAGCCCGATGGACACCAAGCGCCAGGCCGAAGAGGCGCTGCGGGAAGCCCTTTCCGACACCTTCGACGCCCTGACCCGCAGCGAGGTGTTCCAGAGGATGCTGCAGGGACGGATGTGAGCCGCGGGGGCGCCGCCGCGGACCGCCTGCAGCTGTACCGCCGCGCCTCCCGGGCCCTGAACCGTTTCTGCGAGCGCTGGACGATCCCGTTCTGCGCCGATTGCATCGAGGTTACGGCCCGACATCACGGGGGGGACCCCCGCGCCGACGTGGAACTCCTGGAAGGCCTCTTCCCCGGCTGCTGCCACGCGGGCGTCGGGGACGCCCTCTGGGCCCCCGGCTGCGGCGACGAGGGCCGGTTCCCGGACGATCTGCGCGACGAGATGCTCCGCGCCCGGGGCACGAGCTCCGAGGACCGGGAGCCCGCCCGGTACAAGGTGCGGGAGCGGAGCACGCGGCTCCTCGTGGACGGGTTCGCCTGCGTCCACCTGGTCGGCGGCTCCTGCGCCCTGGGCGAACTCAAGAGCCCCCTGTGCCTCTGCTACCTGTGCGACCCGGTGCGCGCGGCGATCGCATCTTCGGCCGGACGCGCCGTGCCGGGCGAGGACGAGGACGACTTCTGCGGAAGCCGCGACGTGCTGCAGGCGATCGTGGGCGGCTCCCCGGCGGCTGCGGAGGCCGCCGTGGAGAGGCTGGAGCGCGATCTAGGGGAACTGGAAGCGGCACTGGAGCAGGCCCGCGCCCGGAGCGGACGCACCCCCTACCAACGCTGGGCCCGGGGCGGGGAATCCGCGACCTGAGGGGAGACCGAGGATGAGCGACGCCACCACCTACGACGCCATCGTGATCGGGGGCGGCCCGGCGGGACTGACCGCCGGCATGTACCTGGCCCGAGCCGGGCGCAAGACCCTGCTCCTCGAGCAGACCGTGCTCGGCGGCCAGATCGCCCAGACCTCCCACCTGGAGAACTACCCCGGGTTCCCGGAGACGATCTCAGGGCGCGAGTTCATCGAACGCCTCGAGAAGCAGGCCACGCGCTTCGGCCTCGACATCCAGTTCGGCCGCGTCGAGGCCTTGAAGGTGGAGGGGGAGTGGAAGGAGGTCGTCGCCGCGGGCTTCCCGTTTCGCGCTCGCGTGGTCGTGGTCGCCACGGGGCTCGTGCAGCGCCTCGGGGTCCCCGGGGAGGAGGAGTTGCTCGGACGAGGGGTCTCCTACTGCGCCACCTGCGACGGGGCCCTGTACAGGAACCGGCCGGTCGCCGTGGTCGGCGTGAGCGAGTGGGCCATGGAGGAGGCCCACTACCTGACCCGCTTCGCCTCCGCCGTGTATCTCGTCGTGCCGGTGCGGGGCGTCAAACCCTCGACCCCCCTGCGCCGGGAAGTCCTCGCCCACCCCAGCGTGCGGGTGGTGGCCGGGGCCCACCCCCGCGAGATCCTGGGCGACGCGACCGGGGTCACGGGGTTGTCGGTCGAGATCGAAGGAAGCAGCGAGCCGACCCGCCTCCAGGTGGACGGTGTCTTCATCTTCTCCGGCCGGAAGCGGCCCGGGACGGACTTCCTCCAGGACTGGACGGACCGCGACGAGGACGGGTACCTGCGGGTGGACGACGCGTGCGAGACCTCGGTGCCGGGCGTCTACGCGGTGGGGGACGTGAGGCGTCACCGCTTCCACCAGGTGGCGGCTGCCGTGGGCGACGCCGCGATCGCCGGGATGGACGCCCTGCGATACCTCAAGAAGGGCGAGGACGGCGCTTGAGGCTGGCGGTCTTCGGCGACGTCCACGGCAACCTGGCAGCCCTGGAAGCCGTGCTGGCCGACGCGGGGAAGCGGGGGGCCGACGCCGTGGTGCACCTCGGCGACCTGCCCGGACCCGGCGGACGCTGCACGCAGATCGTGCGGCGGCTCGCCGGAGAGGGGATCCCCGGGGTCCGGGGGGAAGCGGACGAGGCGGCTGCTGCCGGGGGACCGGAGGCCGCAGCGACGGGAGCCCGGGAGGAGGATGCCGCCTTCCTGCGCTCCCTCCCCGCCCAGTTCTGGATCGAGGAGCGAGGAGTGCGGTTCCTGTTCGCCCACTCGAATCCCTGGCCTACCGAATTGGACTTCGGCTGCGAGAGTGATCCGAACCGGCTGGAGAGGGTTCTCCGCGAGGGCGGGGTGGACGTGCTCGTCGTCGGCCACACCCACCGCTTCGCGCTGCGCGAACCGGGCGGGCGGGCGGTCCTGAACCCCGGCAGCGCGGGGCTCCCCGAGGACGGTTCCAACCGCGCCCCGTACCTGCTCCTCGACACGGCGGAGGGCCTGCGCGTGAGCCGTGCGTGTGCCGAGTTTCACGTTGAAAGCGCCCGCAGGGGCGGTGTAGGATTCTGAGCTCGACTCGGACGGCCGGTCCGTCCGGGGTTGAGGGGATGCAGGGTCGACGTGTCGGGACGTGGCGCAGTCTGGTAGCGCGTCTGCTTCGGGAGCAGAAGGTCGCTGGTTCGAATCCAGTCGTCCCGACCACCTTTCTCCCCTCGGTTTCCCCTTTCGGGGTCCCAATGCACGGGGTGACGGCACGCGATCCGGGAGGGACTTAACCTTTGCCCGAGTTCGTGCGCACTCCATGCTCCGACGACTGACCCTCCTCTGCGTGTTCCTGGGGCTCGCGGCCGGCGCCGCGGCGGACGATCCGCCCACCTACCAGATCATCCGCCCGGCGGACAAGGCCCACGAACTGCTCCCCAAGACCTGCCGCGTCTGCCACAAGGACGAGGAGTTCCGCTTCCTCGTGATCGCAGCCCCCACCGACGACGCGCTCGAGCGCGTGGTGGCGGTGCTCTCGGGCCGGACCGCCGTGGCAACCGGCAAGGCGGGCCCCGCCAACCCCCACACCTCCGTCGCCTGCCTCTTCTGCCACCTCCAGGAGCCCGCGGCCGGCGCCAAGCCGGAGACCCTCACGTTCCGGACCATGGACGGGTCACCGGCCACGCTCGCGCAGGTGGCGAGCCTGTGCCAGTTGTGCCACCCGGAGGGCCCCAAGGACCACGCCAAGGTGCTGCGAGGCAGGGGAGACCCGGAGGAGTTCGCACGGGCAGGCCTTCCCGTCCCCGACAAGCAGATCTTGTGCTCCAGTTGCCACGAGATGCACGCGGAACAGGTGGGCCCCTCCTCCCTCCGCCTCGCCTACCTCGACCTGGCCGCCCGGAGCACCTCCACTTACGCCCACGGGAATCGGGCCGCCTGCCGTGCGTGCCACCGCCAGGACGCTCCGGAAGGGAGCCAGGCCGGGTTCTCGGAGGACGACGCCACGGCCCGGTGCACCCGGTGCCATCCGGCCGACCACCGGGGGACCCACCCCATGCAGGTGAAGGCCTCCCCCGAGACCTATCCCATGGATTTCCTGGGGTACCCCCTCGACGGGGACGGCCAGCTCAACTGCTCCACCTGCCACGACCACCCCTGCCGCGAGCGCGCCGACGAACGGAACGCCAGCTTCCTCCGGGGCGGGCCGTACCTGGTCTCCTCCGAGTTCTGCTACCGCTGCCACCCGAAAGCCGGCCAGGGGGCCCTCAACCCCCACCGCCAGGTGGATGACAAGGGCAAGATCATCACGACCACCTGCGCCTTCTGCCACCGGAGGATCCCGGACCCCGAAGACCCGGAGGAGGCCTACTTCGGCCCCGAGGATCTGGTGTACGTCCACTCGCCGGTGGAACTCTGCCTGGCGTGCCACGACAGCGTTCCCCACCCGGGCGTGAACCACCTGGTGGAGATGGCCGAGGACCGGGTCCGGAAGCTCCACGCCTACGAGGAGCGCCACGGCGTCTCCCTGCCCCTGGACCGGGGGAGTCAGATCGTGTGCACCACGTGCCACAACCCCCACGACAAGGGCGTGCTGAGGGGGAAGGCGGCCCTGGGCGCCCGCGAACTGAACCAGTGGCGCGTGCCGAGCTTCGCGGAGCTCTGCACCCCCTGCCACGCCCGCTACGACTGAGCCGGCAAGGAGGACACGGATGCTGGAACTGTTCCAGAAGGGCGGCCCCACCATGTACGCCCTTCTGCTGCTGTCCGTCGCCGCCCTCGCGGTGATGGTGGAGCGCGTTCTCGTCCTCTACCGGGCCCGCACTCACACGGAGACATTCATGGCACGGGTCGCCAGCGCCCTGGAGGCCCAGCGGTACGAGGAGGCCCTTGAGGCGGCGCAGGCCGGCGGCGGGGCCATGGCCCGCATCCTCACGTCGGGCCTGGAGAAGATCCGCAGGGGACGCGCCGAGGTGGAGCGGGCCATCGAGGCCCGGGGGAACCTGGAGGTCG
>CAZJSF010000066.1:0-14820 GCA_964548515.1 uncultured Thermodesulfobacteriota bacterium
CCGGCACGCGAACGCGGTGCGACCGCAGGATACCAGCGGCACGGCCGGCCTGGAACCGGCGCCGTGGAGAGCGTCGCCCCCCGGAACGCAGGAGGGGTGGCCCTGCGGCCACCCCTCCCAACTCCTATCCGCCCCGGAATTCCCAGGTCACAGGTATTCCGACTTCGGCAGCGTGCGCACCGTGGAGTGGGTCTGGAGGGTCTTCTGGGCCTGCTCCAGCAGCGCCCGCACCCGATTGGCCAGGTCCCGGGAGAAGGCCAGGTTGTGCACCGGGTTGCCCGTCTCGAAGAGCTTGAGGTTCTTCTCGGCGTTGTTGACCAGGTCCTGGGCGTCGTACGTGTACTTCCCTTCCTGGATCGCACGAAGGACCATCCCCTGGGTCTCCTTCAGGAGCCCGCGGAGTTCGTCGATCTTCAGGTCCGGGACCTGGGCCTTCCACTCGTCCACCATGGCCGCGTACTTCGGATCCTCGTCGTGGCACTCGAGGCAGGTCTTCTTGATCCCGTCCACCGTGGTGGCCTTGTCCGCGACCACCTCGGGGTGGCACTCCTCGCAGGTGACGGCGTCGGCCATCGGGTTCTTCTCGCCGCGCACGTCGCAGCTCAATTCGTCGCAGGCGTTCTGGCCGTTGTACAGGTTGTGGTTGTCCACGTGGCAGTCCTGGCACTCCACCGCCCCCACCCCCGAGCCGTGGTGGCACTCGTTGCAGTTGCCGAGGATGGTGTGCCCGTGCTTCTCGCGCGGCGTGTGGCAGTCGAGGCAGCCGAACCCCTCGTCCTTGACGTGGACGTCGTGGGGGAACTGCACGTTGCCGAAGGGCACCGGCGTGGTCTCGATGCACTCCACGCAGGAGTGGCAGAGCTGGGTGCACCCGCTCGGCGAAACCACCTCCCGGGGCTTGTACCCGGCCACCACCTTCGCCTTCACCTGCTCGGCCTTCTCGCGCACGTCGGCCAGCACCTTCAGCGCGTAGTCCATGTTGTGCAGGCCGTACCCCGCCCGGACGAAGTCGAGGTTCTTCTTGCCCACGTCCAGCACCGCGGCGGCCTCCTTGGCCGCGTCTCCCCGGGCGCCGGCCGCCTCCTTGCGGGCCGCCCCGAGGGCCGCCTGGGCACGGTCGATTTCCTCCCCGAGGATCTTCTTCCAGTGCTTGGCCATGTCGTCGTACCCCTCGCCGTGGCAGTCGGAGCAAGACTTGATGGCCTCGTCGTAGCTGAGGCGCAGGGTGAAATCGAGGCCGGACTCCGTGGCGCGCAGGGCGATGTGGCAGCTGCCGCAGTCCGCGTGGGCCAGGTACATGGGGTTCGGGACGTCGGGCACCCCTTCCGCCCCGGTGCCCATGTACATCAGCCGCTTGGGTTCGTGCTGATCCAGGGAGTGGCACTTCACGCAGTTGGTGTCGTAGTGGTAGCCGCCGGGGCCGCCCTGGCTGAGGAAGGCCAAGCGTTGCACGGTCTCACCCTCGTGGGCCTCCAGGTGCGGGCTCTTCGGCCGCACGATCCCGTGGTCGATCACGGAGTGGCACCGGAAGCACTCCACCTTGTGCAGGGTCACGTGGTCGCGGTGGATCTCCTCGGCCACGCGCTCGCTGAGCAGGATCTCGGGCTCGGAGTGGCACTGCACGCAGATGTTGTCCTTGAGGTGCCCGTCACCCGCGATCACGTCGAAATGGCACTGGACGCAGAGCACGCCCCGATCCAGGTACTCCTTGTGCACGAACGGCAGGCTCTCGTTGGCGTCGATGAAGATCTTGGCCTTCGTCTCCACGTGGCAGGTCTGGCAGGAGGCGAGCTGGAGGTCCGCCGCCCGATCGTAGAAGTGGCAGATGAAGCACGTGCTCTCCGTCACGGTGAGGTGTTCGCCCTGCACGATCTGGGAGTGGCACGTCACGCAGCGCAGCTTCTTCCCCCGGCGCAGGTCCCCCAGGTGGGTGTCGTGGCTGAACTTCACCCCCTTGAAGGTGAGGTCCACCTGCGAGAGTTCGCCCGTGTCGTGGCAGCCCTGCCGCAGGCAGCTGGCGTCGCTGATCTGGGTGTGGGGGCGCGAGGGGGCCGTGCCGGTGATCTTCATCACCACGTGGGCCTGGGCCTTCCACTTGCCCCAGAGGCTGCCCAGCAGCCCCGGCTCGAAGTGGCAGTCCATGCACCCGACCTCCTTGTGGGTCGACTGCTCCCAGGACTCGATGTAGCTCTGCATGTTGTGGCACGAGCCGCAGAACTTCGGGGAGGCGGTCGCCTTGAGCACCACGACCACCAGGAGGACCATCGCGATCGCGGCGACCCCGCAGAACACGAGGAACCCCTTCCAGTGCTCCACGATCCCGCGGATCAGCGTTCCCAGGAATTCGCGAACGAAGTCGCGCAGCAGACGCCACATCTCTCTGAACATGTCCTCCACTCCTGAACGGCGAACGAAAGGGAACGGGGTAAACCCGTAGACGGCCGTGGAACTAGCACAGGATGTGATCCGAACGCAAGCGAGTCCTCGGGCGGGTCCAGGCGTGCCGGGTCGCTCCGACCGGACCCGCGGACCTCCCGCCGAGGCTTTGGCGGCGAACGGCCGGCTCTGCTACGATCGCGCCACGGTTTCGCCGTGTCTGGCCTCGGGGCCGCTTTCGATGAGGGAGGGATCACCATGGACATCCGTCGGGCCGCAACGTTGGCCGGGGTCCCGGCCGGCGCGCTCGCCGCTGCCGCGGAGCGCAGTCTCACCGTCGTCTACTCCGCGGACGAGCGCGGCGAGGTCATGCCCTGCGGGTGAAAGAAGAACCCGCGTGGCGGTCTGGCCAAGCGAGCGACCTATCTGGAGCAGGTGAGGGCCGAGGGCACGCCGGTCCTCTTCGTGAACGCGGGCAACGCGCTCTTCAAGCGCGAGTCCGTGCCCGCGGACAAGGTCCGTCCCTGGCGGGCCGTGGCGGACCTGATCGTCTCGTCGCACAACGAGATGCGCTGCGACGCCTGGAACGTGGGCGCCTACGACCTCTCTCTCGGCCTGGCATACCTCCTGGAGAAGAGGGCCGAGGCGCGCTTCCCCTTCCTCTCCGCGAACCTGCTCACGCCCGAGGGAAAGCCCGTCTTCGAGCCGTTCCTCCTGAAGGAGGTCGGCGGGGTGAGGGTCGGCATCTTCGGCTTGATCGACGCCGACCTGAAGCGGGACAAGATCCCCGACGGCGACCGGTTCCGGGTGGCCGACCCCCTGCAGACGGGCGTGGAGGTCGCGAGGCGGTTGCGCTCCCAGGGGGCCGACCTCGTGATCCTGCTCACCGACATGATCGGGCGGGCCAGCCGGCGCGTGGCCCTGGGGGAAGCTCCCGTCGACCTCATCGTGGGCAGCGACCAGCGCAACCAGATCTCCCTCCCGATCGTGGTGGGCAACTCCTACCTGACGCACCTAGACCGGGGCGGCAAGAGCGTCGGGCGCCTCGACCTGACCCTGTCTCCGAAGGGCGCGGCGAGTGCGGCCGAGGGCGCGGTCACGAGGATCGGAGACACGCGCTTCTCCAACGCCTTCGTCCAGCTTCGCCTGGAGATCCCCGACCATCCGGTGGTCGGCCCCCGCGTGGCCAAGGTGCTCCAGGAGGTCTCCGCGGTCCAGGAAGAGGTCGCGAGGCAGGCGTCCAAGCCCGACGACCCCGAGTGCGGCAAGGAGTACGTGGGAATCGCGGCGTGCAGGGAGTGCCACGGGGACCGGTACGCGCACTGGAAGGAGACGCGGCACGCGAAGGCCTACAAGACCCTCGTGGACCGGCGGCGCCAGTTCGACGGGGACTGCGTCCCGTGCCACGCCCTGGCCTTCGAGTGCGAGGGCGAGCTGATCGACTGGACCGCGCTGAAGTCCTTCACCAACGTCCAGTGCGAGGCGTGCCACGGGCCCGGTTCGCTCCACGTCCGGTCCGGGGGGGAGGAACGCATGTTCGGCTCCGGAGAGGCTCCGGGCGCCTGCGCCAACTGCCACACCCCGGAGCGCAGCCCCGATTTCGAAGCCCGGCCTCACCTGCGCGCGGTCTGCGCCCCAGGCCCGTGACCTCACGTGCGAAGGGGGGCGGCCACGGCCGCCCCCCTTCGCGTTCCCTCCCCGAACCCAGGCTCAGCGGGCGAGGAACCCCCACACGATCAGGCCGATGCACGCCAGCCCGACCGCCAGGGCCGTGAAGCCGAACAGGTGCCCGAAGAGGTCGAGCATCGGGTGCGGCGGCGGGGCCTGCCGGCTCTCGAGCCGCCCCTCCGCCTCCAGCCGCTCCATCCAGCGCCGCCGCTCGACCACCAGCTCCCACTTGGGGAGCCGGCCCCGGAAGATCACCATGTCCATCGGGAACTTCCCCGGCCGGAAGTGCGTGTTGAAGAAGTGCACCGTGAAGATGAACCCGGAGGCCAGGAGCGCCTCGTCGCTGTGCACGATGATGGCCACGTTGAACATCCAGCCCGGCAGGAAGCGCCCGAACAGCTCCGGGAACCAGAGCAGGAGCCCGGAGCCCCCGATGGCGAACATCCCCCAGAAGACCGCCAGGAAGTCGAACTTCTCCCAGTAGGTCCAGCGGTCGAAGGTGGGCTCCTCCTTGGCCCCGAAGAACCACCGGAGCATCGCTCCGATGTCTCGGAGGTCCTGCAGGGTCGGGAAGAGGGAGTCCGGCCCGAAGAGCTTCTGCCAGAAGTTCTGCCCCGTGTCCTTCACGAAGAGATAGTAGACGATGTACGCGATGCACGCGCCGAAGTACAGGAAGGTGACCAGCGCGCAGATGCGGTGGATGAAGCCCGCCATGTGGGGCCCGCCCATCAGTTCCATCAGGGCCGGCGCCCAGGGGGCGGCGTGGAACTTGAGCGGCAGCCCGGTCACCACGAGGCCGAGGAAGCTCACCACCATGAGGAGGTGCAGGATCTTGTCGAACCAACTGAACCGCCGGTAGGGGCGGAGCGGTTCGTCGATGTGGGGGTGCTCGAACTCCCCGCGCAGCAGCATCTCCCGGCGCTCCCAGTACGCCTTGCGCCACCAGAGGAACGTGTGGACCCAGAAGAGGGCGAACACGGAGATCAGCAGGGTCGTCATGACCACGTAGGTGTAGTAGAGCACCGGGTAGTTCTCCCGGTCGGTGTGGTCGGCGTGGGGCAGGAACTGGGCGAATCCGATCGTGCTGCCAGGGTGGCACTCTCCGCAGGTCTGCGACAGGTGCTCTCCGCCCACCTTGGAGCGCTCGTCCTCGGCCGGGAAGACGCCGTGGGCGCCGTGGCAGTCCGCGCAGCCCGCCGCCAGCCCGGAGCCGAGCGACTCCACCTTCCCGTGGTAGCTCTCCTCGTAGGTGTGGACGGCAATCGTCAGCACGTCGTTTCGGCGCATCATCTCCGCGTCGGCGTGGCACCGGTGGCAGGTCTGGGTGTGGAACTCCCGGTATTCGTGGGTGTTCGGGTCGCCGAGGGGTTCGATCCGGTGCAGCCCGTGGCAGTCCGCGCAGGACGCGGAGTCCCGCGACCCCTTCCACACGGCCTGGCCGTGGGCGCCCGCCAGGTAGTCCTCACCGTCGTGGCAGCCGAGGCACTTCTCCACGCTCTGGCGCTTGTCGCCGTCCCACTTGGCGATGGTGTGAACGTCCGCGTGGCAGTCGGCGCACTTCACGTCGTTGATCATGTGGACGGAAGCGAAGTGGTCGCGCCCCTCGTCCGGGTGGCAGCGGTGGCAGGTCTCCACCTTCTCCTGGGTCGTGGACCCGCAGTTCTCGTGCTCTGCGATGTCCACGACGTCGAAGTGGCAGCTGTTGCAGGCGTTGCGCCCGTGCACGGAGGCGGAGAAGGCCTCGTGGTCGATCTCGTCGTGGCACTCGGCGCACTGGGTGTCGTCGATGCTGCCCTGCGCCGAGGGGACCGCGAGGGCGACGAGGAGCCCGGCGATCAGCGCGCGGCGCAGGCTGGACAGGCTTGATGGCATGGAGATCCTCCCTGGGAAACCCAGTCAATGGAAGTGGAACGGCGAACAGCAGGGGGACGGTGAGGGCACCTCCTTCCCGTTGCTTGCGCGGACTCCCCTGCCCGCGGGCGCAGCGTCCCCGGCCGGCGCCTTGTCCATCAATTCACAAGAAAAAGACCGCCAAACCTCGGGGAACACTACTCCCCCTCCCCGTCCATCGCAAGCCCCGACCGACACGTCTCGCAGCCGGGATTCTGCGCCTTGACCCGGCCCGGGCGGCGAAGCTACGGTAACGCCCCCTCTCGCCGGAGACCCCATGGCCGATCCCACACACAGCGCCCTCGCCGACGGTCGGGTCCGCGTCGTCGCACGGGAGGACCGCGCCCGGGCATTCCTTGCGCGCCTCCGGGGAATCCCCTCGTTCGCGTGCGTGATCGCCTCCACGGAGACGGCCTCGATCCCGGGCATCTCCGCCGCGGGAGAGACGCCGGAGAAGCGGCGATACACGGCGGCCCTGGACGCGGAGTTCCTGGCGTTGGGCCGTCCCCTGACGCTTCCGGACATCCCGCGGAACCCGGAGGGCCCGCCGAGCCCGGTGGTCGTCACCCGGGCGGCCCTGGTCTCCCTGGGCATCGCCCCCCTGGTGGTCGATGCCGGCACCGGGATCCCGCCCCGGGTCCCCCGCCTCGTGATCGGAAGCCCCCCGGGCCGCTGCATCACCTCGGGACAGGCCTTCACCCTGCCCGACGACTTCGCGGAGAGCGCCTGTTACGCCGCCCGCGTCGCGGCGGGCGCGGCGCCGTGGGTCGTGCTCTCGGAGTGCGTCCCCGGAGGCACAACCACGGCCCAGGCCCTGCTGGAGGCCCTCGGGGTGCCCGCCCACGGCCGTGTGTCCTCGTCCATGCCCGGGGGCAACCACGCCCTCAAGAACCGGGTGGTGGCCGAGGCGCTGCGCGCTTCGGCACTGCCTGCCTCGGCCACGGCGCTGCAAACTTCCTGCGCCATCGGCGACCCGATGCAGCCGGCCGTGGCTCTCATGGCCCTGGAGATCAGCCGGACGCGCCCGGTCGTCCTCGGAGGCGGCACACAGATGGCCGCGGTCGGGGCGCTCGCGCTGAAATTCCTGGCAGAGGGGCAGGCGGGGGACCCGTCCAACCTCGCGGTGGTCACGACCCGCTGGGTCGCGGAGGACCCGGCAGCGGATCTCGCGGGCATTTCCCACGCACTGGGGGCGCCGATCCCCGTTCTCGCGGCGGGTCTGGACTTCGGAGCGTCGTCCCTGCCCCAGCTTCGCCGGTACGAGGAGGGGCTCGTGAAGGAGGGCGTGGGAGCGGGAGCGGCCGCGTTCGCCGCCTTCGTCTCCAACGGACTCACCCACGACGAACTTGTCGCGCGAATCGAAGAGGTGACCCGTGGTATCGGGACCCGCTGACCGCCTCCCGCCCCAGGATCACGGGGGGAATCTCGCGGAGGTCGCCGCTCGGTACGGGCTCGCGCGGGTACTGGATTTCAGCGTGTCGGTCCATCCCCTGGGACCGCCCGACGGTCTCCGGGAACACCTGGCGTCACGCCCCGAGGACGTCACGCGTTACCCCGACCGGCGCTGCGAGGACCTCCGCGCGGCAGCGGTCCGCCGGTTCGGGTTCCCGCCGGAGTGCTTCCTGGCCGGCAACGGTTCCGCGGAACTGATCGACCTGGTCCTGCGGGCGGGCCCATACTCCCGCCTCGTGCTCTCCCCACCGGACTTCGGCCTCTACGACGCGCTCAGCCCCGGGGGACTGGCGGTTCACCGCGTTCCCAGAGACCCGCAGACGGGTTACTCCGTCGCCGTCCCACGCCTCGTGCAGGCCGTGCTCCCCGGGGATCTGGTGGTGTTCTCCAACCCGGGAAACCCCTCGGCGGCGGCGGCACCGGCCGAGCGTTTGGCGCCACTCCTCGACCGGTGCACAGAGGTCGGGGCGCTCCTGGTCGTAGACGAGGCATTCGCCGACTTCTGCCCGGAGGTCAGCCTGCTCGATCGGGTCGCCGGGAGCACGGCCCTGGTCGTCCTGCGCTCCCTCACGAAGTTTTACGCGATCCCCGGGCTGCGCGTGGGGTTCCTGGCCGGCCACCCCGAGCGGGTCGACCGTTTGGCCGCCCTGCAGGTTCCCTGGTCCGTGAACGGGCCCGCCCAGGCGGCCGGCGCCTACTGCCTCGGGCAGCCCGCTTGGGATCGGCTCGCCCGGGAGTTCGTCGAGGAGGAACGGGGGCGGACGAGCCAGGCCCTGGGGAGCATTCCGGGCATCGAGCCCCTCCCCTCCCGGGCCAACTACCTCCTCCTCCGCCTCACGCCGCCGGCGCCCGGCGCGACAGCCCTCTACCGGAACCTCGCCCGCCGGGGCATCCTCGTCCGCCATTGCGGCAGCTTCGGGCTCGGGGAGGGGTACGTGCGGATCGGCCTTCGCACGCCGGAGGAGAACGATCGGCTCGTCGCCGCCCTCCGAGGGGCAACCGCCCCCGCCTGTGGCGAGGGCCCCTGACTCCGATGGCGTTCACGGCTGCCGACCTGCTCCTGGCGTGGCTCCTCGACGCCCTCCTCGGCGACCCCCGCTGGATTCCCTGGCCCCACCCGGTGGTGCTCGTCGGACGCGCCGCCGAACGGCTCGAGGCCCGCCTGCGGGTACCCGGGCTCCCGCCGTCCCGCCTCGTCGCGCGGGGCGCCTGCTTCTGGCTGCTCGTGGTGGGGGGAACGGCGGCCGCCGCGGGGATCCTGCTGTCGGCCGCCCAGGCGGTGCACCCGTGGCTCGGACGGGCGCTCTGCGTGTATCTCGCGTACTCCTGCCTCGCCACGCGGGCCCTCGACACCGAGGCGCGCGGGGTGGCGAAGGCCCTCGAACGAGGCCGACTGCCCGAGGCCCGGCGGCTCGTGGCCCGCATCGTGGGCCGTGACACCGATGCGCTCTCCGAGGCGGGCGTGGCCCGCGCCGCCGTGGAGTCCGTGGCCGAGAGCACGTCGGACGGGGTCGTGGCCCCGCTGTTCTTCCTCACCGCGGGGGCGGCGCTGGGGTGGGGCCCGCTCCTGGCGCTCGCCTACAAGGCGGCCAACACCCTGGACTCCACGGTGGGCCACCGGGACGAGCGCTACGAGCACTTCGGCAAGGTGTCCGCCCGGGCCGACGACGCGGCGAACTGGATTCCCGCGCGGGCCACGGCGCTGCTCGCAGCGGGCGCGGCGCAGCTGCTGTGGCGCCGCGGCGCGGACGCGCTTCGCGTGACCCGGCGGGACGCACGGAAGCACGCGTCCCCGAACGCCGGGTTTCCCGAGGCGGCCTTCGCGGGTGCCCTCGGGGTGCGGCTGGGCGGTGCGAGCACGTACGGCGGCATCCCCATCGAGGCCCCGCGCCTCGGCGAACCCGGAGAGGAGCCGTCGCCTTCCCACATCGGAGCCAGCCTGGGCCTCCTCTGGGCCGTTTCGGCAGCAGCGGCCTCGACGGGAGCGGCGACGCTGGCCCTGCTCTCCTGAAGGGCCGCTCTCCCGGCGCCAACCGTGCGGAAATCCCGGTTTTTCAAGGCTTCTGCCGTTGACACGGTTTCCGGGCATCTGCTAACGTAGCGGCTCTTTGCCGCGCCCGGAAGTTCGCGTTATCAGAGGGTTTTTATGGAGTTCCCCCTGGCCGACGAGATCCTCCGACACCTCCTGGAAGCTCGGGGGAACCCCGTGTCCGGCCAGCGGATCGCGTCGCGTCTGGGCGTCACCCGGGCGGCGGTCTGGAAGGGAGTGGTGTCCCTGCGGGGGAACGGCTATCGGGTGGAGAGCGTGCCGGCCCGCGGGTACCGCCTCGACGGGGGGCCGAGGGGCGTGCGGCCGGGGGAAGTGGCATTCCGTCTGCGCACCCGGCGGATGGGACGCCGCATCCACCACCTGGAAACGGTCGACTCCACCAACCGGGAGGCCGAGCGTCGCGCCGCCGACGGCGCCCCCGAGGGGACCCTGGTGCTGGCGGAGCACCAGACGGCCGGCCGCGGCCGTCTCGGGCGCACCTGGCTCGACAGCCCGGGCAACTCCCTCCTGTTCAGCCTGGTGCTCCGACCGGCGATCGCCCCGGCGATGGCCCCGCCCCTCACCTACGTGGCGGCCGCTTCGCTCGCCCAGACCCTGGCGGGGTCGCTCGCCGCGGAGCGCGTGGCGGTGAAGTGGCCCAACGACGTGCTGGTGGACGGCCGGAAGGTGGCGGGAATCCTCCTCGAGATGCGCTGCGAGGGCCTCGGGGTCGACCACGTGATCCTCGGCGTCGGCGTCAACGTGGGGGGGAGGGCCGAGGATCTGCCGGGCCCCCTGCCGGGGCGCCCTGCCACCGTTGCGGAGGTCTCCGGCCGGGAAGCGCCGAGCCGCAGCGAAGTGCTGTGCACCTTTCTGGAGACGTTCGAGGAGCTCTACGACGAGTTCCTCCGCGAGGGGCTGGCGGCCGTGCTGCCGCGGTGGAACCGGTGGTTCCGTTCCCAGGGAGCCGAGCTCCGCGTCCGAACCGCCTCCCGGGTGCTGGAGGGCAGGGCCGGGGGCCTGGACGCCGACGGCGCCCTCCTGCTCGAGGTCCCCGGGGGCTGCACGGAGCGTATCTTCGCGGGCGAGATCGACGAGAGCACGACGAGGCACACGTGAGCCAGCGCAGCCTCCTCCTCGTGGTGGACGTGGGCAACACCCACACGGTACTCGGCGTGTACGAGGGGGAGACCCTCCTCGGCCATTGGCGCATCGCCTCGGAGTCCCACCGGACGCGCGACGAGATCGGGGTGCTCCTGCGCAGCCTCTTCGAACTGGAGGGGATCCGCGTCGCGGAGATCACCGGGATCGCGATCTCTTCGGTGGTGCCCGCGCTCACGCCGACCTTCGAGGAGGTGGCCCGGGACTACTTCCACCGCAAGCCCGTGGTCGTGGGGCCGGGCATCCGTTCGGGAATGCCGATCCTCTACGAGGACCCACGGGAGGTGGGCGCCGACCGCATCGTCAACGCGGTGGCGGGCTACGCCAAGCACAAGACGGCCCTCATCATCGTCGACTTCGGCACCGCCACCACCTTCGACTACGTCAGCGCCGAGGGAAGCTACATGGGGGGGATGATCGCGCCCGGCCTGGCCATCGGCATGGAGGCGCTGTTCACCCGGACGAGCAAGCTCCCCAAGGTGGCGTTGGCGAGACCACCCCGGGTGCTGGGCCGGAACACGGTCAACTCGATGCAGTCCGGGATCCTGTTCGGGTACGCCTCCCTCGTGGACGGTCTGATCGAACGGCTCACGGCCGAAGTGGGAGGCACTCCGCTGGTCGTCGCCACCGGGGGGCTGGCCGGCGTCATCGCGGCCGAGACCAGGCACATCCACCACGTGGACGAGTTCCTGACGCTGGAGGGACTCCGGATCCTCTACGATCGAAACCCGTGAGGCCCGCCGCGGGGCAGGGCTCGAGCGGCCCCGCGCTCCACGGTTCGCGCTTCACGGTTCACGCAACGGAAAGGAGCGGGCATGAAGAAGTTCGAGACGGGCAACATCCGGAACGTGGCCCTGGTGGGGCACGGGAGTTCCGGTAAGACGAGCCTCGGGGAGGCCATGCTCTTCACGGCCGGCGTCACCAGCCGCCTGGGCAAGGTGAACGACGGGACCTCGGTGTTCGACTTCGAGCCCGAGGAGAAGAGCCACAAGCTGTCCATCTCGACGTCGGCCGCGTTCCTGGAGCACAAGAAGAACAAGATCAACCTCCTCGACACCCCCGGCTACGACGTGTTCCTGTTCGAGGCCCAGGCCGCGCTGCAGGCCGTGGATGCCGCGGTGCTGGTCGTCAACGGGGACTCGGAGCTGAAGTTCGAGAGCGAGAAGGTGTGGCACTACGCCGACGAGTACGGCTTGTCCCGGGCGGTCTTCGTGAACCGCCTCGACAAGGAGAACTCGAGCTTCGACAACGCGCTGGAGGCGCTGCGCGCGTCCTTCGACGCCACCTTCGTGCCCGTCCAGATCCCGATCGGCGCGGAAGCCGGTTTCAAGGGGTACGTGGACCTCCTGCGCATGGTGGCGTGCACCTTCTCGAACGACTCCGGCAAGCCCGCCGAGGGGCCGGTCCCCGCGGAACTCGCCGACGCGGCCAAGGCGGCCCGGGACGGCCTCATCGAGCACCTGGTGGAGACCGACGACGTCCTCATGGAGAAGTTCTTCGACGGGCAGGAGATCGGCGACGAGGAACTCGCGTCGGCCCTGCGCAAGGGCATCGTCTCCCGGCAGTTCGTCCCCGTCCTGATGGGGGCGGCCCAGAAGAACATCGGCGCCGGGGCGCTGCTCGACCTGATCGTCGCCGCCTTCCCCTCCCCAGTGGACCGGGGGCCCGTGAGCGGCAAGGGCCCCGGCGATGCGGAGGTGTCGCTGCCCCCCTCCGACGACGCCCCGTTCTCCGCCCTGGCCTTCAAGACCATCTCCGACCCCTTCACCGGCCGCCTGAACCTCTTCCGGGTCTTCAGCGGCAGCATCTCGTCGGATTCCTCCCTGTGGAACGCGACCCGGTCGGTGGAGGAACGCGTAGGCCAGATCGTCGCCCTGGTGGGCAAGGAGACGAAGCCCGCCACCGCGGCCGGCGCCGGCGACATCGTGGCCGTGGCCAAGCTCAAGGAAACGACCACCGGAGACACCCTCTGCACGAAGGCGAAACCCGTGGTGTTCCCGCACCCCGGGGCCCCCGAGCCGCTCATGACCTTCGCCGCGTACCCGAAGGCCCGGGGCGACGAGGAGAAGATGGGACAGGGCCTGAAGCGGATGCAGGACGAGGACCCGACCCTGCGCCTGGGCCGCGAGGAGCAGACCCACGAACTGCTCGTGTCGGGCATGGGCAAGCTCCACCTGGACATCCTCTGCGAGCGCATCAAGCGGAAGTACGGCGCCGACGTGGAACTGCGGAAGATGAAGGTCCCGTACCGGGAGACGCTGAAGGGCACGACCAAGGTCCAGGGACGCTACAAGAAGCAGACCGGCGGCCGCGGCCAGTTCGGCGACACCTGGATCGAGATCCGTCCCCGGCCGCGGGGCGAGGGGTTCGACTTCGTCGACAAGATCGTGGGCGGCGCGATCCCGCGGCAGTACATCCCCGCCGTGGAGGACGGCATTCGGGAGGCGATGGCCCGGGGCATCCTCGCGGGATACCCGATGGTCGACGTGGAGGTGACCCTGTTCGACGGCAAGTACCACGACGTGGACTCCTCGGAGATGGCGTTCAAGATCGCGGGCTCCCTCGGCTTCAAGAAGGGGGCGAAGGAGTGCAAGCCGGTGCTCCTGGAACCCATCATGGAGGTGAGCGTCTCCACCCCGGACGCGCAGATGGGGGACGTGATCGGCGACCTCAACTCCCGGCGTGGCCGCGTGCTGGGCGTCGATCCCCAGGACGGCGTGCAGGTGATCCGGGCCCACGTGCCCATGGCGGAGATGCTCGAGTACGCGCCGGACCTGCGCTCGATGACCTCGGGCCGCGGCGTCTTCACGATGAAGTTCGACCACTACGACGAGGTCCCCGCCCAGGCCGCAGAGAAGATCATCGCCGGGGCCGACTTCGAGGCCGAAGAGGAGTAGGCG
This sequence comes from uncultured Thermodesulfobacteriota bacterium, assembly GCA_964548515.1. Classification (GTDB taxonomy): domain Bacteria; phylum Desulfobacterota; class Deferrisomatia; order Deferrisomatales; family JACRMM01; genus CAZGRT01. The sequence goes on from CAZJSF010000066.1 coordinate 13,477, forward strand.
AGCCCCGTGACCGACGCGCCAGACCCCAGGGGGAACCCTCCCCCGGAAGACCGCTCCCCGCCGGGACCCCGGCCCGCCCTGCTGTGGGGCACACTCCTGGTGGCCCTGATCTTCGGGGCCGTCCAGGGCATCGGCCTCCTCCTGGGCCCGCCCCCCGGCCCGGCGTTGCCGGTGGCACCGGTGCCCCCGGAGGGGCCGGGCACCCAGCCCCGGCGCGGCCCCGACGTGGTGGAGGTGGTGGTCGGAGCCCCGGCCCCCGTGGCCCCGCCGGAGTCCGCGGAGACTCCCCGGCTCCCGGCGACCCCCGGCCGGGAAGCGCCTCCTGCGCCTTCCCCCGAAACGGCAGCCGAGCCGCCCCCAGGCGTCTCCGGGCCAGCCACGGCGCCCGAGTCCGCCGCGGCCTCCAGCGAGGGGCCCGCGCAGCCCCCTGCCGCAGCGAGTCGGCCCGCACCGGCCGAAGTCGTCGGGCAAGCGCCTCCCGTGGGCGCGGTCGTGGATGAACCGGCGGCGCCCCCCTCCCCCCCGGCAACGGCGGCCGAGGCTCCCGCGGGGGACTACGTGCTCCAACTCGGCGCCTTCCGGAGCCAGCGGTACCGCCGGGAGGCCGAGGAGACGGCCGCCCGTCTCGGCCTGCCCTACTTCCGGGAAGAACGGAGCCGCCCGGGACCGTCGTTCCGCCTGCAGGTCCGCTCCACAGGTCCCGAGGCCGCCTCTCGGGCCGCGGCGCTGCTCGACTCGGCCGGCTACCTCTACCGGGAGACCCCCGGGGGGCTCGAGGCGCGCTTCGCCCTGGAGGAGGAGGCCCGGGAGGCCGCCGACCTCTTGGCGCGGGAAGGGAGCGAGGCAACCTACTCGGAGGAGAAGGGGAGCCTGTTCTGGATGGTGTACGCCGGCCCCTTCTCGGAAGCGGACGCCAGGGCGGTGCGCGAGCGCCTGGCCGGGGAGGGGGTGGAGAGCTTCTTGAGAAGGCGACGTTGATCGCCGGATTCCGCCTGCCGGACGCCATCGCCCGGTGCATCGCCCCCTCCGCCCCCGAGGTCCTCCGCCTCTCCGCGGCCCGGGGCGTCATCCCGATGCCCCCGGCCGAGCGCCTCGTGTGCCTCGCCACCCTGCTCGCAGACCCCTCCGACGACGTCCGGGGCGCCGCCCGGACCGCGTGGCGCAGGACTGACGGCGTGGACATCGCACCGTTCGGCGGCCGGCGCCCGTTGCGTCGCCGCTCACCCCAGCCGCCGCGTTTCGGCGTGGTGGATCTGGGTTCCAACTCGGTCCGCCTTGTCGTCTTCGAGGGGCTGTCGCGGAACCCGCTGACCATCTTCAACGAGAAGGCGGTGCTCGGGCTCG
>CAZJSF010000067.1:0-2616 GCA_964548515.1 uncultured Thermodesulfobacteriota bacterium
GGCAGCGAGGACTCCAGGAGTTCGAGCCCCGCCACCGTATCGTCCGGCAGCCGCGCCGCCGCGGTGGCGATCGCCCAGCTGCCCGCCCACGCCCCCGTCCCCGTCGCCGCGGCACCTGCCGCGAAGAAACGCAGGGCGCCCGAGAGGTGCCGGCGCCCCAGCCCCGGCTCCCGGCCCTCCGCCAGGTCGCGGCGCACCGAGTCGAGCAACCCGGCGTTCCACCGCCTCACCAGGACGTCCAGCCGCCGGCCCAGCGCGCCGAAGGGGACGGCGAGGAGCACGCCGAGGGAAGCCCGCGCCTCCCAACTCCACGGGTCGGGAGCCAGGGCGGCGAAGACCGGCGCGAGAACGCCCACCAGGGTCTCGTCGGGGGGAACCGCTGCGCCCATCGGCAGGTCCATGAGCCAGAGCAGTTCGACGAGCGCTCCGCACGCGAGGCCCAGCAGCGGCGCACCCATGAGCCAGCCGGCGAGGGTGGCGCCCGCGAGGGGGCGCGAGGCCATGCTCTGGAGAAACGCCGTCCGGTCCAGGGCGAGCAACCCGCCGAGCAGGGACAGTTCCGCCAGGAGTCTCGGCCCGATCATCGCGAAGCCCGCTCCAGGACCACCGCCAGGTCCGGGCTGCGGTCGCCCGGGACCGCGCGGACCTCCACGGACACCCCCCGGGCCAGGAGACCGCGCACCGCGTCCTCGTCGGAGGCGCTCAGGTACACGCTCGCGCTCACGGGCCGGCTTCCTTCGCCCGGGTGGATGTTCCCCAGGTTCAGGTCCGTGAAGCCGACGCCTGCATCCAGGGCCTCGACCGCCCCGCGCAGCCCGCGGAACAGGACCATGACCCGACGGTCCCGCAACGGTCCCGCCACAGAGTGCGCCGCAGTGGCCGGCGCCTCGACCCGGACCTCGACCCCGGTGCGGCCCAGGCTCTCCAGGACCGCCCGTTGCAGCGGATCTCCCACCAGACCCGCGTCCACCACCAGGAGCGTGTCGATTCGGAACCGGGGGACCCACGCCTCCAGGACCTGGCCGTGCACCAGCCGATTGTCGACGCGTGCGAGTACGATCGGCATCGGCTCACGCCCGCCGCTGCGGCCGCGCATTCCAGATCTCGCTGGCCAGAGCGATGTTGCGACCCCCGTACCCCTTCAGGAAAGCCGCGAGTTCCGACAGGGAGAGCTCCCCGCGCGAACTGTGGGCCTTGACGAGCATCGGCAGGTTCACCCCCGTGAGCACCTCGACCCTGCCCTGCTCGAGGAAGGGCAGGCACATGTTCGTCGGCGTCCCCCCGAACATGTCGGTGAGGATCAGGACCCCGCTCCCGGTCTGGAGCCTGTCGAGGGCTTCTTCGATCCTCCTGCGCCCGACGGCGGGGGCCTCGTCGTAGCTCAGGGAAATCGACTCCACGCCCTCCATGGGGCCTACGATTCCCTCCGCGGCCCTGCACAGGGCCGGACCGAGGTCCTGGTGCGCGGCGACGAGGATGCCGATCACGGACGGCCCGCCCGGGCTCTGACCACCAAGCCAGCGCTCACTTGTCGATGTCCCGGTGGTAGACCTGGACGGCCCGGCGCCCCCCGTCCAGCCGGCGGGCGATCTCCTCGATCAGCGTCACGGAGCGGTGCTTCCCCCCGGTGCAGCCGATCGCGATGGTGAGGGAGGTCTTGCCCTCCCGCTCGAACTGGGGGAGGAGGAACTCGAGGAAGTCGACGAAACGCCGCAGGAACTCCCGGGCCTCCTCCTTTCCCAGCACGAACTCCTGCACGCGGGCTTCGGTTCCCACGTGGTTCTTGAGGGTGGGGACGAAGTACGGGTTCGGCAGGAACCGGACGTCCAGGAGGAGATCCGCCTCGTGCGGGATCCCGTACCGGTAGCCGAAGCTCAGGAGGTTCACCTGCAGCGTCTGATCGTCGGGGCCCTGCTTGAAGTACTTCCATACCGCCTTCTTCAGGTCGTGGATCGTCATCTCCGAGGTGTCGATCACCCGGTCCGCCGCTCCCTTCAACTCCTCGAACAGCCGCCGCTCCTCCCGGATCCCCTGGCTGATCGACCGCTCCTCCCCCAGCGGATGCCGGCGGCGGGTCTCGCTGAAACGGCGCACCAGGATCTCGTCGGAGGCCTCGAGGTAGAGGACCTCCGGCCGTAGCCCCAGGCGCTCCACCTCCGCGAAGGCCGCCCGGTACCTCTCGAGGAAGTGGCGCTCCCTCAGGTCCATGCCCAGGGCGACCCGGTGGATCTCCCCTCCCGCGAGCACGCTCAACTCCAGGAACTTCGGGAGCAGTTCCGCGGGGAGGTTGTCCACGCAGAAGAACCCCAGGTCCTCCAAGGCCCGGAGCGCGGAACTCTTTCCCGATCCCGAGAGACCGGTGATGACCACCAGTCGCACCCGCTTCACTGCCGTCCTCCACCCCGCAGAGCGGCTTCCAGGGATTCCTTGAACCGGATCGCCGAGTGATGTCCCATGCGCTTGAGCAGGTGATTGCGCGCCGCGACCTCCACGACCGAGGCGATGTTGCGGCCCGGAGCGACCGGGATGCGCAGGTACGGCAGGTCGACCTCCAGGATCGCGTGCTTCTTCTCCTCGAAGCCCAGACGCTCGTAGGACTCTCCCTGCACCCACGGG
>CAZJSF010000067.1:2626-14815 GCA_964548515.1 uncultured Thermodesulfobacteriota bacterium
TTCCACCTCCTTCTCGTCCCGGATCGCGGTGATCCCGAAAAGGTCTCGGATGTTCAGGATCCCCAGGCCCCGAACCTCCATGTGGTAGCGGATGATGCCCTCCCCGCGGCCCAGGAGGCGGAAGGGCGGAACCAGCCGGATCTGGACCACGTCGTCCGCGACCAGGCGGTGCCCGCGGAGCACGAGGTCCAGCGCGCACTCGCTCTTCCCGATCCCGCTCTGTCCCACCAGGAGGATGCCCACCTCCATGACGTCCACCAGGACCCCGTGGAGCCGGGTCAACGGGGCCAGCCGGTCCTCCAGGAACTGGGAGATGCGCTCGATGAGAACCGAACTTCGAAGGGCCGTTCGGAGGAGGGGGGTGTGGGTGCGATCCGCCTCCTCGAGGAAGACCGGCGGGACCTCGATCCCCTTGGTGACCACGAAGCACGCCACCCCCAGCCCGAACACCTTGCGAACGCTCCCGTCGCGTTGCTCGGGACTCAGGGTGGCCAGGTACGCGAACTCGGTCGCGCCCAGGATCTGGACCCGGTGGCGCCGGACCTGCTCCGTGTAGCCGGCCAGGGCCAGGCCGGGCTTCTGGATCCGGGGAACCCGGATCCCCTTCTCCAGCCCCTCCCCGCCGGCCAGGAGTTCGAGTTCCAGGCGGTGCTCGCGGTCGCGGAGGAGGTCTCCGACGGTGATCTCGGGCATCCGAAGGGCTCGGTCAGTACTTCTCGTCTTCTCGGGAGATGATCTCGAACAGGGAATCCTGGGAATCGGCCCGCAACAGTTCCTCGCGGAACCCGCGATCCTTCAGCAGACGGGAAATCCGCGCCAGGGCCTTGAGGTGGGTGCTTGCGGAATTCTCGGGTGCCATCAGCAAGAAGAACAGGTGGACGGGAGCTCCGTCCATGCTGTCGAAATCCACCCCCTCCGGGCTCCGCCCGAAGACGGCGACCACCTGTTGCAGTTCCTTCAGCTTGCCGTGGGGGATCGCGATCCCCTCTCCGATCCCGGTGCTGCCGAGCTTCTCGCGCTCCAGGAGCACCTGCAGACCCTCCCGGGCGCTGCGGATCTGCCCCGTACCCACGAGAACTTCCGCCAACTCCGCCAGGACGCCTTCCTTGTCGCGGGCGGTCAGGCGAGGGGCGATCCTCTCCTTGTGCAGGAAATCCAGCAACTTCATGCCGCCCGTCCTCTCCCGTCAAGCTCTGCGGACGCGAGGGCTCATTCGGGCTCGATCAGTCCGTAGTTGCCGTCGTCGCGCCGGTACACGACCTTGACCCTGGCGTCCTCCGCGGTGAAGACCAGGAACGGCCGCGCCGCGAGGTCCATCTCCATGACCGCCTCTTCGACGCTCATCGGATGCGTGGTGTAGTGCTCGGTCTGGATGACCCGGGGCACCTCTTCCTCGAAGCTCTCGTACGCGAAGATCTGCTCGCGCACGCTCCGGCGCTCGCGGTTGGTCAGGGGCTGGTGCCTCTTGAGCTTCTCCTTGTACCGCTTGAGCTGCCGCTCGAGCTTGGCCACCACGTTGTCGATCGCCGTGTAGAAATCGGCGGTCTCTTCCTTGGCCACCACCCGCATGCCGTTGGCGCTCAGGGAGACCTCGGCGAGGTGGCGGATCTTCTCCTGGCCGAGGATCACGTGTCCCTCGACCAACCCGTCGAAATACTTGCCGAGGCGCTCCACCTTCTCGGTCGCGTACGCCTTGAGGGCTTCGCTGGGGTCCACGTGGCGGAACGTGATGCTCAAGTTCATGCAGACCTCCCGGAATTCCTGCTGAAAAGGAGCGCTGGAATCTAGCAGAGCCCCCCCGGGCTGTCAATTTGATCCCGGGGGCGGCGAAGGCGGGGCTCAGGAGAACTGGCGCCTCGCGGACGAGGGCAGGATCCCCAGACTTTCCCGGTACTTGCTCACGGTGCGCCGGGCGATCTTGAGGCCGAACTCCTTCGACAGGATCCCCGCGATCTTCAGGTCGCTCAGCGGCTCCTGGCCGTCCTCGCGGGCCACGATCTCGCGGATCCTCGCCTTCACGCTGCGGCTCGCGAGATCGTCGCCGTCCCGGCTCTGGATGGCGCTGGAGAAGAAGAACTTGAGCTCGAACGTCCCCTGGGGGGAGTGGAGGTACTTGCTCGTGGTGACCCGGCTCACGGTGGACTCGTGCATGCCGATGTCCTCCGCCACGTCCTTCAGGATGAGGGGGCGGAGACGGGTGATCCCCCCTTCGAGGAATTCCCTCTGGAACTTCACGATCGAGCAGGCGACCTTGTAGAGCGTCTGCTGGCGCTGGTGGATGCTCTTGATCAACCACAGGGCCGCCTGCATCCTCTCCTGGATGTAGCCCTTCGCGGCCTTGCCGTCGACGCTGTTGTCCTGGAGCAGGCTCTGGTAGTACCGCGAAACGCGGAGTTTCGGGAAGCCGTCCTCGTTGAGGCGGACGACGTAGTCGTCGCCCTCCTTCACCACGAACACGTCCGGCACCACGTACTCCACGCGGGTCGTGGCGAACGTCCTGCCCGGCCTGGGCTCGAGCTCCGCGATCTCCCGGGCGGCCTCCAGGACCTCGTCGAACTCCATCCCCAGGTCCTTGGCCAGCTTCTTGTAGTTCTTGGTCTCGAGGTGCTTGATGCCGTGCTCGATGATCCGCACGGCGGCGTCCGTGAGGTCCCGCTCGACGGCCTGGCGCAGGAGGCACTCCCGCAGGTCCCGGGAGGCGACTCCCAGCGGGTCGAACTCCTGGACCGTGGCGAGCACGGCCTCGACCCGCTCGACCCCGGCCCCCACCGTCTCCGCGATCTCCTCGACGGTGGCCCGAAGGTAGCCGTCCTCGTCCACGTTCCCCACGATGTGGACGCCGATCTCCTTGTCCTCGGGGGTGAGGTGGCTCAGGCGCAGCTGCCAGAGGAGGTGGTCCTGGAGGGTGGTCTCGGGAGCGAGGAAGTTCTCGTAGGAGGGCCGGTCGTCGTCGCTGTCGACCGGGGCGTCGGGCAGGCTCCCCACGTCGTAGTAGGCGAGGTACTGCTCCCAGTCGATCTCCCGCTCCGGGGGCTTCTCGGGTTCCGGGGGTTCCTGGGGCTCCGGCGAGTCGTCCGCCGCGGAGGCCTGGGGCTCCGCCTCCCCGTTGGCGGACTCCTCCTTGACCTCTTCCAGCAGCGGGTTTTCCTCCATCTCCTGCTGGACGCGGTCGACGAGTTCGAGTCTCGACAGTTGGAGGAGCTTGATCGCCTGCTGGAGCTGGGGGGTCATCACCAGTTCCTGGGTCAGGCGCATCTCCTGCCGGACGTGCTGTCGGATCTCAAGGGCCATGGCGTCTCAATCGAGGCGAAAACCTTCTCCGAGATAGATCGACCGAGCCTTCGCGCTCTTTACGATCGCCGCTGGCGTCCCCTCCTCGAGCACTTCGCCCTGGCTCACGATATAGGCGCGGTCACAGACGCCAAGCGTTTCCCTGACGTTGTGGTCGCTGAGTATGACACCGATGCCCAGGGTCTTCAAATGCAAAATCTGGTCCCGGAGCTCTGCGATGGCGATCGGGTCGATGCCGGCGAAGGGTTCGTCGAGGAGGATGAACGCCGGATCCGTGGCCAGGGCCCGCGCGATTTCCACGCGCCGACGCTCTCCCCCGGACAGGAGGTGCGCCTTCCGATCCTCCAGATGACGGATCGAAAGGGCGTCGAGCACCGACTCGGTACGCGCCTCGGCGTCGTCCCGGGGCACGCCACGCGCCTCGAGCACGCCGAACACGTTGTCGCGCACCGTCAGACGGCGGAACACACTGGGTTCCTGGGGCAGGTAGCCGAGGCCCCTCCGGGCGCGCAGGTGCATGGGGAGCCGGGTCACGTCCTCCCCGCCCAGCAGGATCCTGCCTTCGTCGGGACGAACGAGTCCGACGATCATGTAGAACGTGGTCGTCTTGCCCGCGCCGTTGGGCCCGAGGAGCCCGACGATCTCGCCCCTGCCCACGTCCACGTCGACGCCGCACACGACCGCCTTTCTCCCGTAGCGTTTCACGAGGCCGCGGGCCTCGAGGCGATGGGGGGCGCTCACGGCGCGCTCCGTCCGGGAGGGGTCCCGGGGAACAGGACCGCCCGCGCGCCCTCCACGACGCTCCGGTTCTCCGCCAGGTGCAGCGTGATGCGGTCCCCCTCGACCACGTCCCGGTCGCGCCACACCTTCGGCTTCCCGGTGAGCACCACCACGCCCGTCGCCGCGTCGTAGTCCGCCTCCTCCCCGGCGGCCAGCACGTCCCCCTTCTGCAGCCGCACGCTTCCCCGAGCCTTCACGGAGAGGACGGCCCGCGTCTCGGGCTCGAGTCGGACCTCCACCCGGTCGGCCTGGAGGGTGAGTTCTCCCTGGCGGGCCACGACCTCCCCCTCGAAGAGCACGAACCCCTCGTCCGTCTTGGCCTCCAGGGTGCGGGAGTCCACCTGCAGGGGCTCCGCTCCCAGCTTCCAGACCGGAGGAGCCCCCGGAGCCCCCGCCGCCCGCGCCCCGGACGCCACGAGAAGGACCGCCACGACACACAGCCAGAGCACTCTCAACGCCCAGCCTCCCGAAACACGGTGTGCGCTTCCGACAGGACCCGCAGCCGCCGCCCGTCCACGTCCACCTCCAGCCCCCGGCCCGTGACCTCCACCCCGGGGCCGTACAACCGCACCGGCTCGGACGAGACGATCCGCCCCCGGCTCCGTTGATAGGTCGCCCGTTCGGACTCGGCCCGGTAACCGTCCCAGGACAGCGTCACCCCCTCGGAGAAGGAGAGCACGTCGCGGCGCTCCATCGCGGCCACTCCGGCCTCCAGGTGCACGGAGCGCCCCTCCCGCTCCATCACGGCCTGCACCCCGCGGAGCCAGCCGCTCCCCTCCCCCTCCCACGCGCGGCCTTCCCGGGCGTCGAGCCGCCACTCCGTGCCGTCGGCCTCCTGGCGGACCATCTGCACCCCTTCGAAGACCGACCCCGGATCGGCCGCCGGGGGAGGGGCCGGCCGAAGCGGCTCACCCTCGCTGCAGGCGCTCAGCGCCAGGATCACGAGCAGGTGCCAGCCCGGGAACCCGAACGGGAGACCGCAGTTCCGCGGGAAGGGACGGGGCCGCCGCGCGAGCGCCACGGCGGATCAGAGGGGCTCGGGCGAGAAATAGCGCCGGGTCACCCTGTCCCAGTCGCCACGGGCTCGCAGAATCGCATCGCACACTTCGCGAACGGCCCCCCGTCCCCCGGCCCGCCCGGTGACCCAGTGGACCCGGTCCCGCAGTTCCGCCGCCGCGTCCGCAACCGTCACCGCGAGTCCGACCTGCAACAGCACGGGCAGGTCCACGACGTCGTCGCCGACGTATCCGACCTCCTCCGGACCGAGCCTCCGCCTCTCCAGGATCTCCCGCACCACCGGCAACTTGTCCTTCACGCCCTGGTGGACCTCCCGGATGCCCAGTTCCCGGGCCCTGTACTCCACGACGCGGCTGCGGCGCCCCGTCACCAGCCCCACGTCGACGCCGGCCCTCTGCAGGAGCTTGATGCCGTGCCCGTCCGTCACGTCGAAGGCCTTGGTCTCGTTGCCCAGGTCGTCGATCAGGATCCTGCCGTCGGTCAGGACGCCGTCCACGTCGAGGAGGAGCAGCCGCACCCGGCCGAGGCGCTGCTCCAGCGTCATCGGAGCCCCGCCTTCACCAGATCGTGCATGTGCACGATCCCGTCCACGGCCTCCGAGTCCCTCGCCGGCGCCACGAAGAGCGCGGTCACCGAGTGGCGCTCCATCTCGCGCAGCGCGTCGACGGCCAGCATCCCGGGGGAGACCCGCTTCGGGTCCCGCGTCATCACCTCGCCGGCACGCCGGTCGAGCAGGTCGGGCCAGCGCTCCAGGCCTCGCCGGAGGTCGCCGTCGGTGATCACTCCCACCAGCGCCCCGCCGGCCTCGAACACCCCGGTGAGCCCGAGGCGTTTCGTGGTCATCTCGAGGATGGCCTCCCGCATCCGGGTCTCCGGGGAGACCCGGGGCACGCGGTCGCCGGCGTGGGCCAGGTCCTCCACCCGCAGGGTGAGACGCCGACCCAGGTCGCCGGCCGGGTGGACGCGCGCGAAGTCGTCCGCGGTGACGCCCTTGCGCTCCATGACCGCGGCTGCCAGGGCGTCCCCCAGGGCCAGGGCGCCGGTGCTCCACGCCATCGGGGCGAGGTTGAGGGGACACGCCTCCCGCTCCACGGGAACGGTCAGGTGGACCGCAGACCTGCGCGCCAGGGTGGAAACCGCGCTCCCCGTGATCGCCACCAGCCGGAGGCCCAGCCGGCGCACCACCGGGAGCACGTCGACCACCTCCTGCGTCTCCCCCGAACGGGAGAGGCACACGACGACGTCGCCCCGGGTCAGGATTCCCAGGTCCCCGTGGACCCCCTCGGCGGGGTGCAGGAAGAACGCCGGGGTTCCGGTGGAGGTGAGGGTCGCGGCGATCTTCCGGCAGATGAGTCCGCTCTTCCCCATGCCGGTGAGGACGATCTTGCCCCCGCAATCCCCCAGGGCTTCCACGGCGTCGTCGAACTCGGGCCCCAGCCGCTCGGCCAGCGAGAGGATCGCCTCGGCCTCGATCCGAAGGACCCGTCGGCCCGACTCGACACGGCTCAAGGGGTCTCCCGTCGGGCACGGTCGATCGCCGCGAGTTGCCCGAGAAGCACGTCCAGGCCGTCGAGGGCGAGCGAGTTGGGCCCGTCGCACGGCGCCCGGTCGGGATCCGGGTGCACCTCGAGAAACACGGCGTCGACTCCCACCGCCACCGCAGCCCTGGCCAGGACCGCCGCCTGCCGCCGGTCGCCCCCGGACGCGCCGCACGCGGCCCCCGGCGTCTGGACCGAGTGGGTGGCGTCGAAGACCACGGGGCAGCCGAGCCCGGCCATGCGTGCCATGCCCTGGAAATCGACCACCAGGTAGTGGTACCCGAAGGTCGTCCCCCGTTCCGTGAGCAGCACGCCGCCCGCCCCGCCGGCGGTTACCTTCTCCACCGCGAAAGCCATGTCCTCCGGCGCCATGAACTGCCCCTTCTTCACGTTCACCGCCTTGCCGGAGCGCCCCGCAGCGACCAGCAGGTCCGTCTGGCGGGAGAGGAACGCGGGGACCTGGAGGCAGTCCAGAACGGGTCCCGCCCGGAGCGCCTCCTCGGGAGAGTGCACGTCGGCGAGCACGGGGACCCCCACCTCCGTTCGGACCCGCTCGAGGATTTCGAGGCCCCGCTCGAGGCCCGGTCCCCGGTACGAGCCGAGACGGGTCCGGTTGGCCTTGTCGTAGGAGCCCTTGAAGACCAGGGGCATCCCCATTCGCCCGGCCATGTCCCGAAGCCGCGAAGCCGTCTCGAGCGCGAGCTCCTCGCTCTCGAGTACGCAGGGCCCTGCGATCAGCGAGAGGGGCTCCCCCCCGCCGATCCGGACCCCGCCGATCCGGACTGCGCTCACTGGGGGTCCCGGGATCGCCGCGCCACCAGGCTCGCCCCGATGAAGGCCTGGAACAGGGGGTGGGGGGACATGGGGCGCGACTTGAACTCGGGGTGGAACTGGCATCCCACGAACCAGGGGTGGTCCGGGATCTCCACCATCTCCACGAGCTTCCCGTCGGGGGAGAGCCCCGACAGGACCATCCCCTTCTCCTGCAGGGCCTCGCGGTAGGCGTTGTTCACTTCGTAACGGTGGCGGTGGCGCTCGCTGATCTCCTTGGCGCGGTAGGCCTCGAAGGCCCGGGAGCCCTCCTGGACCCGGCACGGGTACGCACCGAGCCGCATGGTGCCCCCCTTCTTGGTGACACCTACCTGGTCGGGCATGAGGTCGACCACCGGCGCCGGGGACCGCTCGTCGAACTCGGAGGAGTTGGCGCCTTCGAGCCCGCACGCGTTCCGGGCGAACTCCACCACCGCCAACTGCATGCCGAGGCAGATCCCGAAGAAGGGGATCCCCCTCTCCCGGGCGAACTGGATCGCGCGGACCTTCCCCTCGGTGCCGCGCTGCCCGAAGCCTCCGGGCACGAGGATGCCGTCGACCTGCGACAGGACCTCGGGGAGGCCGTCCCGCTCCACCGCCTCGGAGTCCACGTAGTCCAGCTCCACCCGGCACTGGTTGCCGATGCCGCCGTGGACGAGCGCCTCCGAAAGGCTCTTGTAGCTCTCCTTCAGGTCCACGTACTTCCCGACGATCCCGATGCGGACGGTGGCCTTCGGGAAGCGCATGACCTCCACGATGCGCTCCCACTCGTCCAGCTTGGGGCGCCCGGTCCAGATGTTGAGAACCTCGACCACCTTGTCGTCGAGTCCCTCCTGATGGAAGTTGAGGGGAACCTCGTAGATGTTCGTGACGTCCTTCGCGGTGATGACCGCGTCCGCGTCGACGTTGCAGAACAGCGCGATCTTCCGCTTGATGTCCGCCGAGAGGTTCCGGTCGGTCCGACAGATGAGGACCTCGGGCTGGATGCCGATGCGCCGCAACTCGTTGACGCTGTGCTGGGTGGGCTTGGTCTTCACCTCCCCGGCGGCCGCGATGAACGGCACCAGGGTCAGGTGGATGTACATGACGTTGCGGCTTCCGGCCTCCACGCGGAACTGCCGGATCGCCTCGAGGAACGGGAGGGACTCGATGTCGCCCACCGTGCCCCCCACCTCGATGATCGCGATGTCCACCCCCTGGGCCGCGTCGGTGATCCGTCGCTTGATCTCGTCGGTGATGTGGGGGATGACCTGGACCGTCCCTCCGAGGTAGTCGCCCCGGCGCTCCTTCCCGATGACCGTGTCGTACACCTGTCCCGTCGTGAAGTTGTTCCTCACGCTCAGGCGCGCCCGGGTGAACCGCTCGTAGTGTCCCAGGTCCAGGTCGGTCTCGGCCCCGTCGTCCGTGACGAACACCTCCCCGTGCTGGAACGGGTTCATGGTGCCGGGATCGACGTTGATGTACGGGTCCATCTTGAGCAGCGTGATCGTCAACCCGCGCGCCTCGAGAAGAGCCCCGAGGCTCGCCGCCGCCAGCCCCTTCCCCAGGCTCGAGAGGACCCCTCCCGTCACGAAGATGAACTTGGTGCGCATCCTCTCTCCCCGGGGCTCAGCCCCTCGATCGGCCCGCGCTCGCCTGACGGCGATCCTGCGGCACGTGACTCAACAGCCCAGCCGTCCGGGGTCGAAGCGCGCCCGCATCGCCTTCTCCGCGCGCAGCAGATCCTCCGGGCGATCCACCCCCAACGCTTCGCCCCGGGCAGGGAGGACCCGAATCCTCCACCCGGCCTCGAGGGCTCGCAACTGCTCCAGGCACTCCGTCCGCTCGAGCTCTCCCGGGGGGAGCTCCGCGAAGGCCCTCAGGGCCTCCGCCCGGAACGCGTACGCTCCGAGGTGCCGCAACGGCCTCACCGGCTCCTTCCCCGGAGCGGCCCCAGCCCCGCGGTCCCGGCAGTACGGGATCGGAGAGCGGGAGAAGTACAGGGCGAAGCCGGCCGCATCGCAAACGACCTTGACCACGTCCGGGGAGGCGAGGTCTTCCGGGCAATCCAGGGGACGGGCCAGGGTGGCCATCCGGGTCCCCGCCTCCCGGCGGAACACGGACGCCAGGGCGTCGATGTCCTCCGGTTCCACCAGCGGCTCGTCTCCCTGCAGGTTGACGTACACGTCCGCCGCCACCGAGCGGGCAGCCGCGGCGACCCGGTCGGTCCCGCTGGCGCACTCGCTCGTGACCAGGATGGTCCGGGCCCCGGCCGCGTCCGCCTCGTGCGCGATGGCCTCCGCGTCCGTCGCCACCCAGACCTCCTCGATCGCGGATGCCGTCAGGGCCGCCTCCACGACCCAGGCGATCATCGGGCGGCCCAGGAGAGGTGCGAGGGGTTTGCCGGGAAACCGGGTCGAGGCGTGGCGGGCTGGTATCACCGCAACAGCGCGCAAAATGGCTCCTTTCCGGGCCCCGGGGCCGGTACGATACCCGCCGCTGTTTTCGGGTGTCAAGGAAGGGTCCGGGGCACCCTCGGCCCTCCGGCCGGCCCCGTACCCGAGGCGGCCCACTCCGCCCACGAAAGCGGATTCACCTTGACCCGGTACCGGGCATCCGCTAAAAAGCGTCCCCTTTTCCCTTCGCCACATCGGCGACACGGCCATCGATCGCGCAGGAGAACGACGCGAGAAAGGAAGGCACCCCATGAATCCGAGCGAAGTCACCCTGTACAGCGGAGGCGCGCGGGGCGCCGAGGAGGCTTTCGGAGCCGCTGCCGCCCGCTTCGCGGTCGCCGAGGTCAACCTCACCTTCGAGGGGCACCACATCCAGCGCAACCTCCACACCCGCAAGCTCGCTGCCGCGGACCTGGCCAAGGGCGACGTGAGCATGGCGGAGGTGTCCAAGCGCCTCCACCGGGACTACTCGTCCCGCCCCTGGATGCGCCAGATCCTCCAGAGCATCTGGCACCAGGTGAACGCCGGCTTCCAGGTCTTCGTGGTGGGCGAGATCCAGGGGGACGGCACGGTGAAGGGCGGCACGGGCTGGGCGGCGGAACTGGCCAAGATGTGGAACCGCCCGCTCCACGTCTTCGACCAGGCGAAGGGACACTGGTTCACGTGGAAGAACGACACCTGGGTGGAACAGGTCCCGGTCGTCTCCCACAAGACCATCTGCGGCACCGGCACCCGCAACCTCAACGAGGCGGGCAAGCGGGCCGTCGACGAACTCTTCCAGCGGAGCTTCGGCGGGTAGCGCCCGCCGGCAGGACGACCCTTCGAGGCCCGGGAGTTTCCCGGGCCTCGGTCGTTTCGGGGACAGCCGCACGACGGGCCGCCGGGGGCTTGCGATTCCGGAGCCGGTGCTTATGTTACCGGCCGTGCCCGGGCCCGTCCCGGGCATCAGTGCGAACGAACCCGGCTCCGGCCGGGCCGAGAGGGAGCCCGCGATGGACCTGAACCGACTGACCCAGAAGTCCCAGGAGGCCTTGGCCGAGGCCCAGAAGATCGCCCTCCAGCGAGGCCACGTGGAGGTGGACGGGGAGCACCTGCTCCTGGCGCTGGTGGACCAGGCGGAGGGCCTCGTCCCGCGCCTGCTGCAGAAACTGGACGTCCCCCTGGCCGAGTTCCGGGCCAAGGTGGACCACATCCTGGAGAAACGCCCGTCGGTGAGCGGACCCGGGGTGGAAGGCGGCAAGGTCTACGTGACGCAGCGGATGAACCGGCTGCTCATCCAGGCCGAGGAGGAGGCCAAGCGGCTCAAGGACGAGTACGTGTCGGTCGAGCACCTGGCCCTCGCCCTGCTCAGGGAGGGCGAGCGATCCGACGCCGGCCGCCTCTTCCAGCAGTACCGGGTCGGCGCGGAGCGCTTCATGGAGGCCCTGGTGGGAGTGCGGGGCCACCAGCGGGTGACGAGCGCGACCCCCGAGGGCACGTACGAAGCCCTCAAGCGCTACGGCCGGGACCTGGTCGAGGCCGCCCAGTCCGGCAAGCTCGACCCCGTGATCGGCCGCGACGCGGAGATCCGGCGGGCCATACGGATCCTCTCCCGCAAGACCAAGAACAACCCCGTTCTCATCGGCGAACCGGGCGTGGGGAAGACCGCCATCGTCGAGGGCCTCGCCCAGCGGATCGTGCGCGGGGACGTGCCCGAGGGGCTGAAGGACAAGACCGTGTACGCCCTGGACATGGGCTCCCTGATCGCGGGGGCCAAGTACCGGGGCGAGTTCGAGGAGCGCCTCAAGGCCGTGCTCCAGGAGATCCGCGAGAGCGAGGGCCGCATCCTCCTCTTCATCGACGAACTCCACACCATCGTGGGGGCCGGCAAGGCCGAGGGCGCCATGGACGCCGGCAACATGCTCAAGCCCATGCTGGCCCGGGGCGAGCTCCACTGCATCGGCGCCACGACCCTGGACGAGTACCGCAAGCACATCGAGAAGGACGCCGCCCTCGAGCGCCGCTTCCAGCCGGTGCTGGTGGAGGAGCCCTCGGTGGAGGACACGGTCTCGATCCTCCGGGGCCTGCGGGAGCGCTACGAGGTCCACCACGGGGTGCGCATCCAGGACAACGCACTGGTCGCCGCGGCCGTTCTCTCCCACCGCTACATCTCCGACCGATTCCTTCCGGACAAGGCCATCGACCTCGTGGACGAGGCGTGCGCCATGATCCGGACCGAGATCGACAGCCTGCCCTCGGACCTGGACGAGGCGACCCGACGGGTGATGCAGCTCGAGATCGAGGAGGCGGCACTCAAGAAGGAGAAAGACAAGGCCAGC
>CAZJSF010000068.1:0-14490 GCA_964548515.1 uncultured Thermodesulfobacteriota bacterium
GGTACCTCAGCCCGGACGTCGTGCTCGGGCACTTCGGGGTCCACCGAAGGGTCTGTGCCGTCTGCTGCGAGCGCGAGCTCTGCCCCAACGCCGGGGTGGAGGGCTGCTCCTTTGGCAACGAGGGTTCTTCCTGCGGCCATGATCCCTGAGGAGAGGGCGACAGACCAGGCGGAGTGAGAGGCGACGGAAGGCATCGAGGCGGAGGGCAGGCAGCCGGTGCGCTGCACGCAGCGGGGGCCGTGAAAGGAGTGGAGGGGGGATATCTGCAGTGGAGTGGTTTGGCGTCAAGTTTCGAGGTTCGTTTCAGATGCAAACCAACGCATGTTCGGGCTCAAGAATAGGATTTTGAAACATGGGCCTCCGTTTCCAGTGGGACCACAAGAAGGGGGCAGCGAACCTCAAGAAACATGGGGTCAGCTTCGATGAAGCGTGCACGGTTTTCATCGACCCGCTAGCCTGCATCTTTGATGACGAGGACCACTCGCACGGGGAGATCAGAGAGATCATTATCGGCCACTCAGCACTCGGACGGCTCTTGGTGGTATCCTTCACGGAAAGAGGAACCAACGCCGTGCGGATCATCAGTGCACGACCAGCGACGAACCGAGAACGAGGCGACTATGAGGAAGACAAAGACACCTAGCGCAACCGACCGGCCCTCCGACGACCTTCGTCCGGAATACGGGTTCGACTACAGGAAGGCAAAGGCGAACCGATTTGCGGGCCAATCCATCGAAGAGCAGGTTGTGGTCTTGCTCGACCCCGATGTATCCGAGGTATTTCGAACACCTGACTCGGTAAACTCGGTGCTGCGCGCGTTGATCCAGGCCATGCCGCCCAATGTCCGAGACAAAGCAATAGGGCCAGACCAAGTGCGTGAACCAGGAAGTGAGTAAAGCGGGGTGATGCCCCGCTTTACCAACTCCGGGTACGCATCGCGTCTTCCTGGGAGGGGCGTAGGTTGTTCGCTTCGGGGGTTGGCGGGAGTCGGCTTGAGCTGGCTTGCATCCAGCCGGGGGCCGGCGAAAGGGTGCCTGCGGTGACCCCGAGGCCGGAGGAGGTCTCGCCCCTGCTGCCCGGAGGGGAGCGGGCGCGCTCGGTCGTGCCCCTCCACGGCGACGGGTCCTCGCGGCGGTTCTTCCGGGTGCGGGGAGAGGCGCGTGGCTACGTGCTCCTGGAGGGGCCCGACGCGGCGGAAAACGCGGCCTGGGTGCGGGTCGCCCGCCACCTGGCGGAGCGGGGCGTTCGCGTGCCCGCCGTGTACGGCGCGGACGAGGTTCGCGGCTGGGTCCTCGCGGAGGACCTGGGGGACCGCAGCCTCTTCGCGGCGCTCCGGGAGCCCGGGGCGGACCGGGAAGGCCTCTACGCCCCGGTCCTGGACCTCCTGGCCCGGACACAGGTCCACGGTGCGGAGGGCTTCGACCTCGCGGTGGGGTTCGCGCCCGAGCCCTACGGGCCGAGGTTGATGGTCGAGGGGGAGGGGCTCTACTTCGCCCGGGAGTTCGCGGAGGGCGTCCTGGGGCTGGAGGTTCCGGCCGGCCTTAGGGGAGACCTGGAGCGGCTAGCGGCCGCGGGCGCCTCGGCGCCTTCCGGGTTCTTCCTGCACCGCGACTTCCAGAGCCGGAACGTGCAGATCGCCGCCGACGGCCCCGCGCTGCTCGACTTTCAGGGGGCGCGGCCCGGCCCCCTGGCCTACGACGCGGCGGCCCTGATCCTCGACCCCTACGCCGCCAACCCGCCGGGGCTCCGGGCGCGGCTGCTCGCGGGCTACCGCGAGTGCCTGGAAGGGCTGGGGGCGGGCGCGGCGTGGACCGGCGACGGGTGGTTCGCGGTGGGGGCGTTCCGCCTCCTCCAGGCCCTCGGGGCCTTCGGGAAGCTCGGGGGCCGCCTGGGGAAGCCCGGGTTCCTGGAGCACGCCGGAGCGGCGCTGCGCCACCTGGAGGAGCACCTGGGGGAGCGGGGGCGCTCGGAGTTCCCGGCTCTGTGGGATGCGGTGATCCGCTGCCGGGCGCGGTGGGCGGACCGCGCGCCCGAACCTCCCGCCTGATCCACCGGGGTCGACCCCTCAGATCGCGCCCGCCTCCGAGAGTCCGTCGATCTCCGCCGCCGAGAGCCCCAGGGTCTCCTGCAGGATCTGCCGGGTGTGCTGCCCCAGGGTGGGGGAGGGGCTTCGGACGATCTGGCGCGGAGCGCCCGAGAGCTTGATGGGGGACCCCGCCATCTTGACCCGCCCCGCCACGGGGTGGTCGGCCTCGACGATCATCTCCCGCGCGGCCACCTGGGGGTCCGAGACCACCCGGTCCACGGTGTTGATCGGGCCGCAGGGGATTCCGGCGGCCTCCAGCGCCTCCAGCCACTCGGCCACGGTGCGCCCGCGGAAGGCGTCGTTGAGCAGGGGCTCGAGGCTCCCCCAGTTCTCCGTGCGGTCGTGGTTGGTCCGGTACGCCGGGTGGTCCACGAGGTCCGGCCTCCCGATCACCCGGCAGAACTTGCCCCACAGGGCGTCGTTGCCCACGGCGATGATGAGATGGCCGTCGGAGGCCTCCACCGAAGTGAACGGCGTGATGGACGGGTGGCGGTTCCCGATGGGCTGCGGGGCCGCGCCGGAGACCTCGTAGCGGGCGATCGCGTTCTCGAGGATCGCCACCTGGCCGTCGAGCATGGCCACGTCCACCATCTGCCCGAGCCCGGTGCGCTCGCGGGCGCGCAGCGCCGCGAGGATGCCGATGGCGGTGAAGAGCCCCGCGGTGATGTCCCCGATGGACGCGCCCACCCGGGTGGGCAGCCCCCCCGGCTGGCCGGTGATGCTCATGATGCCCCCCATGCCCTGCACCACCACGTCGTAGGCGGGCTTGAGGCGGTAGGGCCCGGTGTTGCCGAAGCCCGAGGTGGCCGCGTACACGAGCTGGGGGTTCTCCTCGGCGAGCCGTTCGTACCCGAGCCCCAGCTTCTCCATGGTGCCGGGCCGGAAGTTTTCGGCCAGCACGTCGAAGTGCCGCACGAGGCGGAGCAGGATGCCCTTCGCGCGCTCGTCCTTGAGGTTCAGGGTCACGCTCTTCTTGTTGCGGTTGAGGCTCATGAAGTAGGCGCTCTCGGTGCCGACGAAGGGCCCGAAGTGGCGGGCGTCGTCGCCGGTGTCGGGCACCTCGACCTTGACCACGTCGGCGCCCAGGTCGCCGAGCACCATGGTGCAGTAGGGCCCGGCGAGAACCCGGGTGAGGTCGAGCACCTTGATCCCCTCCAGGGGGCGCCGCGTCGTCATTGGGTCACGCTCCTCGAAGGCGGGGTCAGCCGATCATGTGGGCCGGGAGCCACGTGGCCATCCCGGGGAAGACGGAGAGGATCACGATCCCGACCAGCAGGAGCAAGATGAACGGGACCACTCCCTTGAGCACCGTCGCGATCGGGATGTCGGGCGCCACGCCCTGGACGATGTAGAGGTTCAGGCCCACCGGCGGGGTCACGAGCCCGGCCTCGAGGTTGAGGGTCATGATCACGCCGAACCAGATCGGGTCGAACCCCAGCCCGAGGATGATCGGGTGGAGGATCGGGGAGATGATCAGGATGATCGCCACCGGCGGCAGGAAGCACCCGAGCACCAGCAGGAGGATGTTGATCAGCACCATGACGGCCCAGCGGTTCACCTCCAGCGCCACGATGGCCTGGGCGAGGGACTGGGCGATGTAGAGGTTCGTGAGCACCGACCCGAACAGGAACGAGGTGGCGATGATCATCATGATCATCGTGCTCTCGCGGGCGGTGCGGAGCAGGATGTCCGCGATCTGGCGGGGCCGGTAGGTCTGGTACAGCACGGCGACCGTCACCAGGATGAGGAACGCCCCCACGGCCGCCGCCTCGCTCGGCGTGGCCCAGCCGGTGTAGAGGGAGCCCAGCACGAGGCCCACCACCACGAGGAACGGGACGGTCTTCACGGAGGACGAGAGCTTCTCGCTCCACGTGTAGGACTGGGCCTCGGCGGCGGCCGCCGCGGCCAGGCTCCCCTCGCGGCGCCGCTCCCCGCGCTGCACGAGGAACACCCACACGCTGAACAGCGCGGTCACCAGCAGGCCGGGGATGATGCCGGCGATGAAGAGCTTGCCGATGGAGGTCTCGGTGGCGATGCCGTAGACGATCATGGTCACGCTGGGGGGGATGAGGATCCCCAGCGTCCCCCCGGCGGCGATGATCCCCGTGGCCAGCCCCTCCCGGTAGCCCCGCTTGCGCATCTCGGGGATGCCCATGGTCCCGATGGCCGCGGCGCAGGCCGGGCTCGAGCCCGTCAGGGCCGCGAACACGGCGCACGACACGATGTTCGACACGCCCAGCCCCCCGGGGATGCGGTGCAGCCACTTGTGGAAGCACTCGTAGAGGTCCGAGCCCGCCCGCGTCACCGCCACGATCATCCCCATGAAGATGAAGAGCGGGATGGAGAGCAGGCCGAAGTCGTTGACCCCCTCGAAGACGTTCTCGCCGACCATGGCGAGCTGGAAGGGGTCCATGAAGATCACCATGATCACGAGGGACGCCACGCCCAGGGCGAACGCGATGGGCATGCCGCTCAGCAGGACGACGAGGGCGATGACCGCCGCGATGAGGCCGATCCACAGGGGGTCCATCTAGCCCCTCCCTTCGCGGCGGATGCGTTCCACCTGCCCGGCGATCTTCACGCAGTACTGGAGCGAGGTGAGCCCCATGCCCAGGGGCAGGATGGCGTAGGGGTAGACCAGGGGGATCGACCACAGCGACGAGGTCCGCCACCCGCCCTCGTACGCCTCCCACCACATGTACGCCCCCTTCCACGCCAGGTAGGCGCAGAAGGCCAGCGACAGCACCGAGGTGACGAGGTCGAGCCACCGCTTGAAGCCCGGGGGCAGGTGGGTCGTGATCAGCTCGATGTTGATGTGGGAGTCGTGCCGTAGGCCGTAGGCCGCCCCCACGAAGGTCGCCCCGATGAGCAGGTACACCGCGAACTCGACCTGCCAGATGGTGGGCATCCGCAGGACGTAGCGCACGACCACCGCCTCCATGATGACCAGGGTCGCGAGCAGGATCGCGAGCCCGGCCGCGTAGCCGGAGAGCAGGCTGAGGAAATCGATCGCGCGGACCAGGGGGTTTCGGGCGAGCGGTCGGGTCTCCGTCATCGGGAGGCACCTCCTTCGGGTCGGTTCACGGCCCTGCGGGGTCGGCGCCCGGAGGCCGGTCCCGCCCCCCGGCGGGCCGGGGGGCGGGGCTCCTGTTCGGGACTACTTCTTGGCGAGGTCGAGCAGTTCCTGCCCCCCCGGCACCGCCTCGGCGAACTGCTTCCAGGCGGTGTCCTTGGCGAGCACCTCCCACGCCTTCCACTCCTCGAGGGTCATCGCGTGGGTCTTCACGTTGTTCTCCTGGAAGACCTTGCTCACCGCGAGGTTCGCCTCGACGGAGATCTCCGTGGCCTTCTTCTCCAGGGAGAGCCCCACTTCCTCCACGGCCTTCTGCTGGTCCGGGGTGAGGGACTCCCAGGTCTTGGTGCTGATGACGATGGGCTCGGCCATGTACCAGATCGAGTACTTGTCCGGGGTGTTCAGGTACTCGAGCTGCTCGTAGAGGCGGTAGGAGACGAAGGACTCGGCGGAGGTGAGGCACGCGTCGAGCACCTTGGTCTGCAGGGCCATGTAGATCTCGGAGGAGGGCATGCTCGTGATCGACGCGCCCGCCTTGTTCATCATGAACTCGAACATCTTGCCGGCCGCGCGGAGCTTGAGGCCCTTGGCGTCTTCGGGGAGGACGACGGCCTTGCCCCGGCTGCCGATGCCCCCGGCGTACCACAGCCAGGTGAGGATCTTCATGCCCTTCTCTTCGCAGATCTTCTCCACCCGCTTGCCGATCTCCTTGTTGCGCCAGCTCATGCCCTCCTCGACGCTGCTGATGATGCAGGGCATGAGGGTGATGTCGAGCTCCGGCACCTTGCCGCTGGCGTAGGCCAGGGGGAACACGGAGAGGTCCAGGGCCCCCTTGGCCATGGCGTCGTACTGGGCGGCCGACTTGAACAGGGCCTGGGAGGGGAAGATCTTGAAGGTCAGCTCGCCCTTCGTCTTCTCCTCCACGGCCTTGGCGAACGCCGCCGCGAGGTCGTGGCGGGCGTCGGCCTCGGCGAACTGGTGGGAGATGCGGAGCTCCCGGGGGGCGCTCCACGCGGGGGCCGCGGCTGCCGCCAGGAGCGCCGCGGACAGGGCCAGGAAGACGCCGGGACTCGTTCGCTTCATGTTCTTTCTCCTCTCGTGTGGGGGACGACCGGGTCGGCCTCTCGGGAGCCCGGGCCGGAGGTCCCGGCCGGGGACGCGCCGGCGGAGTCGGGCTCCGCTTCGTAGACGGTCACCAGGGCTTCGCACTGGTTGTGCAGGTGCTCGCGCATGCAGCGCTCGGCCGAGTCCGGGTCCCGCTCCCGGAAGGCCCGCAGGAGCTTCCGGTGCTCCTCGATGGAGCGGTCGAAGCGGTTCGGCTGGTAGAGCTGCCGGAACCGGTGCAGCAGCAGCTTCTGGCGCAGGCCGTTGAGCACGGTGTGGATCGTGCGGTTGCCGCTCAGTTCCTGGAGCAGGGAGTGGTAGGCGTGGTTGGTGCGGATGTAGGCTTCGGCGTCCCGGTTGCCGTAGTGGCGCTCCAGTTGCTCGTGGAGCCGCTCGATCTTGCGCAGCTCCCCCGGGGTCATCCGCTCGGCCGCCCACCGCGCGCAGGCGCCCTCGAGGAGGCCCATGACCTCGAACATGTCCCGGATCTCGTCCATTCCCGGCTGGGACACGAAGGCGCCGCGCCGCGGGATCAGGTCGACGAGCCCCTCGGAGTGGAGCGCCCGCAGCGCCTCCCGCAGGGGGGTGCGGCTGACGCCGAGCACCTGGCAGAGCTTCTGCTCCACGAGGCGCTCCCCCGTCTTGAGCGAGCCCCGGCGGATCATCTCGCGGATCCAGTCGGCGACTTCCTGGGGCAGGGCCTTGACGCGGATCTTCGGCACGTGCGAAACGACCTCCTCGAGAGGGGAATTTTGTATACAATATGCAAGTCGGCTCGTCAATGCGGGACAAACGATTTTTTGGTGCCGTCGCGTAGGATATCCTGCATCCGGATGGAGTAGGACCATGGGAGGCCCTGTCCCATCCCGGTCGCAGAACGGTTCCGAGATGGATGGTTTGCAAACGGTGTTTACGTGAAAGTTCCGGGTGACCGCACCCCTGGGGGAGCCGGCGCGTGAGGCTGCTCCGACGCCACTGGTTCGCCTTCGGGCTCCTGGGGGTGGCCGCCCTCACCCTCGGGGAGGGAACCGGCGCGGTGGCCGCGGCCGGGC
The DNA here is from genome assembly GCA_964548515.1 of uncultured Thermodesulfobacteriota bacterium. Classification (GTDB taxonomy): domain Bacteria; phylum Desulfobacterota; class Deferrisomatia; order Deferrisomatales; family JACRMM01; genus CAZGRT01. The sequence continues at coordinate 7,316 of CAZJSF010000068.1, forward strand.
GGTGGGCGGGGGCCCACCAGGGGGCTCAGGTCTGCGTGTTCGCGATGTTCCTGCTCTCGGGGCTGGGGCTCGACCTCTCCCGGGCCCGGGCGGGGTTCGCCGACGGGCGCACGGTGGCGGTCGCCCTGGCGGTGATCTTCGTCGTGGCCCCGCTGCTGGCGTGGGTCCTGGGCCTGCTCCCCATCGGGAACGACCTGCGGGTCGGCCTCCTCCTCATCGCCATCATGCCCACCACGCTCACGAGCGGGGTCGTCATGGCCGGGGCCGCCGGCGGGAACGTGGCGACCGCGCTCGTCGTCACCATCTCGGCGAGTTGGCTCGGCATCGCCACGATCCCGATCTCCCTGGAGTGGCTGCTCGGCGTCTCCGCCGGGGCGGCGGCGGGGGCCTTCGACAAGTCGAGCCTCGCCCTGCGCCTGGGCCTGCTCGTCGTGCTGCCCCTCTTCGCGGGAATGGGGCTGCGCCGCGCCTCCCCCCTGATCGCCCGGATCCCGCGTGAGGTGCCGGGGCGCCTGAGCCAGGGCCTGGTGCTGACGGTGGTGTGGATCGCCGTCTCCCGTTCCCAGGCCGCCCTCCAGGAGGCCCCGGCCGCGGCCGCCCTCTCCGCCGTCCTGGCACTCGCGTTCCACGGCGCGCTCTTCGCCGCGGCGGTGGGCTGCGCCCGCCTGGCGCGTCTCGGCGACGGGCGCCGGCAGGTCGTGTGGTTCCTGGGGGCGCAGAAGACCCTTCCCATCGCGCTGCTCATCCAGACCGCGGTCTTCCCCACCTACGGGGGCGCCCTGGTCTTCTGCGTGGCGCACCACATCGTGCACCTCGCGCTGGACGCGTACCTGGTGGGGCGGCTCGCGACGGGGAAGGGCGGGGAGGCCGGAGGCCGCGGGGGTCGGGCCCCGGAGGCTCAGACCTCCGGGCGGTAGGACTTCCCTCCGCAGTGGGGGCAGACCGGAACGTGCTGGTCTGCCAACACGGCGATGGGGCCGTCGCAGTGGGCGCAGTGGAGCGCCACCGCGTGCCTCGCCTTCTCCCCGGCCCGGACCTGTCCCTCGGCGTGGGGACTCGGCCTGCCGGGGCGCTCCGGCCCCCGGGGCGGCTGGTGCTCCTTGCGGTGGAGCTCGGCGTCGTGGGGGGGAGGCGGGTTCGTGTGGTAGTGGTCGGGATGGGCCTTGCTGCGCGTCGCCATGGCGTCCTCCGTGGGAAGACCCCGGACAGAGGGAGCCGAGTCTAGGCCCGGGGGAGGGGGCGTCAAGGGCGGCGGCCCCGGCGCCCCTCCGTCCCCCGGCCCGGGGCGGCGGCCCCTACCTCTTCCACTCCAGGGCGCCGCCCGGCAGGAAGTACAGGATGTCCATGGTCCCGCCCTTGACCTCGGGCACGTGGTCGGTGCCCGGGCCGAGCACGACCCAGCCCTCGGGGTTTCCGTCGAACCTGGCCCCGGGGGCCTGGGCGAAGCACAGGTCGATCTCGCCCCTGGTGTGGCGGTGCCACACCCCCGGCCCCGAGAGTTGCACGGCGTCCACCGAGTAGCCGTGGGTCGCCTCCGACGCCTTGGCCACCCGGGAGAAGCGCGCGCTCCCGGCCGCCTGCTGGCACAACCACCCCTCCGCCACCCCCTGGGTGAAGAGCTTCCGGATGCCCCCGACGGCCGGAGAAGAGACCGGGAAGGCCTTGTCCAGGCTCGCCCGGGTGCCGGCGGCGTCGTTCGGGTCGAGCCCCCGCAGGTGGTCCAGGATGGGTTGGAGGGCGGTGAGGAGAAGGTCCGCGGCCATGGCTTCCTCCGGTCGGTGGGCGTCGCCCGTTTCCAGGTCACCCCGCCGCGGCTTCCGGCGGGCCCCGACAGGGTACGGTTCTGCGGCGATCCGTCAATGGCCTCGTGCGGCGCCGAAGGCGGCCCGCGGAGGCGGCGGTGGCCGAAGGCCCGTGGCCGGGTCGCTACCGATTGACCCGTTCAGCCCCCGTCGGGTAGAACGGCGGGAGCCCCACAGGGGAGGGTCCGACATGGGCGGGGACACGAAATCCAGCCGCTGGAACGAGAGGCCGCACGTGGCGCCGAGTCGCCCGCGCGGCCTCGTCTCGTGGGGCCCAGAGCGATCCACTCCGAGCCCCGGCGGCCTGCGCGAGATGGGGGTCCCCCTCGATCAGCCGCCCGCTGCCTGGATGTTTCCAAGTGTGGGAACCAGCGCCATCCCCAGATGTACGAATCCCGAAGTTCTGAGATGAGGGGAGTTGTTCCCAGATGTGCGAATTGCTCCCACATCTGGAAATTTCGGTTGCCTCTTGGTACACGGTTAGGCGCTTTCTCGCGTCCCGTGCAAATGAAAGCAATCCAGCCATGCTTACCGATGCCGAGATCGAGCGCCGCAAGCCTGTGTGGACGGCATTCTCCGAGTTCTGGCTCGACACCGAACTCGAGGACGGCGACTTGCGGCGCATCGCCCGAACCGCCGCAGCGTCGGGCTACTCAGTGACCGAGTTACGCGACATCTACCTCTACGAGGTCGCTCCGGTTGTCAGCCCTAACCTTCTTACAGTCGCCGGCGAGTGGGCGGGCTTCGACGAGCATTGGCTTCACGCCGAGGCTCGCAAGCGCGCCGAGCATCGCAGCCTTTGGCTCCGCTTTTGGGTCTTTATTCGCATCGGGCGCGGGCTCATGACTTACGCCACGGAGCGGCACTGGCATCGGATTGTCGCTCTACTTCCAACGGCCAATGAACCAAAACCCGGAAACGCCTAACCGTGCGCTGGAGGAACGGCTTCGGGCTGTCACAGCAGCAGCTGCGGCCCACCGCCTGCGGCTCGTCCCTCCACAACCTTCCTTCGTTCCCTCCGCCACCTCGGTCCCCACGCCGCCTGCGCCCACGCAGCGACTGCGCCAGCCCTCCGTCGTCGCTGAGCTGGGGGTCGTTCGAGGATCCACTGCATCATGACTGACAGAGGACTCGCCAGGACGACCGGAGCTCTCTTTCTCGTTTCTATGACGGTTTCGATGGTCTACACGGGCAGCTTCGCCGCTGCGTTGGATGCCCCCCTCGCGAGCATCTCCGCTGATCGTGTCCGGGTGGTGGCCGGGGCTGTCCTCGAACTCGTCAACTGCTTTGCGGTGGTCGGCATCGCAGTCACCTTGCACACCGTCCTCAGGCGCTACAGCAAACCACTGGCGCTGGGTTACGTCAGCCTGAGGGTGATCGAGAGCGCGATCCTCGTCGTCGGCGTGGTGGCGGGCCTGTCGCTGATCGCGTTGGGTGAGGCTTGGACCGCCGCCCCGCCGTCGGATCGGGTGTCCATCGAGGCGGTGGCGCTGGCGGCCCTGGCGGGCAAGGACCTCGCGCTGCAGATGGGCATACTCGCCTGCGGGCTCGGAGGGCTGATCCTCGCCTCGCTGCTGTACCGGCAGCGGCTCGTCCCGCGCAGCATCTCGGTCCTGGGTCTGGCCGGATACGTGGCGGTCGTGGCCAGCGTCGTGCTGTCCCTGTTCGGCGTGATCGACACCAAAGCGGGCTCCGGGCGGCTCTTCTACGTCCCGGGCGGCCTGTTCGAGGCGCTCGTGTTTCCCCTGTGGCTGATCTTCAAGGGGTTCGCGTCGCCGACTCCCGACCGCGAGGAATCGTTGGCGGGCGGCCGCGGCTGATTTTCGTTACGCCACGCCGCGCAAGGCGTGGCACGGGAGAGCCCTGCGTTCACTCTGGTCGCCGGCAAGAAGGGTACGATCACGATGACCTTTCCGAGCGGTCCTGGGGGCGCTTCTTGCCCCGCCGAGAGATTCCTTCGGAGCTTGCTGTTCCTCCTCTGCTGGACAGCCGTGTCGCTTGCCGGGTGTGGTGAACATCACTCGGGGCAGGGGGACACGAGACAAGCCTTGAGGGTGTTGGTGCAAGACAGTTCGCTCGCGGGGAACCCAGTGCAAGGGGTTTACGTAGTGCTTCACGGTGAGGACGGAGTGACCGTCGAGCGGTTCGCAGTGACCGACGAGGAAGGCACTGCCGACCTGGGCACGTTGTCGCGGCCCCGCGCCACTTTCACGCTGGCGTGGAAGTCTTCCAACCAATTGCCCATGGACCCAACGTTCTTGTGGACGTATGCCAATGTTCCTGCAGAATCCTTTCTATTTCGAGTTCCTTCTTCCATGGGTGTGCCATATGTCAGGGATCCGCTAAATATTTCTGTTCGCGTTCGTGATGCCCCTATTGATGCGCAAGAAGTGCGGGTTACACCTAATGCTGGGTCGTTCGATGACTCGAGATACTTGAGCGAAGACGGCACAGTAAGTTTCATTGCCACTGCATACGAAGATCCACGATTCCCAAAGTATTATTCGTTCTTGTTGGATCGGGAGCGTGATGGCTTGACGCACTACATTCCCGATGCCGACGACGTGGAAGGTTGGAGGGAACTGGCTTCGGTTCCGTGGGTCTCGCTAGATGAGAGGCCTTTGACCGCGTTGCTGATCCATGGGTTTCGGAAGGGAGTAAGATACGTCCTGGGCTATTGGCTTGATTATGGTGGCAAATCGCTTGGGGATGCCTCATTCATGGACGAGTTTCCAGTGGATTATTACTTGGTCTATTCTAGCGACTGCAGCCGACCTGAAAAGTACTGTACTAGCAGTGAACAGGTCTTCAACGATATTTCTGGAGAAATAGAATTGCTAGGCCATGATTGTGTCCTATCTGATGCATATTTTGATTCTGTTAGCAATTCTTTTGCCTGGAAAGTTTCTCCAGGTGCGGAAGTGGACCTTGTCACTCTGAGCCCGCCGACGACAACGAATCTTCCGACCGTGTGGTTCGTAACGATGTCGTCTGATGTCACGAAGTGGGCGGTTCCCGCCCTGCCGACCCCTGTCAGCGAGTGGGTTGGGGCGGAGCCTTTCCGGGAAGTGATCCTGTCTGCGACGGACTATGTCGAAGTCGCTGGGTTCGACGACTTCTGGCGGCGGTACCTGAGACAGGGGGAGTGGGGGGAGCGATTGGCCGAGGAGAGGAGTGCCGCACGGATCGTCGTGACGCCCGTGGCGGGACGCGCGATGGACGCTTCGAGCGCGACGCTCGATGGTGCAAGGCACGAGGCGCGGTGACCGTGGTCCGACGGTCTCGGCCTCGTGTCCAGCCGCAGCCGAAACGGACTGCGCCCGCGGGGGCGGGACGACTCCGTGAGTGAGATTCCGTCAGCGAGTCCATCCCGACCGCCGCGGCATGTCGAGTCCCGCCTCACGTCCCGCGCGCTGCGGCGTCTTTCGCGCCCTGCGGCGCGTGCTCCCGGGCGGAGAACGAACCGGCGGGGGCCTGCTTGGCGGGTTCAGGGTGTTCGGAGCGGTCGACGAGGGTCAGGGTGCGGGAGGCCTTGAGGGCGAGGCCGTGGGTGATCCATGCGCTGAGGGTCACGGTCTGGTCCGCGGGCAGGTCGCGGACCGAGAGCGCGCCGCCTTCCACGTGGGCGTATGGGGAGTCGACGCGCCACTCGGCCTGCTGGGTCACGTCGACCACCGTCTCGTCGTCGTAGCGGGCCAGGAGCACGTAGCGCTGCAGGGAGTTCTCCTCCAGGGAGGAGGGGCCCTGCAGGTCGAGGCTGACGAGGGTCGCGCCCGGGCCGGGGAGTGCCGGGGTCTGCGGGCGGCCGTCCCGGTCCAGGGCCAGGGCGGCGAGGCCCGCGGCAGCGACCAGGGCCAGGGCGGAAAACTTCGCGATGCGCTTCATGGGTGGTCTCCTTTCGTGTTCCGGCACGCACGGCTGCCGGTCGAGGCGCCCCCGCCGGAGGCGACCGGAGGAGCAACCGGCGTGCCAGGGGGGCGACCGTCGGAGGGAGCGGAGGGTGGAGTGGCCCGGAACGGCCAACCGGCGGGGGAAAACGACCCGGTGATCGGGGAGCCGTGGCCCCGGGGGAGCACCGGGGAGCCGCGGGATCTGTCGGCGGCCGGCTACACCCCCGGGACGTGGGGGCGGCTGGGATGGCGGTCGGGAGGACGGGGCCCTCGGTTTGCCCGCCCGGGAGGGCCTTCCGGGGCCGAGGGCCTCGGCCCCGGGCGCTGTCGCCGGGATGCGACAGGGGGAATGGGGGAGCCGGAATCGGCCGGAGGGGCATCGTGAGCGGGGCCCGGGCGAGGGCCGCCGCGGGAAGAGGAGGGTGGGCGTGGACCGGTTTCTGATCGGGAAGGGCGAGGACCCCGTCTACCTGCTCGGCAGGTACGGCAACCGCCACGGCCTCGTGACCGGGGCCACGGGCACCGGGAAGACGGTGACGCTGCTCGTGCTGGCGGAGGGGTTCTCCCGGATGGGGGTGCCGGTGTTCGTGGCCGACGTGAAGGGCGACGTGGCCGGCCTGGCGATGCCGGGCGCGCCGAACGAGAAGATTCGGGCGCGCGCCGCGCAGACCGGTTCGGAGGGCTACGCCCCCGAGGCGAGCCCGGTCGTGTTCTGGGACCTCTTCGGCGAGTCGGGCCACCCGGTGCGGATGGCGGTGAGCGAGGTTGGCCCGAGCCTGCTGGCGCGCATCCTGGAGCTCAACGAGACCCAGGCCGGGGTGCTCGACGTGGCGTTCCAACTGGCCGACGAGCAGGGCCTGCTGCTCCTCGACCTCGACGACCTGCGGGCGCTCCTCGCGTTCGCGGCGGAGAACCGGAAGGAGATCTCCCCGCGGTACGGGCTGGTGAGCGCCCAGTCGGTGGCCGCGATCCAGAGGGCCCTGCTGCGCCTCGAGCGGGAGGGTGCCGAGGCGGTGTTCGGCGAGCCCGCCCTGGACCTCGCCGACCTGCTCCGCACCGACCTCTCCGGCCGCGGCGTGGTGAACGTGCTCGCCGCGGACCAGCTCGTGCTGAAGCCCCGCCTCTACTCCACCTTCATGCTGTGGCTGCTCTCGGAGCTCTTCGAGAACCTTCCCGAGGTGGGCGACCTCGACCGGCCGAAGCTCGTCTTCCTCTTCGACGAGGCCCACCTGCTCTTCGACGACGCCCCGGCGGCGCTCCGCCGGAAGGTGGAGCAGGTGGTCCGGATCGTCCGGTCGAAGGGGGTGGGGGTGTACTTCTGCTCCCAGTTCCCGGACGACGTGCCGGCCGAGATCCTCGGGCAGCTGTGCAACCGCGTGCAGCACGCCCTGCGCGCCTTCACGCCACGGGACCAGAAGGCGGTGCGCACCGCGGCGGAGACCTTCGTGCCGCGGCCCGGGCTGGACGTGGGCGCGGCCATCTC
>CAZJSF010000069.1:0-14309 GCA_964548515.1 uncultured Thermodesulfobacteriota bacterium
TCCTACGACTACTTCCCGGCGGAGCTCCGCGCCTGGACGGAAGCCATCGAGACCCACCTGCCGCCGGCGGCCGCGGCGGCCCTGCGGCCCGCGTACGAGTGGCTGGGGGAGAGCCACGACGCCATGGTCAAGGCCTCGGAGGCGGTGGCGGGAAGCAGGCCCGCCGTGCGGCCGGAGCGCAGGGAGGCCGTGGGGCGCCTCGTGGAATCCCTCGTGAACGGGGAGACCTGGGAGTGCGTCGCGCAGGCGGAGGATGCGGTGCGCGGTCGGGACGACCTGCCCGGGTTCTACGTCGACACGCTCCAACCCGCCCTCTACGAGGTGGGCCGGCGCTGGGAGCAGGGGGAGATCTCGGTGGCCCAGGAGCACCTGGCCACGGGCATCGCCGGCCGCATCATGACCACCCTCTACGGCCACGTCGCCCGGCCGTCGATGCCACGGCCCCGCCGGGCCGTGGTCACGTGCGCCCCCAACGAGTACCACGAGATGGGCGCCCGGATGCTGGCCGACCTGCTGGAGCTCGAAGGCTGGGACGTGCGCTACCTCGGCGCCAACACCCCGGAGGGGGACGTGCTGGCCCTGCTGAACTCCTGGCTCCCCCACGTGTTCGCCCTGTCGGTGTGCGTTCCCTTCAACCTCGAGGCCGCCGGCGAGCTCATCGCGTCCGTGCGCGCCGCGCCGCTCCTGTGGTCCACGCGCGTCCTCGTCGGGGGCCTCGCCTTCACGTGGTCCACGGATCTGTGGCGCAGGTTGGGCGCGGACGGCTACGCGCCGGACGCCGGCTCCGCCGTGGAGACGGTGCGCGGGTGGTTCCGGGATGACTGATCCCGGCCCCGCTCCTCGGCGTTCGCCGCCCGGGAACCCGCGCCTGCTGGATCTCCTGGCCGAGGCCGACAACGCGGTGGCCCTGACCCTCGACCGCGAGGGCCGCATCACCTTCTGCAACCGGGGCTTCCTGCGCGTGCTCGGCCTCGACGCCGAGCCGCTCGGAACCCCGCTGGCGCGCTTCCTCCCCGGGGACACGACCGCCCCCTTGAGCTGGCCCGGCCCGGGCGAGGCTCGCGCGGTGCGGCTTCCCCTCGCGGCCCCCGGCGCGCCGGTGCAGACCCTCGTGGGCACCGCCGCCGGCACCGAGGACGGCGTGGCCGTGCTCGCCACCCGGCTCATGCTCGCCCACAGCGACGTGCTCAACCGCATGTCGGCCCTGGAGGACGAGCGGATCAACCTCAACCGGGAGCTCCAGCGCAAGGTGCGGGAACTCGAGGAGGCCCGGGCACAGGTGAAGACCCTCACGGGCCTCCTGCCCATGTGCGCCAACTGCAAGAAGATCCGGGACGACAAGGGATACTGGAACCAGCTCGAGCACTACATCCAGGAGCACAGCGAGGCCGAGTTCACCCACGGCATCTGCGGGGAGTGCGCACGGGAGCTCTACCCGGAGCTGTACCGTGGCAGGCGACCGGACGACGGGGGAGCGGATGGAGGCACGGGTGCCGGGGAAGACGCGGCTCCGTGAGGGGTTCCCCCGCCCTGATCCCCCCGGGAAGACCATCGGTGCCGGAGCCCCCCATCACCCCGCCTCGGAGGTTCTGCGGTGAACCCTGCACTGCTCCTCGTCGACTTCCAGAACGACTACTTCCCCGGCGGGGCCATGGAACTCGCCGGCAGCCCCGAGGCCGCCGCCCGGGCCGCGAACCTCCTGCGGACCTTCCGGAGGAGGGGCTTCCCGGTCGTCCACCTCCAGCACGTTTCGACCCGGCCCGGGGCGACCTTCTTCCTGCCCGGCACGCCGGGCTGTGAAGTCCACGGGAGCGTGGCCCCCGCCCCGGGGGAAGCGGTGTTCCGGAAGGGCCACCCGAACGGCTTTCGCGAAACCGGCCTGCTGGCCCACCTGAGGGGGCTCGGCGTCTCGCACCTCGTGATCGCCGGGATGATGACCCACATGTGCATCGACAGCACGGCCCGGGCCGCGGCCGACCTCGGGTTCCGGTGCCTCCTGGCCGGAGACGCGTGCGCCACGAGGGCGCTGCCGTTCGAAGGCGCCCTCGTGGCCGCGGAGAACGTGCAGGCGGCGTTCCTGGCCGCCCTCGACGGCCCCTTCGCCACGGTCTCGTCCGCGGCGGAGATCTGCGCCGGCCTCTGACCGGACCGCAGGGGCCCCTCCGCCCCGCTGCCCGCCCTACCCCTTCCCGGCCGCCCGGGTTCTCTGGTCGTGGACGAGCCGGTCGAGCCCGAACTTCTTCACCCGGTACCCCATCTGGCGCAGGGTGATGCCGAGCTCCCGGGCCGCCTGGGACTGGATCCACCGGTTCCGCTCCAGGGCCGCGATGACCTCCCGGCGCTCCAACTCCTTGAGGTGCGGCAGCGGCCCCCGGGGGTCGGGCGCCGCGCTCGCCGCGCCCGACACCACGTGCGCCGGGAGGCTGTCCCACCCGATCTCCGGGCCCTCCACCAGGATCGCGAGCCGTTCGACCATGTTCTCCATCTCCCGCACGTTCCCCGGCCACGGGTAGCGCACCAGGGCCCGGCGGGCCCGGGGCGTGAGGCGCAGGGGCTTGCGGTACTCGCGGGAGAACTTCTCGAGGAAGTAGTCGAGGAGCATGGGGATGTCGTCGCGGCGGTCGCGCAGCGGGGGAACCCGGATGGGGAACACGTTGAGCCGGTAGTAGAGGTCCTCCCGGAACGCCCCCTCGGCCACGGCCTTCTCCAGTTCGAGGTTGGTGGCCGCCACGACCCGCACGTCCACGGTGCGGGTCCGCCCGCTGCCGAGCCTCTCGAACTGCCGTTCCTGGAGGAACCGGAGCAGCTTCGCCTGGAGCAGCACCGGCATCTCTCCGATCTCGTCCAGGAAGATGGTGCCCCCGTCCGCGTCCTCCAGGCGGCCCGGCTTGGCCTGGGCGGCGCCGGTGAAGGCCCCCTTCTCGTAGCCGAAGAGCTCGGACTCGAGAAGGTTCTCGGGGATCGCGGCGCAGTTGAGCTTGACGAAGGGGAAACGGGTCCGGGGGCTGGCCTCGTGGAGAATCCGGGCGATCAGGGTCTTCCCGGTTCCCGACTCGCCGAGCAGGAGCACGGAGGCCCGGCTGGGGGCCACCTTCCGGACCAGGTCCTGCACCTCCACCATGGTCGGGCTCCTCCCCACCATGAAGAAGTGCTGGTACTTGTCGGAGACCTCGGCCTTGAGGCTCTCGTTGGCGCGCACGAGTCCCCGCTCCCGGGACCGGACCTGCCGGTTCAGGCTCACGAACTGGGCGACGAGGGCACCCAGGATGGTGAGGAACTCCACGTCGCGCTCGAAGGAGACGTCGTCCTCGAAGAGACGGTCGACGGTGAGCACGCCGATGGGCTCCCCCTTGAGCAGGATCGGGACCCCCAGGAAGGAGATCCTCTGCCTGTCGATCGGCCGCGCGCCGGTGCGGTTCAGGAACAGGGGCTCCCTTCGCACGTCAGGCACCACGAAGGGCACCCCCTTCTCGAAGATGCTCCCCGTGACCCCCTCGCCGACGCGGTAGACCCCGCGGTGGATCTCGTCCTCGGTGAGCCCGTGGGACGCCCGGATCCGCAGGGTCCCGCTCTCGTCGTCCTTGAGGGTTACGGTGGCGCGGCCCATGGCCAGGGAGTCGGAGAGCACCCGCAGGACCGTGGCCAGGGCCTGATCCAGGTCCAGCGCCTGGCCGACGACCCGGCTCACCTCGTAGAGGACCTTCCACTCCCGTTCTCGGATCTTGCAATCCTCCCGCATCAGACTCCGCTTTCCGCAGGGGTCCCGCCCCCGCTCCAGAGATCGAGGATCTCCCCGTCCGTGAGGGTTCGCCCCAGGCGCGAGGCGGCGGAGCGGACCCTGCCCGCCAGCGCCGCGGCCTCCGTGCCCCCGAGCTGGACCCCGAGCTGCCCGAGGCGGTGCCGCACCGAGGCCCGCCCGGCGTGCTTCCCCGTGGCGAAGCTCCTCCGCAGCCCCACGTCCCCGGGGTCGAAGGGCTCGTAGGTGGCCGGGTCGCGGAGCACCCCGTGCACGTGGATGCCCGAACCGTGGCAGAAGACCTCCGGCCCGACCACCGGCTTGCCCGGGGCGATCTCGCGGCGGGCCGCCGCCGCCACCAGCGCGCACAGTGCCGGCAGGCGCCGCAGGCGCAGCCCGGTCTCGCGCCCCAGCGCACGCCGCAGGGCCACGGCGACCTCCTCGAGGGCCGCGTTGCCGGCCCGCTCGCCGAGCCCGAGGACGGTGGTGCTCACGTGGGTCGCGCCGGCCCTGACCCCGGCCAGGGCGTTGGCGGTGGCCATGCCGAGGTCGTTGTGGGCGTGGACCTCCAGGGGCATGGGAACCCGCGCGAGCAGCCCCCGGACCGCTTCCCAGGTCTGGAACGGGTCGAGGCACCCCACGGTGTCCGCGAAGCGCAGGCGGTCCGCGCCGGCGTCCCGGGCGGCGGCCGCATACTCGGCCAGGAACCCCGCGTCCGCGCGGGACGCGTCCTCCGCGCCGGCGCAGACGTACAGCCCCTCGGCCTTGGCCGCCCGGACCACCCGGTGGAGCCGGTCGACGACCCAGCCCCGCTCCCGCCGGAGCTTGGTGCGGATGTGGAGGTCCGAGGTCGGCAGCGACACGGCGACGGCCGCGACCCCGCACCGCAGGGAGTGCTCCAGGTCCCGCACGTCGGCGCGGTTCCACGTCAGCACCCTGGCCCGCAGGCCCGCCTCCGCCAACGCCCGCACCGCCCGCCGCTCCTCCTCGCCGCTCGCCGGCACCCCGGCTTCGATCTCCGCCACCCCGGCCTCGTCCAGGGCCCGCGCCACGGCGAGCTTCTGGTCGGCCCCGAAGGCCACGCTCGGCGCCTGCTCGCCGTCCCGCAGGGTGGTGTCGCACAGGGTCACGAGGGGTGCTGGGCAGGCTTCGCTGCCGGGGCGGGCGGTGTGCGTCACGGCGTCTCCTCCCCTTCCCGTCAGGCCGCGAAGGCCCCGGCGAGGTGCGACCGGACGAACTGCGCGACCTTGCGCCGCTGGCAGATCGAACGGAACGGCCAGACCTTCTGGACCTCGCCGTCGTCCAGCAGCACGAGGGTGTCGGCCAGGGCCTCGACGTCGGCGGGGTCGTGGGTGATGAGGACGAGGGAGACCCGGAAGCGCTCCTGCACCTCCCGCAGGTTGCGACGCATCCGGGTGCGCAGCGGGTGGTCGAGGGCGGCGAAGGGCTCGTCGAGGAGCAGAACCCTCGGGCCCCGGGCCAGGGCCCGGGCCAGGGCGACCCTCTGGCGCTGCCCCCCCGAGAGCTGCGCGGGACGGCTGCCGGCCGCCGGGCCCAATTCGAACGCGTCCAAAAGTTCGGCCACCCGGGCCTCCCCTGACGGAACAGACCTCCTCGGCCACCCCGCGGTCAGTCCGAAGGCCACGTTCTCGGCCACGGTGAGGTGGGGGAAGAGGGCGTAGTCCTGGAAGACGTAGCCCACGTTCCGCTCGCGGCTCGGGAGGTCGATCCCGCGGCTGGAGTCGAAGAACACCGTGTCCCCCACCCGGATGCGCCCGCGGTCGGGCCTCACGAGCCCGGCGACCGCCTGGAGGGTCAGCGACTTCCCGGCGCCGGAGGGCCCGAAGAGGACCACGCACCCGTCCGAGGACCGGAACTCGGCGCACAGCCGGAAGGTCCGGCCCGCCGTGCGCACTTCCTTCTCCACGTCCACCAGGATGTCCAAGGGTTCCCTCCGGCGCTCAAGGGGGTCCGAAGCCGTGGCGGGCCAGGATCTCCCGCCCCCCGCTGCCGGCGACGAAGTCGACGAAGAGCCCGGCACCCACGGGGTCGGGGGCCTCGGCGAGGACGGCGATCGAGTACCGCGGGGCCGGGGCCAGTGGAACCTCGGCCGCCACCTCCGCCCCGGCGCGGCCGGAGGCCACGTCGGTGGCGAACACGAACCCCGCGTCCACCTCCGCGCGCGCCACGTAGTCGAGGACCTGGCGCACGGAGTCCCCGAGCACGAGCTTGGGCCCCAGCCCCTCCCAGAGCCCGGCGTCGAGGAGGTGCGCCCGCGCGTAGCGTCCCGCGGGGACGAAGGCGGGGTTGCCCACGGCCACCCGCATCACGGCCGGCCCAAGCAGGTCCCTCGACGTCCGGACTCCCAGCGGCGACGCCGCAGGGACGACCAGAACCAGGCGGTTGGAGGCGAAGTCCCGGAGGGAAGCCGGGTCCAGGAGGCCCTTCGCCTCGGCCCGCGCCATGCTCTCGGCGTCCGCCGTGGCCAGGACGTCCACCGGGGCCCCCTGCTCCGCCTGCCGGACGAGCACTCCGGAGCCCGCGAAGTTGAACGTGACCGCCCGGGCGGGGTCGGCCCGGACGAAGGCGGCGCCGACCTCGCGGAAGGCCTCCGTGAGGCTGGCCGCGGCGGACACCAGGATCGACGGGCCCGCCCAGGACACCGAGGCGGCCCCCATCCCGATCAGGGCCGCCGCGGCACGGAGCGCTCGCCGGCCGGTCACGGGGCACCCGCCGTCGCCCGGCGCGCCACGCGCCCGGAAAAGACCAGCATCACCACGCACACGGCGGAGGTGAGGACCACCAGGCGCCCCGCCGAGACATCGTCGCCGGACTGCACCGCCTCGTAGATGGCGAGGGAGAGGGTCTGGGTCCGTCCGGGGATGTTCCCGGCCACCATGAGGGTCGCCCCGAACTCGCCCATGGCCCGGGCGAAGGCCAGCATCCCTCCGGCCACGATGCCGCGCCAGGCCAGCGGCAGCGACACCCGGAGGAACACCCCGGCCTCCGACGCACCCAGGGTTCGCGCCGCGGCCTCGAGGTTCCGGTCCACCGCGTCGAAGGAGGTCCGGGCCGACTGGAACACCAGCGGGAAGCAGACGACGGCCGAGGCGAGCACGGCGCCGGGGGCTGTGAAGACCAGACTCACGCCCAGGGTCTCGTGGAGCCACCCGCCGAGGACGCCGTTGCGCCCGAGGAGCACGAGAAGGTAGTACCCGAGGACCGTGGGCGGGAGCACGAGGGGCAGCGCGAGGCAGGCGTCCAGCCACTCCTTCCCCCCGAAGGAGGACCGGGACAGGCCGTAGGCGAGCCCAACGCCCGCGACCGCCGCGAGCAGGGTCGCGGCCGCCGCGACCTGCAGGGTCAGGAGAACCGGGTACCAGAAGGGGGGAACGGGCACGGTGCCTCTCCTCCGCGGACGACGGGGTCGCCGTCGGGGATGCGAAGGCCGTGCCGAGAATGGACGAAGGGCAGGAAACCCTTTCCCGTCAGCTACTTATGGGATACGGGACGAAGCCGGAACGATCCAAGTTTGTCTTTTTTGGTAAATTGACGACAAAAACGTATCACAACGGGCGGGGAAGGTAGCCCCAGAGCCGCCTCTCCTGGACGAGGCGGGCCACCTCCGCGGGCACCATCTCCTCCCACGAATCGTCCCCGGCCGCGATCTTGGCGAGCACGTCCCCGGCGTAGTAGGGCAGGAACTTCTCGTTGAAGCCCCGGATCCCCTCGATGAACCGGTTCTCGCACAGGTAGGCGTAGAGGTGGCTCAGGTGGGGCCGCACCCGGAGGTTCTCGGCGGTCAGCAGGGCCCCGGTCGCCCCGTCGCGCTGGGGGTACACGTACACCTTGAGGTCGTTCTCGAACAGGCGCCCGAAGGACTCGAGGATGCCGCCCGGGAGCTGCTCGTAGTACTTCTCGTCGAAGATCTCCTTGAGGGTCGGCACCCCCGTCACGATCCCGATCATCTTCCGCGTGAAGCTGAACAGGTGCGCGGCCAGCCGGTAGTACAGCCCGTAGTTGGAGATGAGCACCGTCTTCCCCAGGGCCCCCAGGATGTCGGCCCTCGCCAGGAAGTCCCCGTGGTCGATGGCGCCGCCGTGGAGGAGGTTGTTCAGCGTCATCTCCATGAGCACGACCACCTCGTCCCCTTCCACCGCGGGCTCCTGGACGAACTGGCCGAGGGCGCAGTCGAGCATGTCGACCATGGTGCGGGTCACGGGCCGGAAGTTGCCGCGCAGCACCAGGATCGGCTTCCTGTAGAGGACGTCGGCGGGCTGCACCACCTCCCCGTTGCTCGCGATGAGGGCCGCGTTGGTGAGCCCGCGCTGCACGAGCTGCAGGGCCATGAGGCGGTTGTCCACCCCCGGAAACGCCGGCCCGGAGAAGCGGATGAGGTCAATCTCCACCCGCTCGGTGCTCAGCCCGTCGAGGAGGGAGACCATCAGGTTCCCCTCGTCCCCGGGGTAGTTGAGCGCCCCGTGCACCAGGTTGACCCCCAGGATGCCCAGGGCCTCCTGCTGGGCGACGCTCTCCCGGTCGAGCAGCCGGACGTGGACGAGGATCTGCGAGGGCTCTTCCCGCGGGACCCCCTGGAAGCGCATCCCCAGCCACCCGTGGGTGTCGTCCACGCGGCTGTAGCTGCGGGCCGCCACGGTGTCGGCGAAGGCGAAGAAGCGCGTCCCCTCCCCCCGCTTGGCCGCCAGGCGCTCCTCGAGCAGGCTGTACTCGTGGGCCAGCATGGTCTCGAGGCGCTGCCGGCTCACGTAGCGCTCGCAGGGGCCGTAGATGGCGTCGCTGAAGGTCATGTCGTAGGCGGAGATGGCCTTGGCGACCGTTCCGGAGGCGCCCCCGACGCGGAAGAACCAGCGGGCGACCTCCTGGCCGGCGCCGATCTCCGCGAAGACCCCGTACTTGCCGGGGTCGAGGTTCACCTGCAGGGCCTTCTGGTGCGTGTCGAGCATGGCGATCCCTCTTCTCGGGGCCCGCGCCGGCGGATGCCGGTCAGAGCGACACCCCCAGCGACTCCAGTTCCCCTTCCACGCGGGCTTCCCACCCCCGGTTGGCCGCCGGGTTGGCGGGGCTCGGGTGCGTCACGCGCCCGACCGGCACGCCGAGCCCGGCCACCGCCGCGCGGGCCCGCCCCTCGGCGAAGGCGCCGACGCCGATCACCAGCCGGGGCCGCAGCAGCTCCACGGTCGCCCGGAGCGCGCGGTCGCACGCGTCGTACAGGGGCGCCGCCTCGGACGCCGGCAGCTTGTCCGGGGTGCGGTTGCGGCCGCCCTCCTCCAGGAACAGCAGCGGGCAGAAGTTGGCCACGAAGAAGCGGCGGAAGAACGCCTCGGGGGTGCCGAAGCGGCGCCGGGCCCAGCCCCACAGCCGCCGGCCGCTGACCTCGCTCCGGCGGCACGAGAAGCCCTCCACGGGCCGCTTCGGGTGCTCGCGCCCGGGCCGGCCGACCGGCGCCTCGATGCCCATCCAGCCCCGCACCGCCTCCACCTCGCCGAAGGGCACGCCGGTCTGGGCCATGCCGAAGGGCCCCGGGTTCATGCCGACGAAGACGGCCTCCTTGGGCGCGGCCCCGAAGCGGGCCCAGTAGAGGTCGTGGGACGGGCGCGCGTACACGAGGGGGTTGTACACGTGGCTCACCGGCGGCCCGAAGCGCAGGGGCGCCAGGTCCGCCAGGAGCCGCTCGGTGACGCGGGTCGGCGTCATGACCGCAGGGCCTCCAGGAAGGTCGCGCCGTAGCGCGACAGCTTGCGCTCGCCCACCCCGGGGATGGCTGCCAGCTCCTCCAGGGTGGCGGGGCGCCGGGCGGCCATCGCGTGCAGGGTGGCGTCGTGGAAGATGACGTACGGGGGCACCCCCTGGGCCCGGGCGAGCTCCAGGCGCAGGGCCCGGAGCCGCTCCCAGAGCACGGCCGCGGCACCCCCCTGCGCCGGGTCGAGCGGGCGGACCGGGCCCTTCGGGGCGCGGCCCCTGCTGTCCCGCCCCTTGGAGCGGGAGGCGCGCACGGGGTCCCGGCGCAGCCGGACCGGCTCCTCCCCGCGCAGGACCGCCCCGCTCCGCTCCGTGAGGCGCAGGGCGCCGTGGGCCTCGTGGTCCACGGCCACGAGGCCCCTGGCCGCCAGCTGCCGGAAGACCGACCGCCATCCCCGTTCGTCCAGCTCGGCGCCGATGCCGTAGGTGCTCACCCGGTCGTGGCCCCACCGGCCCACCCGCTCGGTGCTCCTGCCGAGGAGCACGTCCACCAGGTGCACGACGCCGAACCGCTGCCCGGTGCGGAACACGCACGACAGGGCCTTCTGGGCGGCCACGGTGGCGTCCCAGGTGTCCACGGGCTCGAGGCACGTGTCGCAGTTGCCGCAGGGCTCCGGCATCTCCTCCCCGAAGTAGCCCAGGAGCACCCGCCGCCGGCACTCGGAGGCCTCGCAGTAGCCGAGCATGACGTCGAGCTTGCGGCGCTCGAGGCGCTTGTGGGCCTCGTCGGCGTCGGAGGCGGCGAGCATCTGCCCCAGCAGCGCCACGTCGGCCATGCCGTAGGCGAGCCACGCGTCGGCCGGCAGGCCGTCGCGGCCCGCCCGCCCGGTCTCCTGGTAGTACGCCTCCAGGCTCTTGGGAAGGTCCAGGTGGGCCACGAAGCGCACGTTGGGCTTGTCGATGCCCATGCCGAAGGCCACGGTGGCCACCACGACCACGCCCTCGTCCAGGAGGAAGCGCTCCTGGTGGGCCTGACGGAGCCCGGCGCCCAGGCCCGCGTGGTACGGAAGGGCTTCGACCCCCCGCTCCCGGAGCCACGCCGCCGTCTCCTCCGCCCGCCGCCGGGACAGGCAGTAGACGATGCCCGCGTCTCCCGGGTGTTCGGCCCGGAGGAAGGCCAGGAGCTGTTGGCGCGGGTTCTCCTTGGGGACCACCCGGTAGCGGATGTTGGGGCGGTCGAAGCCCGCGACGAAGCGGCGGGCGCCGCCGAGCCGCAGGCGCTCGACGATTTCCCGCCGGGTGGGGCCGTCGGCCGTGGCCGTGAGGGCGATGCGGGGCACCCCCGGGAAGCGCTCGGCCAGGGAGGAGAGCCCCAGGTACTCGGGCCGGAAGTCGTGGCCCCACTGGCTGACGCAGTGCGCCTCGTCGATGGCGAAGAGCGCCAGGGGCGCCCGGGCGGCGAGCACCAGGAAGCGCTCGGTGAGCAGGCGCTCCGGCGCCACGTAGAGGAGGTCGATCTCCCCCGCGGCGAAACGCCCCTCCACCCGGCGGGCCTCCGGGGCGGCGAGGGTCGAGTTGAGCACCTCGGCCCGCACGCCGACCTGGCGCAGGGCGTCCACCTGGTCCTTCATCAGGGCGATCAGGGGCGAGACCACCACCCCGACGCCCGGGCGGACCAGGGCCGGGACCTGGAAGCACAGGCTCTTCCCGCCGCCCGTGGGCATGAGCACCAGGGCGTCGCCCCCCGCCGTCACGTGGCGGACGATCTCCTCCTGGTGCCCGCGGAAGGCCGGGTAGCCGAACACCGAGCGCAGGATGTGGTGGGGGTCGGGCAGGGCCATGGGGTCCAGGCATCGCGGGAACGGTGGCCCGAACCCTACCACGGCGCAGGGGATGGGGGGAACAGCCCGGCGGCCGGTGCGATTGACCCGGGTGCCGGCCGGCCTCTAGAATCCGCCCGCCCGCGCCGCCCCCCTCGGAGGCCCCCATGGAGAACGCCCCCGCGCCCGCCGCCACGGTGCGCGTCGAACTCCCGGACAAGGAGATCCACCTGCTCGGCACCGCCCACGTGTCCCAGCGGTCCGTGGAGGAGGTGCGCCGCGCGGTGGAGGAGCTCCGGCCCGATGCCGTCTGCGTGGAGCTCGACCCCCAGCGGCTCGAGGCCCTGCGCGACCCGACCCGGTGGAAGGACCTCAAGCTCGGCCAGGCCATCCGCAAGGGCAAGGGGCCCTTCCTGCTCGCGAACCTCGCCCTGGCGGCGTTCCAGAAGCGGATGGGCCTGCAGACGGGGGTCCGGCCCGGGGAGGAGCTGCTCGAGGCCGTCCGGGCCGCGGAGGAGGCGGAACTCGCCGTGGAGCTGGTGGGCCGCCCGATCCGCACCACCCTGCTGCGGGCCTGGAGGCGCACCGGCCTGTGGAAGAAGGTCTCCCTCCTCTCCGCCCTCCTGGCCAGCGCCTTCGAGAACCCGGAGCTGAGCGAGGAGGACCTGGCGCGCCTCCGGGAGAAGGACTCCCTCTCCGCGCTGCTCGAGGAGGTGGGCGAGGCCCTTCCCTCCGCCAAGGCCATCCTGATCGACGAGCGGGACCGTTACATGGCGGCCCGCATCCGCAACGCCCCGGGGCGCACCGTGCTCGCCGTGGTGGGCGCGGGGCACGTGCCCGGCCTCACCCGGGAGCTCAGGGACCCGCGGCCGGACGGGGACCTGGAGGAGCTCGATTCGATCCCCCCCAAGTCCGCCGTCTCCCGGGCGATCCCGTGGGCGATCCCGACGGTGGTCGTGGCGCTGTTCGCCGCCGGCTTCTTCTGGGGCGACGCCACCAGGGTGCGCGAGGCAGCCTGGGCGTGGGTGCTCGCGAACGGCTGCCTCTCCGCCCTCGGAGCCCTGGTGGCGCTGGGCCACCCGGCGGCCGTGGCCGCGGCCTTCGTGGCGGCGCCGGTCACGAGCCTGAACCCGACGGTAGGCGCCGGTATGGTGAGCGGCGTGGTCCAGGCCTGGGCCGGCAAGCCCCGGGTCCGCGACCTGGAGAACCTCCTCGACGACCTGACCCGCCTGCGGGGGTGGTGGGCCAACCGGGTGTCCCGCGTGCTGCTGGTGTTCCTCCTGTCGAACCTGGGCTCCAGCGTCGGCACCTTCGTGGCCTTCGGCTGGCTGAAGGACCTGGTGTGAGCGGCCGCGGGATTTGACCCCGGCTCCACCCCGGGGCAAGCTCCCGCAGCGGAGGTGCCGGAGGGCGCCCGAGCGGCTTGACAGGGCCGGGGGCCCTGTCGGAGTATCCTGACCGGCTTTGTCCTCGTTCGTATTTGTGTCTTTTCCCACGTGTGCTCCGCGAGGAGGTCCCATGGAACAGGCGGCGTACAACTACGACATCGTCCGGCGCTACGTCACGTGGAGCGTCATCTGGGGCGTCGTGGCGGTGCTGGTGGGCATCGTCATCGCCTTCCAGCTCGTCGCGCCCGGGCTCAACCTCCCGCCGCTCCTCACCTACGGGCGGCTCCGGCCGCTCCACACCAACGCGGCGATCTTCGGGTGGGGCATCGGGAGCTTCTTCGCGGCCTTCTACTACATGGTGCAGCGCCTCACCCGGCGCCCCGTGTGGAGCCCGGGGCTCGCGCGCTTCCAGCTGTGGTGGTTCAACGCCACCATCGTGGCGGCGGCCGTGACGCTGCTGCTGGGCTACTCGACCTCGAAGGAGTACCACGAGCTCGAGTGGCCCCTGGACATCATGGTGGTGGTCCTCTGGGTCGCGTTCTCGGTGAACATCATCATGACCGTGGTCAAGCGCCGGGAGGAGCAGATGTACGTCTCCCTCTGGTTCATGCTGGCCTCCCTCGTGGGCGTGGCGGTTCTCTACCTGGTCAACGCGGCCGAGGTGCCGGTCACGCTGTTCAAGTCGTACTCCGCCTACGCCGGCGCCAACGACGCCAACGTCCAGTGGTGGTTCGGCCACAACGCGGTGGCCATGGTGCTGACCCTGCCGCCCCTGGCGGTGTTCTACTACTTCCTCCCCAAGACGACCGGGGCCCCGATCTACAGCCACCGCCTCTCCATCGTGGCCTTCTGGGCCCTGGTGTTCATGTACCTCTGGACGGGCGCCCACCACCTGCTGTGGACGCCGGTGCCCGACTGGGTGCAGACCCTCGCCATGGCGTTCTCCGTGATGCTCATCGCCCCCTCCTGGGGGTCGGTGGTGAACGGCTACCTCACCATGGAGGGGGAGTGGCACCAGATGCGCTCCAACTACCTGGTGAAGTTCCTTATCCTTGGCATCACCTTCTACGGCCTCCAGACCCTGCAGGGCCCGATGCAGGCCGTGCGCTCCTTCTCGTCCTTCATCCACTACAGCGAGTGGATCCCCGGGCACGTCCACATGGGTGCCATGGGGTGGGTCTCCCTGGTGCTCTTCGCGGCCATCTACTACATGGCCCCCCACATGTACGGGCGGAAGCTCTACAGCGTGGGCCTGGCGAACCTGCACTTCTGGCTCGTGCTCGTGGGCCAGCTCGTGTACTCCGTGAGCATGTGGATCGCCGGGGTTCAGCAGGCCTCCATGTGGCACGCCATGAACCCGGACGGCAGCCTGGTGTACACCTTCATGGAGGCGCTGGTGACCATGTACCCGTACTGGTGGGTCCGGGCCGCCTCCGGGGTGCTGTACCTGGCCGGAGTCGTGGTGTTCGTCTACAACCTGGTGATGACGGCCCGGCGGGGAGAGCCGGTGGCCGCTCCCCGGGAAGCGTGAGGGAGGAGACGCCATGACGCACCGCTGGGAGAACCGACCCGTCCTCTTCCTCCTCATGGCCGTCGCCGCCATCCTGGCCGGCACGGTGGTCACCATGGTCCTGCCCTTCGCGTGGGTGAACACCGAGGCCGACC
>CAZJSF010000070.1:0-14282 GCA_964548515.1 uncultured Thermodesulfobacteriota bacterium
GGTTCAGGGAGCTGAGGGGCTCCTGGAAGATCATGGCGATCCGGTTGCCGCGGATCTCCCGCATCCGCGCGTCCGTCGCCGCGAGGAGATCCTCCCCCCGGAACAGGACCTTCCCGGACGGGTGGTGCGCGACGGGGTAGGGGAGCAGCCGCAGCACGGAGAGCGCCGTGACCGACTTGCCCGACCCGCTCTCGCCCACCAGGCCGACCGCCTCGCCCGGCTCGATGGCCAGTGAGGCGCCCCGCACGGCCCGGACCTCCCCGGGGCCCTGCCCGAAGGAGACGTGGAGCCCCCGGATGTCGAGCAGGGCCGTCATCGCAGGGTCTTCCTCGGGTCGAAGGCGTCCCGGACCGCCTCCCCGATGAAGATGAGGAGGGAGAGCATCAGGGCGAGGACGCAGAAGGAGGTGATCCCCAGCCACGGGGCCTGGAGGTTGGCCTTGCCCTGGTTGAGCAGTTCACCCAGGGAGGCCGAGCCGGGCGGGAGGCCGAACCCGAGGAAGTCGAGGGCCGTGAGGGTGGTGATCGACCCGTTGAGGATGAACGGGAGGAACGTGAGCGTCGCCACCATGGCGTTGGGGAGGATGTGCCGGAACATGATCACGGCGTCCCCGACCCCGAGCGCCCGGGCGGCCCGGACGTAGTCGAAGTTGCGGACCCGGAGGAACTCCGCCCGGACCACGCCCACGAGGCTCATCCAGCTGAACAGCAGCATGAGGCCGAGGAGCCAGCCGAAACTCGGCTCCACCACGCTGGCCAGGATGATGAGGAGGTACAGGATGGGCAGCCCGCTCCAGATCTCGATGAAGCGCTGGAAGAGCAGGTCCACCCGGCCGCCGAAATAGCCCTGGGCCGCCCCCGCGGCGATCCCGATCACGGACGAGAGCAGGGTCAGGGCCAGCCCGAAGAGCACGGAGACCCGGAACCCGTAGATCAGGCGGGCCGACACGTCGCGCCCCTGGTCGTCTGTTCCCAGCCAGTTGTCCGAGGTGGGCGGGGAGGGCGCCGGGGTGGGGATGTCGTAGTTGATCGTGTCGTAGGAGTAGCGGATCGGCGGCCAGACGAGCCAGCCCTTCTCCCGGATGAGGCCCTCCACCTCGGGGTCGCGGTACTCCGCCTCGGTGGGCAGGAAGCCTCCGAAGACGGTCTCGGGATACTCGACGAAGACGGGGAAGTACAGTGCCCCGTCGTACCGGACCAGGAGGGGCTTGTCGTTGGCGATGAACTCCGCGAACAGGGTGACGAGGAAGAGGCCGAGGAAGAGCCACAGCGACCACCAGCCCCTCCGGTTGGACCGGAAGTTCCGCAGCCGGCGGGCGGTCAGGGGCGAGAGGCGGGGCCGCCGCGGTGCCATCAGACCTCCCGGCTCTCGAAGTCGATGCGCGGATCGACCGCGTGGTAGGTGAGGTCGCCGGCGAGGTTCAGCAGGAGGCCCAGGAGGGTGAAGAAGTAGAGGGTGCCGAACATCACCGGGTAGTCGCGGTTCACGGCGGCCTCGAACCCGAGCAGGCCCAGGCCGTCGAGGGAGAAGATGATCTCGGTGAGCAGCGATCCCGTGAAGAGGGCGCCGACGAACGCGCTGGGAAAGCCCGCGATCACGATGAGCATCGCGTTGCGGAACACGTGGCCGTAGAGCACCCGGCTCTCGCTGAGGCCCTTGGAGCGGGCCGTCACCACGTACTGCTTGTGGATCTCCTCGAGGAAGGAGTTCTTGGTGAGCATCGTCAGACCGGCGAAGCCGCCGATCACCATCGACAGGACGGGCAGGGCGATGTGCCAGAAGTAGTCGGCCGCGCGGGCCGGCCAGGAGAGCTGGTGCCAGTTCTCGCTCACCAGGCCGCGCAGGGGAAACCAGTCGAGGTAGCGCCCCCCCGCGAAGACCACGATCAGCAGGATGGCGAACAGGAAGCCGGGGATCGCGTTGCCGAGCACCACCGCCGTGCTGGTCCACACGTCGAAGCGGGAGCCGTCGCGCACCGCCTTGGCGACGCCGAGGGGGATGGAGATGAGGTACACGAGGAGCGTGGTCCAGAGCCCCAGCGAGATGGACACGGGCATCTTGTCGAGGACGAGGTCGATGACGCTCCGGTCCCGGAAGAAGCTCTCCCCGAAGTCGAAGAGCGCGTAGCTCTTCATCATCTTCCAGAACCGCTCGTGGGCCGGCCGGTCGAAGCCGAACTGGCGCTCGATCTCGGCGATGAGCTCCGGGGGGAGGCCCCGGGAGCCGCGGTACTTCGACGAGGCCGCGTCCCCGGAGCTGGGGGCCGGGGCGCCCCGGCCGGCCTCCTGGTCCCCGGCGCCGCTCACCCGGGCCGTGGCCTCGACCCCGTGCCCCTTGAGGCGGGCGATCATCTGCTCGACCGGGCCGCCGGGGGCGGCCTGGACCACCAGGAAGTTGATGACCATGATCCCGAACAGGGTCGGGATCAGCAGGAGCAGACGGCGGACGACGTAGGCGAACACGGTCGGGGTCCGTTGGTCAACGCATCGACTTCAGCGACACCCCCGAGGCTCTCAGCGCCTCGAACCGGCCCGTGTCGACCCACCAGGTGTCGAACCCCAGGGAGTACTTCGGGGAGGTCTCGGGGCGCCCGAACTTGTCCCAGTACGCGACGCGGAACGCCCGGATGTGCCAGTGCGGGATCACGTAGTGCCCCCAGAGCAGCACCCGGTCCAGGGCGCGGGTCCGGTGGATCAGGCCGGCCCGGTCGGGCGCGGAGATCACCAGGTCCACGAGGGCGTCCACCGCCGGGTCCTTGACGCCGATGGTGTTGCGGCTGCCGGGTTCGGCGGCGGCGGCGGAGCCCCAGAGGTCCCGCTGCTCGTTGCCGGGGGAGAGGGACTGGCCGAAGACGTCCACCACGACGTCGTAGTCGAACTCCTCCACCCGCTTCTGGTACTGGGCCGCGTCCACCGTGCGGACCTTGACCTCGATGCCCAGGCGCCCGAGGTTCTTGGCGAAGGGGAGGCTGATCCGCTCCCAGGTGGGGGAGTCCAGGAGGATCTCGAAGGAGAAGGGCCGGCCGCTCTCCTCGTGGACCAGCTTCCCGCCCTGCACCTCCCACCCGGCCTGCCGCAGGAGCTCCAGCGCCCGCTTCAGGTTGTCGCGGATCTGGCCGGAGCCGTCGGTGGCCGGGGGCTCGTACGCCGTCGTGAACACCTCCTCCGGGATCCGCCCCCGGAACGGCTCCAGGATCTGGAGTTCCTCGGGCCCGGGCAGGCCCCGGGAAGCGAGCTCGCTGTTGGAGAAGTAGCTCCGCGTGCGGGTGTACTGGCCGTAGAAGAGGTTCTGGTTGGACCACTCGAAATCGAAGGCGTAGGCGAGCGCCTGCCGGACCCGGCGGTCCTGGAAGAGCGGCCGCCTCAGGTTCATCACGAACCCCTGCATCCCCGTCGGGATCTCGTTGGGGATCTCCACCTTCACGATCCAGCCCTGGCGGGTCGCGGGCGTGTCGTATCCCGTGGCCCAGTCCTTGGAGACGTTCTCCTGCCGGAAGTCGTACTCCCCGGCCTTGAACGCCTCCAGCGCCACGGTGGTGTCCCGGTAGTAGTCGTACCGGATGCGGTCGAAGTTGTGGCGCCCGCGGTTCACGGGCAGGTCGCGGCCCCAGTAGTCCTGGACCCGCGCGTAGACGATGGAGCGGCCCGGGTCCACCTCCTCGATGCGGTAGGGGCCGCTCCCGAGCGGCGGGTCGAGGGTCGTCTTGTCGAACTCCCGGTTCTCCCAGTAGTGCCTCGGAAGGACCGGCATCTGGCCGACGATCAGGGGGAGCTCCCGGTTCTCCCCGCCGGAGAAGGAGAACCTGACCGTCCTGTCCCCGACCTTCTCCGCCTTGGCCACGTTCGCGTAGTACGCCCGGTAGAACGGGTGACCCTTCGTCTTCAGCGTCTCCAGGGAGAACACGACGTCCTCCACGGTGACCGGCCTCCCGTCGTGCCAGCGCGCCTCGGGCCGCAGCCGGAAACTCGCCCAGCTGCGGTCCGGGGGCACCTCGATCGCCTCGGCCAGGAGCCCGTACTCGGTGAAGGCCTCGTCGTCGGACCCCGTGAGCAGCGTGTCGTAGACCCCGCCCAGTCCCACGGCCGGCACCCCGCGCAGGCTGAGGCCGTTGAGGGTGTCGAAGGTTCCGATCGCGTGGAGGCGGGCCTCCCCGCCCTTGGGGGCCGCCGGGTTCACGTAGTCGAAGTGCGGGAAGCCGGCAGGGTACTTGGGCTCCCCGTGCATGGCGATGGCGTGGGTCGGCGCCGGCGCTGCGGTCGCGGCGGAGGGGCCTGCGGCCGCGAGCAGCGGAAGGACGAGGAGCGCGGCACGGCGCATGGGTTTCCTCCTGGAGGGCGAGACCGAAGGGAGACTGGGTGCGATTATGAAGGGCCGGGTCGGCGCGGGGCAAGGACGCCGCACCGGGCGGGCGGGGGCGAAGGCAATCCCGGGGCCACCCGCGCGCGGTCGGCGGTGTCGTCCGGTGCTGGCACCGGGGGGCCGGATGGTTGTAGGCTTCCGCGGTCCGACACCCTGCCTCCGGAGGAAGCGTTGACCGTCGTCGAATTCAGCCTCATGGCGCACCGGCTGTGCCTGTGGGGATACGGTGGGGCGGCCGTGCTCTGCGGGGTGGCCGCCGTGGGCGGGCGGGAACGGCTCGGCCGGGTCGGGGTCGGGGTCGCGGGCCTGGGCCTGCTGGTGCAGGTGGTGCTCCTCGGGGTCCGGTGGAACGCGGCCGGGTATCTGCCGGTGACGGGCCTGTTCTCCACGCTGCACTTCCTCGCCATCTGGGTCGTGGGCATCGCGCTGTACTTCGCGGCCCGATACCGGGCCCGCTCTTTCCTGCCCGCCGCCCTGGCGTTCTCGTTCCTGGCCCTGCTCGGCGCGACCCGGGGGGACCTGAGGGTCGGCCCCCTCACGCCCTCGCTGGACACGCCCCTGTTCTTCCTCCACGTGGCCACGTCTTTCGCCGCCTACGGGTTGTTCGGGTGCGCGGCCCTCCTGGCCGTCTACCGGCGGCTGGGGATCCCGGGCTCCACCCTGGGCGAGGAACGCAGGATGCTGGACGAGTGCCTGTACCTCGGCTACGTGCTCTTCACCTGGTGCATGGTGGCCGGCAGCCTGTGGGCCTACCTGGCCTGGGGCTCGTACTGGACCTGGCGGATCAAGGGGTTGTGGTCGACCATCCTCTGGTTCTTCTACTCGGGGGTCATCCACGTGAGAAACCGGCCGAACTGGCAGGGATGGCCCGTCGACGTACTGGCCCTGGCCGGCTTCGCGCTGGTTCTGTTCACCTTCCTGGGCCTCGGTCTCTTCTTCGAGACCGAGCACGGACTCGGCTGAGGAGGAGTCGGATGACCTCCCTCCTGCGCCGGGCGGCGGTGCTGCTGTTCGAGGCGGCGGTGTCGCCGGCCACCTTCGTCGTCCTGAGCATCCTGTGGTGCCTCGACCTGGCGGTGGGCTCGATCCTGGCCTACCGCGCGGACCCGCAGTTCTGGATGAAGATGGACGCCTACCCGTTCAACGTGTGGCTGCGCGAGGTGGCGCCCCAGGCCCTCCCCGGGTCCCTGTGGGTCTACCTGCTCGTCGTGCTCACCTACCTCGTCGTCGCGAGTCTCGTCCTCTGCACCCTCAACTGGTTCTTCCGTCGCCGAAGGCACGCGAGGGGGATGGGAGAGGTGCTCGTGCACCTCGGTTTCCTCCTGATCTTCTCCGGGTTCGTCCTGGGGAGCGGCTTCGGGTCGCGCACGCAGGGGATCGAGATCGCGGAGGGCGAGACGGCCCCCGTGGGAGAGAGCGGCCTGTCCCTCCGCGTCGACGGGGTCGACTCCGTCCGGGGTCCCGGAGGGAGGGTGTGGGACGTGGTGAGCCGCGTGGCGCTGCTCAGGGACGGGCGGGCCGTCGCCGAGGGCATGGTCCGGACCAACCATCCGCTGATCTGGGGCTCCACGGTGGTCTACCCCCAGGGAGCGTACGCCAAGGTCCTGGGCGCGAGTCTCGCGACGTCCGAGGGTTCGGTCACGCTGCGCCAGGGAGAGGCTGCGGAACTGGCGGGGGGGCGGCGGCTCGCGTTGCGGGGCACGTTGGACCCGGGCGACCGCCGGGGCCCGTACTTCGGCCCTGGGGTGCTGGTGGCGCACGTGGGAGGGGCAGGGGAGCCGTTGGGGACGGCCTTTCTCGCCCCGGCCCAGGGGGGCGCGACGGACATCGGGGGGCTTCGCGTGCGGCTCCTCGACCTGGCGATCGTCCCGAACGGTGTCTACAACGTCCACCGCGACCCCGGGGTGAATCTGGTGCTGTGGGGTGCCGTGATTCTCACGGTGGGGACCTTCTGGGCGCTCCTCGGGTACCTGTGGAGGCGCCCGGTGGCCTCGTGAGCGCGGCGGTGCCCGAAGCAGGGCCTGGTGGGGAAGGGGCGACATTGGCGCGACTCGCCGCCAACCTGTTCGCAGCGGGGGTGGTGCTGGCCGTTCTCGCGCGGGGTGGGGCGGCGGTCGCCGGCCAGGGCTGGGAGGCGCCGCGCCCCCTGCCGGCGGTGAACCTCCACCCGGCCCACCTCGTGCTCCCCCAACCGGGGGCGGCCTGGGCCCGCGGACCGGGCCTGGAGCTCCGGGCCGGCTACGGCTCGATGGCCTCGGTGGACGTCGGGTCGAGGGCGGGGGCGATCCTCGACATGGAGATCGGCCGGGTCTCGCTGGAGTGGACCGGACACCTCGGCTCGGCGACCGCGGTGGGGGTGTCGGTGCCCTGGATATGGCTCACCAGGGGGGCCTTCGACGGCTTCCTCAACGACTACCACGACGCGCTCGGCCTCCCGGGGGGCGACCGCACCCACCTGCCGGAGAACGAGCTCGCCTACGTGGTGGCGAGCCGCGGGCGCACCTACGACCCCGACCCGCCCGCGGGCGGTGGGGTGGGGGATGTCGATCTCTCCGTCTCGTTCACCCTGCTGCCGGGGGGGGCGCGCGGCTGGTCCGCCGTGGGACGGGGTTCCGTCCAACTGCCCACCGGCGACACGGGGGACGGCCACGGGAGCGGCAGCGTGGACCTCACGGGCGGAGGAGCGGTGGCGTGGCGCGGGGACCGGGTCTCCCTGTCCGGGTCCCTCGACCTCGTCTACGTCGGCGGCTCCGCCCACCCGGCGCTGCACCTGGCCACCCACGCAGCCGCCCAGGCCGCGGCCGGCGGCTCGTTCCGCCTGGGGCGGGAGACCTGGGTGTCGGGGCAGCTCACGTGGTACGCGTCGCCCTACGACACCGGCGTCCGGATGCTGGATCGGGACGTGCTCATGCTGGCCCTGGGGCTGCAAGGCCGCTGGGGTGCCGCGGGGCGCTGGAGCCTGGGGTTCACGGAGGACCTGGTCACGGAATCCTCCCCGGACATCGCCGTTTTCCTTTCGCTGGCCTGGGAGACCGGGCCTTCCCCCGCCCCACCGATGAGCACCGGCGACGCCCGGGCCCCACAGGGAGGATAGGAGGACACCGTGGAGCAGAGACACTCGAACCCGCGCCGCGACGGCGACGAGGGACTCCGGATCCTGGAGGAGATGACCAGGGAGCAGCTCATCCAGGTGGTGATCGACGACGCCAAGAACTGGCTGGCCCACGACGGCCTCTGGTTCCAGGCGGTGGAGGCCGCCCACGGGATGGAGGCGGCGATCGAAGCGGACCGCGCTGCCTGGGAACAGTTCACGGTGATCGAGGCGCGGCGCATCATGGAACGTCTGGGGATGCGTCCCGGCGGGGGGATTCCGGCCCTGGTGGAGTGTCTCCGCCACCGGCTCTACGCTCGCCTCAACCGGCAGGAGTGTATCGAGGTCACCGACCGGCGCGCCGTGTTCCGGATGACCGACTGCCGGGTGCAGGCGGCGCGAAAGCGGAAGGGCCTCCCCGATTTCCCCTGCAAGCCCGTGGGCCTCGTCGAGTACGCCGGGTTTGCGGAGACCGTGGATCCGAGGATCCGGACCCGGTGCCTCTCGTGCCCGCCGGACGTCCATCCGGAGGAGTTCTGGTGCGCCTGGGAGTTCACCCTGGCAGGGGACGGGGGCTGAGGAAGTCGCAGGTCGGGGGGCCCGAAAGGGGATCTTGAGCTCTGCGGCGATTCCCGTAGACTGGTCGCAACCCGCGCACCCGTGGAAGTCCCGTGCCGATGTCGAACCGATTCCTGGCCTGTCTCCTCGCGCTCCACTGCGCCGCGGCCCTTCCGGCCGCGGCGCAGCCCCGCGTTCGCCTGTTCAACCGCGTGGCCGGAGAGATCCGGCGCGTGGTCGTGGAACCGGGCGACACGCTGGTGGCGATCGGCGCCCGCAACGGAATCCCGTGGCGTGCCCTGGCCTCGATGAACGGCATCGGGGATCCTTCCCGGATCTTCCCGGGGCAGGTGCTGGAGGTGGATACCCGGCGGGTCGTCCCGGCGGTCCTCGACGACGGCGCCGTGGTGAACGTCCCGGAAGCCGCTCTCTACTTCTTCGAGGCCGGCACCCTCGTCTCGCGGTACCCGGTGGGCCTCGGCCGACCGGCGTGGCCTACGCCTCTCGGGTCCTTCACGGTGCTGTTCGGGCAGACCGACCCCACCTGGCACGTCCCCTCGTCGATCCAGGAGGAGATGCAGCGGGAGGGGAGCATCGTGCGGAAGAAGGTGCCGCCCGGGCCCGACAACCCGCTGGGCAAGCACTGGATCCAGCTGTCCGCGTGGGGCTACGGGATCCACGGGACACCCTTCCCGACGACGGTCGGCCAGTTCCTGAGCCACGGGTGCATCCGGGTGGGGGAGGGGAGTATCGAGGACATCTACCGGCGGGTCCGGAAGGGAACCCGGGTCGAGATCTCGTACCTCCCGGTGAAGGTGGCCCTCGTCCCCAACGGCGAGATCTGGGCGGAAGCCCACCCGGACGTGTACGGGCTGGGGGCGCCGGTCCTGGACGACGTGCTGGAGGTCATCGAGCGGGAGGGCCTGTTCGACCGGTTGGACGAGGCGGCGCTCGCGACCGTGCTCCGGGAGCGCCTCGGTGTCGCGCGGAAGGTCGGTGCGCCGATGCCCACCTCGGCGGCACGCGGTCCCGACCCGGTTCCCGGCGATTCTCCCTCCGCCCTGTGGCGTTGCCTGGACTGCCCGCCGGGGCCGAGCCGCAGGATCACCTTCCAGATCGAGGCGCGGAAGGACATCGACCTGCCCAACCCCTTCCCGATCGAGATCCTGGACGACGCCGGGCGCCCCGTGTTCCGCCCCCAGATGGTGACCCAGGCGGTGGTGCGGCTCGACAGGGGGACGACGCGGAACTTCGTGTGGGAGGTCCGGGACACCGAGGGCCAGCCCCTGCCTCCCGGGTCCTACTCCGCGGTGGTTCGGTTCTTCGCCGCAGACGGTGGGGAGGAACGACGCCTCGTGCTGCCCCTATGGGTCGGCAACTGAGGAAGTCTGCCGGGCCCTCCGGTCAGCGAGGGTGCACGGAGCAGTCGCCCAGGTAGAGGGTCTGCCACTCCCCCCAGTCGTGTCCGTCCACCAGTTTGCCCCGGAACGCCACGTCGGCGCCCTCCCGGAAGGCCCGGACGTCCTCGGGGGAGGGCGCCCGGGGAAGGCCGCACGCCACCTTGCGCCCCGGACCGACCTGGATCAGCGCCACCACGGGGTTGGCGTCGGGCACCGACGTGTCGAAGTAGGTTCGGGGGATGATCGCCTCGATGTGCCCGGCGCCGTCGACCCGACTGCCGGCATTGGCCTTCAGGTACTCGATCCGGGCCGCTTCCTCGGGGCGCTGCCCCAGGGCCACGAAGACCTGTACGGCCCGCAGTTGCTGGGCGGCCGCGTCGCCCGCGCACAGCAGGACCACGGCGAGGACGGCAGCGGCGGAGCAGATGGGTTTTCCGGGCACGCGGACACCTCCGGGCTGATCGACTGGTTTTCGGCTCCCGCTGGACGCCGCGGGGTGCCGGAGCGACAGGGCCCCGCCAGCCAACCGTCGCGGCGGGTTCCCGACGCGGCAACGTAGCGCCCGGCGGCTCCGTGTCAAGGTTCTCCCGGGGCGACTCCGGCACTCCGAGACGACGATGGGGCCCCGGAGGGCCCCATGGGGACTCGCGCCACGGGCTTTCTCGTCAGTCCCCCCACACCCACACGCCGCGATTGAGCAGGTTGTAGTACTGGTCGTCCAGGAGACGGCGGTGCATGGCCTCCTCCTCCGAGAGTCGCAGGAACATCTGGCGCCCCGTCTCGTCCGGCGCGGCCTTCGCCAGCGCCTCGTACTCCGCGATCGCCTTCTCCTCGGCGGCGATCGCGAGGCGCAGTGCCTCCAGGGCATCGGCGTGATCGCCCGCGCTCCTCCGCCCGGCGCCCTCGGCCGTCGGCACCTTCGAGAACTCCCGGGCCGGGTAGCTCGTCCAGGCGCCGGAACTCTCCAGGGAGGCCTTAAGCTGCCGGAGCTGCCGCTCGTGATGGGCCTCGAACTCCGCGAGTTCCCGAAACATCCGCGCTCCGCCGGCGTCGTCGGTCTTGTCCGCCGCGGCGGCGTAGAACGTCTTGGCGGTGCTCTCCGCCTCGATGGCGCGGTCGAGCGCGCCCAGGATCTGCGTCTTCTCCATCGTTGGTCTCCCTCTCGCGGTTCTGGATTGACGTGGCTCCGGGGGCGGCCCCTCCGGAGGTTCAGGCGTCCCGGCGGTCTCCCCCGGACGGACCGTCGGACGGACCCTCGGACTCGTCCTCCTCGGCCGGGATGCGGTACTCCTCTCGGAGCCATCGCCCGAGATCGACGAGCTTGCACCGCTCCGGCGGCGGCTTTGCATTGAACTCGTCGGCGATCTCCGCGAGGATATGTCGATCCGCTTCGCTGAGCATGGGAGGCACTCCCATTCTACTCCATCTTGCATGGCGAGGGGAGCGGGTTCCCCTCCCACGGGGTCGTCGCGCGGCACGTAGGGCACTGCACGTTCATGGGGCCAGGATACTGAAGAAGCGCGGAAGTCGGAAGGGCCGGAGGGGCGTCCGACGCGGTTCTTGATTCCTCGCCTCATGGTGCTAGCATGGCGGCCGCACTCGGACCGAAGAGACCTTGGGGCGGTTCCCCGCCCGGAGAGGGAGGAGTCATGAAGGAACGGCACGCAGGTCATGGGCGGTGGAGATTCGTCATCGCGGGGATCGCACTCCTCGTGTCGGGTTGCGCGCACGAGGCGGGCACCCGGGCACAGTCCTCGCCTTCGCCGGCCATCGACCGGATCCGGGCGCGCGGGGAACTCGTCGTGGCCACGGCCGGGAGCATGCCGCCGCTCAACATGACGACGCGCGAAGGGGACGTGATCGGGTTGGACGTGGACCTGGCACACCTGGTCGCGGGGGGCATGGGGGTTCGCCTGAAGCTGGAGACCATGCCGTTCGCGGATCTCCTGCCCGCACTGAAGGGAGGGCGGGTGGACATGGTGATCTCGAGCATGACGATCACCCCTTCCCGCAACCTCGAGTCGGCGTTCGTCGGACCGTACTTCGTGTCGGGAAAGTCCCTGGTCACGACCAAGGACGTGGCCTCGTCGGTGACGAACGCGGCAGACCTGAACTCCGAACGGATGACGCTGGCGGCGTTGGACGGTTCCACGAGCGCCTACTTCGTGGAGAAGCTGCTGCCGCGGGCGCGACTGGTGAGGACAGCGGACTACGACGCGGCCGTGGGCCTCGTTCTGAAGGGTGAGGCCGCCGCCCTGGTGGCGGACCACCCCATCTGCCAGGTCACGGCGTATCGCCACCGGGACAAGGGGCTCGTGGCCCTCAAGAACCAGCTCACCTACGAGCCCCTGGGGATCGCGGTCGCCCCGGGCGACCCGCTGCTCCTGAACTTTCTCGAGAACCTGCTGTTCCGCCTGGAGGCCAGCGGCGACCTGGACAAACTGCGCAAGCGCTGGTTCGAGGACACGGACTGGCTGCCGCGGCTCCCCTGAACCGGGGGCGGGCCGGGAGTCGTGCCTCTCGAAAAGCGCTGCATTGACGTTCCGGCTTTCCGCGGTAGGGTGACGGGCCGGCACCGACGGGCCCGCGAAGGGTGGGATGGTGGCGTCTCGCCCGTCGCGCGGCCGAGAGGGCAGGGGGGGGCCGGATCGTCCACACCGCTGCAATGGCGAGGAGAGAAGCCATGAGACGTGTACTCGTATGGACTGCCTTCTTCGTGCTGGCCGTCGGGGGAGCGGCCAGCCTGTACGCCCAGACGGAGTTGTTCATCTATCCGGAGAAGGGGCAGAGCCAGGAGCAGACGGAGAAGGACAAGTTCGAGTGCTACGGATGGGCCAAGGGGCAGAGCGGCTTCGATCCGATGGCGCCGCCGACCGCCACCGAGCCCCCGCCGCAGGCGCAGGCAAGGGGGAGCACGGCCGGCGGCGCGGTGCGTGGAGCCGTCGGCGGGGCGCTGCTGGGCGCCGGAGTCGGGGCGATCGCGGACGGCAAGTCCGGGGCCAAGAAGGGGGCCGGGATCGGGGCGCTGAGCGGGGGCGTCGTAGGAGGCGTGCGACGAAGCCAGCAGGTCCGCCAGGACCAGGAGGCGCAGAAGCAGTGGGAACAGCAGCAGGCCTCCCAGTACGTGCAGGCTCGAGGCCAGTACAATCGGGCCTTTGCCGCGTGCATGGAGGGCCGAGGGTACACGGTCAAGTAGCGGCAACGGTCGACGGGATCGGAGGGAGACATGGGTAGAACCATAGCGGCAGCGCTGGGCTTGTTGCTCGTCGGGGGGGGCGGCACGGCATCGGCGCAGTTCGACGGGTCCGCGCCGCTGATCTGTGCGATCGTGGACGTGGAGGAGTGCGACGCCCGAGCCGGCTGCGAGGCGCGGGAGGTGGAAGACGTCGACCTGTCCCAGTTCCTCCGCGTGGACGCCGCGGCCAGGAAGCTGAGCTCGATGCGCCCGGGGGAGGAGAGGCGGGAGTCGCAGATCCAGCACGTGGGTCGCGAAGGGGGCAACCTGGTTCTCCAGGGGGCCGAAGCCGGCCGCGGTTGGAGCATGGTCATCGCCGAGGACACCGGGAGGATGTCGGGCGCCCTGACGACCGCGGAAGGGGTCTTCGTCGTGTTCGGAGCGTGCACGCCGGACTGACCGGGACGCCCAGGCGGCGGGATCGCTCCACCCGAAGGCGGAGCGAAAGGTGGACGTTCACGATGAGGCGGTACCGCGCCCCGCGAGGGGGCGGGCGCATCTCGGCGTTGCTGGATGCGCCTTTTTTGTTCCATGATTCCAGGTATTTGCATATCAATACATGAGAAGCGACATGGAGAATGCCGGTCCGGCCCGGGACGGTCGGTCGGCCTCGGGGCAAGGGGCGAACCGGGGAGGTTGCAGCATGGGACCGTTGCGGGGTGTCAGGGTGGTGGAGTTCGCCGGCATCGGTCCAGGGCCGTTCTGCGCGATGATGCTCTCGGACATGGGCGCGGAGGTCGTCCGCATCGAACGGGACCCGAGAGGGAGTGCCCGTGAGCCGGACCTCCTGAACCCCGGGCGCTACGGCATCCTGGACCGGGGACGCCGGTCGGTCGGCCTGGATCTGAAGCGTCCCGAAGGAGTCGAGGTCGCGCTGCGGATCGTGCAGGGCAGCGACGCCCTCGTGGAAGGGATGCGCCCGGGCGTCATGGAGCGGTTGGGATTGGGCCCCGACACCTGCCTGAACAGGAATCCTCGCCTCGTGTACGGCCGCATGACCGGCTGGGGCCAGGAGGGGCCGCTCGCGACCCGTGCGGGCCACGACATCGACTACATCGCACTGACCGGAGCCCTGCACGCCATCGGAAGGACGGGCACGGGCCCCGTGCCGCCGCTGAACCTGGTGGGAGACTTCGGCGGGGGCGGCATGCTCCTGGCCTTCGGCGTCGTGTGCGGGCTGCTCGAGGCAAGGTCCTCGGGGCACGGGCAGGTGGTGGACGCGGCCATGACCGACGGGGCGGCACTGCTCATGGCCATGGTCTACGGGATGAAGGCGATGGGCCGCTGGAGCAACGAGCGCGGGACGAACCTGCTGGACGGCGGCGCTCACTTCTACGGCACCTACGAGTGCCGGGACGGAAGGTACGTGGCTGTCGGCGCCATCGAACCGAAGTTCTACCGGGAGTTGCTGACCCTGTGCGGCGTGGAGGCGCCGGCGCTGCGGTCCCAGGACGATCCGGCTGCGTGGCCCGCGCTCCGGGAGACCCTCGCGAAGCTCTTCAAGACGAGGTCGAGGGACGAGTGGTGCGACCTCCTGGAAGGCACGGACGCCTGCGTTGCGCCGGTCCTGGACCTGGACGAGGCACCTCGTCATCCCCACAACCGGGCCCGGGGAACGTTCGTGGAGTGCGAAGGGGTC
>CAZJSF010000071.1:0-586 GCA_964548515.1 uncultured Thermodesulfobacteriota bacterium
GTCCGACCGGGGCAAGATCGTGCCGCGCCGGATCAGCGGGAACTGTGCCCAGCACCAGCGACTGCTCGCACTCGAGATCAAGCGGGCGCGAAACGTGGCACTGCTCCCCTACACGAGCAACCTGAGGACTTGACCACCCCGGCAGCCCCGAAGACGGCGGCGCCGGCCCGGGACTCGCTGCTCGCCGGGGCGATCTCCGCGGCCCTTTTCGCGGCGGCCGTGTGGCTGCCTCCGGTGGGCTTCGCGCTGTGCCTGCTGAGCCCGCTGCCGGTCGCCGTGGCGGCGCGGCGGCACGGCGTTCCGGGAGCCTGGATATCGGCGGGCTCCGCAGCGCTCGCGCTGGGGGCTGCGGCGGGCCCCGTGGGCGCCGCCCTGTACGCCGCCCAGTTCGCGGCCGGCGGGTGTGCGATGGGGCTCATGGAGCGCGCCGGCCGGCCGCCCGGGTGGGTCGTGGGCAGCTTCGCCCTCCTCTCGGTGGTCGCGTTCTGGGGCGCGGCTTCGCTGCTCGGCAGCGCGG
Source organism: uncultured Thermodesulfobacteriota bacterium (assembly GCA_964548515.1). GTDB lineage: Bacteria > Desulfobacterota > Deferrisomatia > Deferrisomatales > JACRMM01 > CAZGRT01. The sequence continues at coordinate 518 of CAZJSF010000071.1, forward strand.
AGGGGGCGGGTCCGCTGGAGTAGGTGAGCCTCACGATTCGGGAGGCGCTGGCGCAGGCCGAACAGGCCT
>CAZJSF010000071.1:596-6658 GCA_964548515.1 uncultured Thermodesulfobacteriota bacterium
CCGTCCATTGATGCTTTTGCCACGGCCGACAACACCCTGTACGACCGCTTCGAACAGGCCTTGTACGCGGCGACCCAGGACCCGGAGGCCGCGCTGGCCCTGCAGACCTGGCGGGACGAGACCGGACGGATCCTGTCTCGTCTCTTCCCGGGGCTCCACGCGGTGCTGGCGATCCTGTCGGGGTGGCTCAACGGAGCCCTCCTGCGGCGGGTCCAGCGGCCGGAGGAGGGCCCGTCGTGGTCCCAGTGGCGCGCCCCGGAAGCTTGGATCTGGGCACTGATCGGCTCCGGGCTGCTGGGGTTCCTCGGCGCGGGGCCCCTCGGAACGGTCGCCCTGAACGTGTTCGTCGCGGTCCTGGCGGTCTACTTCCTCCAGGGGCTCGCCGTCACGCACAACCTGTTCAACGCGCGGGGCCTGCCGCGGCCGCTCCAGGCCGTGGCCTACGCCCTGCTCTTCGTACAACTGCCCGTGATGCTGCTCGTCGCCGGCGTGGGAGCTTTCGACCTCTGGCTCGACTTCCGCACCCGCTGGGCGAGACCTCCCGAGCAGGGTTCGCACACATGACCAACGCTTTCTCCGGACAGGAGGCGAAACGATGAAGATCATCCTGAAGGAAACGATGGAGAACCTGGGCACCGTCGGAGACGTCGTCTCCGTCAAGGACGGCTACGCCCGCAACTACCTGATTCCCCGCGGGTTCGCGACGCTGGCAGACCCCCGCAACGTCAAGGCGGTGGAGCACCAGAAGAAGGCGCTCGAGAAGAAGCGGCTGCGGGAGATCTCGAAGGCCCAGGAACTCGCGGCCGCCGTCGAGGGGACCCGCCTGGTGTTCCAGCGCAAGACCTCGGACCAGGGACAGCTCTTCGGTTCGGTGACCCACCTGGACATCGGGGACGCGATCGCCCAGAAGGGTTTCCCGATCAGCAGGAAGCAGGTCGCCCTCGATCAGCCGATCAAGGCCCTGGGCGAATTCGCCGTCACGATCCGCCTCCAGGGCCAGGTGAAGGCCAAGGTGAACGTGGTCGTGGAGAGGGAGGGCGAAGCGTAGACCGCACCGCCGCGGGGCCGGCTCCAGCCGCCCCGCGGCCCCTTCTCCCGAGGTTGGGATGCCCGCCGAAGCCGCCTCCAGCCTGAGTCGAGTCCCGCCCCACAGCCTCGAGGCCGAGGCCGGGGTGCTCGGGGCCATCCTGCTCAACAACGACGTCCTCCCCCACGTCGTGGAGGTCCTCGACCGAGAGGACTTCTACCGCACGGGGCACCGCCTGCTCTACGAGCTCATGTTGGAACTCTCGGAGCGCGGATCTCCCATCGACCTCGTGACCGCCACGGAGGGCCTGCGCCAGAAGGACCTCCTGGAGAAGGTGGGCGGCGCTGCCTACGTGGCCGGCCTCACGAGCCACGTGCCGTCGGTGGAGAACGCGGTCCACTACGCCCGGATCGTTCGCGAGCGCGCCGTCCAGCGGAAGCTCATCTGGGTCTCCACCGAGATCGCCAGCGAGGGGTACGGTTCCGACGAGGACGTGGAGGAGTACCTCGACCGCGCCGAGAAGGCCATCTTCGAGGTGACGGCCCGGAAGGTCCGGCCCTCCTTCGTCCGGGTGAAGGACATCCTCCGCGACACCTTCGCGAAGATCGAGGAACTCTACGAGCACAAGGACCTGGTCACCGGGGTCCCCACCGGCTACCACGACCTCGACCAGCTCACCGCGGGCTTCCAGCGTTCGGACCTGATCATCGTGGCCGGTCGGCCCGGCATGGGGAAGACCTCCTTCGTGCTGAACATCGCCCAGTACGCGGCCATCGAGTCGGGAACTCCCGTGGCGTTCTTCAGCCTGGAGATGAGCAAGGAACAGCTGGTGATGCGGCTCCTGTGCTCGGAGGCCCGGATCGACTCCCACCGGCTTCGGCGGGGCATGCTCCGGGACTCGGACTGGCCCAAGCTCACCCGCGCCGCGGGCACCCTGGCGGAGGCGCCGATCTTCATCGACGACACCCCGGGGATCTCGACCCTCGAGGTGCGGGCGAAGGCCCGGCGGCTGAAGAGCGAGGCCGACGTGGGGCTGGTGGTGGTGGACTACCTCCAGCTCATGAGGGCGCGGGGCTCCTACGACATCCGGGAACAGGAGATCAGCGAGATCTCCCGGTCCCTCAAGGGGCTCGCCAAGGAGTTGTCGGTACCCGTGGTGGCGTTGTCCCAGCTCAACCGGGGGGTGGAGTCGCGCTCGGACAAGCGCCCGCTCATCTCCGACCTCCGGGAATCCGGCGCCATCGAGCAGGATGCCGACGTCATCATGTTCATCTACCGGGACGAGGTCTACAATAAGGAGAGCTCGGACAGGGGAATCGCGGAGATCATCGTCGGGAAACAGCGAAACGGCCCGACCGACACCGTCAAGCTGGCCTTCCTGAGCGAGTTCACGACCTTCGAGAACCTGGCACGGGGGTACGAGGCACACTGATCCGGCCTCGGGAGGCGGGGCGGAAGCACGTTTCGCACCGCGTCTTGTGGTATCCTCCGTCGGTCGGCCGTCCCCGGGGAGGCCGAGGCGACAAGGCGACGTCCCGGGCTTTCGCGGAGGTTCTTCCATGTTCGGCATGCCGGGCGGCAGCGAGTGGCTCATCATCCTCGTCATCGTCCTCGTGGTCTTCGGCGGCAAGAAGATCCCGGAGTTGATGGGAGGGCTCGGGAAGGGAATCCGGAGCTTCAAGAAGGCGATGAACGAACCGGAAGCCATCGACGTCACTCCGGACAAGCGCGAGGAGATCGAGGAGAAGCGCCCCGAGAAGGAGAAGAAGGAGGCCTAACCTCCCTCCTCCGCGCGCCTCCATCGGAGGACCTGAAGGGCTCCATCCCGCACGCCGGGGTGGAGCCCTCCGTCGTCTGACACGGCCGCCAGGTCCGGCGATGCGAGAAGCACGCAGAGCGCCGAGGCCAGACGAGGGGGCGCATAGGGGTTGAAGGCGATGGCCCGCTGGATCGCCGGCCGCGTCACCCACCCGCCGGTGCGGACGATGGAGTCGAACACCGCCGGGGGACAGGGGCGGCGGCTCGCGATGGAGAGCACTTCGGACTCCCGGAGCCGGGGATTGCGCAGCACCTCCGCCGCCACCCGCGGGTCCGGATCCTTGAGGATGCGCTCCAGGAGGCTGCCCCGCCCCCCCCGCGCAGCGGCCTTCCGGTGCCCGAGGGAGACCCCCGCGAGCACGGGGTCGGAGACCGGTTCCTCCGGCGTCGGCCGCTTCGCGGCGCCCGGGTACTCGAGGAGCAGAAGGCACCCCTCCAAGTCGTCTGCCCGGGCAGCCTCCAGCACTTCCGCGAGGCGGCGGGCGCCGGCTTGCTCCGTGAGCGCCGGCAGGTCGAGGAGCGGCAGGTACGCCCGCAGCGCGTCCGGCTCCCGGAGAGCCGCGCCGCGCACCGCGTCGTCGAGCAGCAGGGCCGATTCCTCCGGTTCCTGGACGCGGAGCGTCCCGGCCCAGCGGGCGCGCTGCACGTCCAGGGTGTCCAGCGACGCCAGTGCCCGGAGCAAGGTCCCCGCAGAACCTCCACCCCGGGGCGCCGGGGGTCGGCGGCCCTCGGGCCCGCCGTGCGTCACGGCGACTCCTCGAGTTGCGCGCGGAGCGCCGTCTCCCTCGCTTCCAGTTCGGTGGCCGCCTTCTCCCAGTCCGCCGTGAGAAGCTCCACCGCCCGGCCGAGGTCCCCCCTCTCCCGGGCGAGCGCCGCCGCACGTCCGGGGTCGCCATAGGTCTCGGGCGCGGCCAGGGCGGCCTCCACATCGGCCAGTCTGCGCTCGGTCTCGCCGATCTCCGCCTCCAGACTCTCCACCCGGCTCCGCAGCGGCCCCACCTCCCGCCGCAGGGTCTCGCGCTTCTCTGCCTCCCGGCGCCGGATGTCCTTGCGCGCGAGCCGGGAAGCGTCCTTCGTCTCCCGGCCCGCCGCCGGACGGCCCGCAGCTTCACGCGGCCCCTCCCCCACGCGCTTGGCCAGGAGGTCGGTGTAGTTCCCGAGGAACTCCTCGACCCGACCGTCCTCCACCCACAGGAGCTTCGTCGCGACCCGGTCGATCAGGTCCCGGTCGTGCGTGATGAGGCACAGGGTGCCCGAGAACGCCTCGAGGGCTTGCTTGAGAACCTCGCACGCCTGGAGGTCGAGGTGATTGGTCGGCTCGTCGAGGAGGAAGAAGTTCCCGGGCGCGGCGAGGAGCTTCGCCAGCACCAGGCGGCTCCGCTCCCCTCCCGAGAGGACCGCGACCGGTTTCTCCACCGCGTCCCCGGAGAAGAGGAAGGCCCCCAGGACGGAGCGCAGTTCGAGTTCGCCACGGTACCCGGGCAGCTGCTGCATCTCCCCGAGCACGGTGTTCCTGGGGTCCAACTGCTCGAGTTGGTGCTGGGCGAAGTAGCTCACCCCCACGTTGTGCCCGAAGAGGACCCGCCCCTGTCTCGGGGCCAGGACGCCCGCCAGGAGCTTGAGCAGCGTCGATTTCCCCGCCCCGTTCGGCCCGATGAGAACGACCTTCTCGCCTCGGTCGATCCGAAGGTTGAGCCCCCGGTAGACCGTGCGGCCGTCGTAGCCCGCCACCACGTCCTCGAGGGCGGCCACGTGCCGCCCCGACCTCTCGGGCTGGGGCAGCGAGATGCGCAGCTCGGCGTCGTCCGGGGGTGGCGGGGGCGGCGCCTCGTCCTTGTCCAACTGGCGCAGCCGCGCCTGGACCTGGCGCGCCTTTGTCGCCTTGTAGCGGAACCTCTCCGCGAAGGCCTCCGTGCCGGCGCGGCGCCGCTCCCAATTCTGCCGTGCCGCGCGCGCCTGCTCCGCCCGAAGCCGGCGCTCGGCCCGGTACTGGTCGAAGGACCCCCTCGTGCGGACCACCCGACCGACCTCGAGGGCGAGCACGCCTTGGGCCACACGGTCGAGGAACGCCACGTCGTGGGAGACGATGAGGTAGGCGCTCGGGCTTTCCCGGAGGTGGGCCTCGAGCCACTCCAGGGTCACGATGTCCAGGTGGTTCGTGGGCTCGTCCAGGAGGACCAGGTCGGGTTCGCGCAGCAGGATGCGACCCAGAGCCGCTCGCATCCTCCAGCCGCCGGAGAAGGAGGCGAGCGGCCTGCCGAAGTCCGACGAGGAGAAACCGAGGCCCTCCAGGATGCGCTCCGCGCGCGCCTTCAGGGCGTACCCCCCGAGGTGCTCGAAGCGGGTCTGGAGGTGGCCGTACCGGGCCATGGCCTTGGGATCCGTTTCCCCCTCGCCCAGAGCGGCTTCCAACTCCCGGAGCTCCGCGCGCAGGTGGCTCACGTCCTGGGCCACGTCCTCCACGTAGGACAGCAGCGCCTGCTCCGTCTCGGCCTCCTGCTCCTGGCGGAGATAGCCCACCTCGAGCCCGCGCCGCCGCCGCACCTCTCCGCCATCGGGCACCTCCTCCCCGGCGAGGATCCGCAGCAGGGTCGTCTTCCCCGCGCCGTTGGGCCCGACCAGCGCCCAGCGCTCCCCCTCCCCGAGTTGGAAGGAGGCGCCGTCCAGGACCGTGTGACCGCCGTAGGACTTTCTCAGGTCCAGGGCGTCGAGCACGTCCTACCCCCGATTGAGGAGGATGAGGATCCCCGCACCGATGAAGAACGTGGCAGCCCCGATCCGCACCCAGTTGCGCGGGAGCCACGCGCCCGCCGCCGAGCCGAGGAGAACGGCCAGCAGGCTGGTGAGGACGAGGGCCAGGGAGGCCCCCACGAACACCGATAGGGGATGCTTGCCGCCGGCGGAGAAGCTCAGGGTCGCGAGTTGTGTCTTGTCGCCGAGTTCTGCCAGGAACACCAGGCCGAAGGTCGTCACGAGGGTCTTCCAGTCCATGCGCGCTCATCTCCCGGGAAAGGCTCCGCGTCCCGGACACCCCTGCGGGGATTCCGTCGCCGCGGGGGCCAGGTCGCTCTCCGTCTCGGGCGGACGCCTCGAGGGGGCGCCATTGTATCGAAAACACCCTCCCGAGTCGCCGGTGCGCGCATCCGGTGGTAGTGTGACCGCACACCTCGCGCTTCGCCACCCGAGACCGCTACCCGTTGGAGATCGCGATGAACAA
>CAZJSF010000071.1:6668-14216 GCA_964548515.1 uncultured Thermodesulfobacteriota bacterium
GGCTTCCTGGGACTGGGGATCATGGGAACGGCCATGGCTCGCAATCTGCTGCGCGCCGGCTACGAACTCACGGTGTGGAACCGGACCGCCTCGCGTTGCGACCCCCTGGTCGCGGAAGGGGCGCGCGCCGCCGCCTCGCCCGCCGAGGTGGCGGAGGCCAGTCCGGTGGTCTTCGCGATGGTGGCCGACCCGGCGGCCTCGACGGAGCTCTGCTTCGGCAGGAACGGCGTGCTCGAGGCGATGGGGCCGTGGAAGGCCTACGTAGACTTCTCCACCGTCGACCCGGCCACGTCCCGGCGCATCGGAGAGGCGGTGCACGCTCGGGGCGGACGCTTCCTGGAGGCGCCGGTCTCCGGCAGCCGCCAGCCCGCGGAACAGGGAACGCTGATTATCCTCGCGGCCGGTGACCGCTCCCTCTACGACGAACTGCTGCCCGCCTTCTCCCCCCTGAGCAAGAAGAGCGTCTACCTGGGGGAGACCGGCCGCGCGGCAGCCATGAAGCTCACCGTCAACCTGGTGATGACGCAGATGATGGTGGCCCTGAGCGAGGGCCTCTCCCTCGCGGGGCGGGCGGGGCTGAACTCGGAGGAACTCCTCGAGATCCTCGACGCGGGCGTCATGGCGAACCCGCTTTTCCGCACCAAGGGGCCCCGGATGGCGGCAGGGGACTTCGCCCCCGCCTTCCCTCTCGACCACGCACAGAAGGACCTGCGCCTCGCCCTCGCCCTGGCCGACGAACTGTCCCAGCCCCTGGCCGGGGCGGCCGCGAGCAACGAGACCTTCAAACGCGCCCGCGCCCTGGGCCTCGGGGAGGAGGACTTCTCCGCCGTCTTCCGCGCCGTCGGGTGCCCGTGACCTCGGGGTGGGCAAAACGGTTCCCTTTCCTGCCCTCGGGTGCCACTCCTCCGGCGGGGCGCGAAGCGGGCAGATGCCGGATTTCGGCGGCTCTCGACGCTTCCGCACACGGCGCACACCCTGGCCCGGGCCTTGCTTGATGGGGTGCCACGGACCACGGACCCGCGTTTATCGGCAGGGATGACCATGACGACCGCCGCCCCCCACACGCCACCACGCCGCTTCGCGATCGACTGGGACTTCGCCCTGGCGCTGTTCGCCTACGCAGCCGCATCCCTGTCGGACTACCTCATCACCATGTCGGGCCTGGTGCAGAAGGAACTGCGGGAGATGAATCCTCTGCTGCAGGGCTACATCGAACACTTCGGCGAAGTCTACGGGTTGATCTTCCCCAAGGTCCTGCTCGGCGTAACCGTCGTGCTGGCTTCGAGCATCTACATCCGCGCGATGCACCGCCGCCACCGCACCCGTCTCCGGGCCGAGTACATCCTGTACCCGGGGGCCTTGTTCACGGCCATCGCCCCGGCTTCCGTCGTCATCCTCCAGAACTGGCACTGAGTCGCCAGGGCCCGCCTCCTTGACGCGGTCTCCCTCGGGGCTATCGTGGGAGCGTCGTCTTTGGGAAAGGAGGCAGACATGGTGCGGATCGAGCTTTCCGAAGCGGATGTGGCGACCCTGAAGGACGTTCTCGACAGCTACCTCTCCGACCTGCGCATGGAGATCGCGGATACCGACCGCATGGACTTCCGCGAAGGCCTCAAGGACCGCAAGAAGGTCCTGGAGTCCCTCATGGACCGCATCGGCGCGGCCGGCTCCGCCTGAAAGGGTCTTCCCGGCCGAGGCCCCCGGAGCACACCAGGGTCGATTCCGCTCAGAGCCGTTCCAGTGCCCTGGCCTGGCGGCGTCCCTCCGCCTCGTCCACGAAATAGAGGAGCCCGCCGCCGGCCACGAGCAGGAAGGTGACGGCGAAGATCGCCCTTCGGGGCTCCCCCGTGGCCACGGCCACCCACCCCATGAGCACCGGCCCGATGACCGCCGCGAACTTCCCCAGCATGTTGTAGAACCCGAAGAACTCGCCGGCCTTCCCCGGCGGGATGATGCGGGTGTAGAAGGACCGGCTGAGGCACTGGACCCCGCCCTGCACCAGTCCGATCACCACCGCCAGCCCCATGAACTCCCACTCGCTGTCCATCGAGTAGGCCCAGAAGGTCACCAACACGTACACGCCCACGGCGAGCAGGATCCCCGCCTTGGGGCCCACCCGTTCCCCGAACTTCCCGAAGGCGATCGCCGCGGGGAAGCCGACGAACTGGGTCACGAGGAGCGCCGTGATCAGGGAATTCGAGGGCAGCCCGATGGACATGCCGTAGTCCACCGCCATCCGCACGATGGTGTCCACGCCGTCGATGTAGAGCCAGTAGCCCGCCAGGAACAGGAAGACCACCCGCAGACGGCGGACCTCCCGAAAGGTCGCCGCGAGCTGCCGGAAGCCTCCGACGACGGCGGTGCGCCACGGGACCCGCTCTCCGCCCCGGGGTTCGTCGACGAACAGGAAGACCGGCACGCTGAACACCGCCCACCAGGCCGCCACGGCGAGGAAGGAGACCCGCACGGCCTGGGTGGCGTCGGCGAGGCCGAAGGTGGCCGGGGTCAGCACGGTCGCCACGTTGAGCGCGAACAGGATGCCCCCACCCAGGTAGCCGGCGGCGAACCCGAGGGCCGAGACGAAGTCCACCCGGTCTTCCCGGGCGATCGACACCAGGAGGGCGTCGTAGAACACGTTGCCGCCGGAGAACCCGATGGTCGCGGCCACGTACAGCGCGGCGGCCACGCCCCACCGGCCCGCCCCGACCGCGTAGAGGCCCGCCGTCGCCACCACGCCGAGGGCACAGAAGAAGAGCAGGAACCGCTTCTTGGACCCCGCTCGGTCCGCGATGGCGCCCAGGACGGGCGCGAGCGCGACGACCACCACACTGGCGAGCGCGTTGGCCACGCCGAGCTGGAAGGTGCTCCGGGTCACGTCCGCGCCGACGCTCCAGTACTGCTTGAAGAACAGGGGGAAGAAGCCGGCCATCACCGTGGTGGCGAACGCCGAGTTGGCCCAGTCGTACAGGGCCCAGGAAAGGACCTTCCGCCGGTCGGACGTAGCGCTCATGGAACCCTCCCGGGGGCCGGCCCGGCGCCCCCCGCGCGTCCCCGTGCTTCAGCGCCGGTAGACGAGGATCGCCCCCAGAAGGAGGAGGCCGACGCCCAGCAGCCGCCTGCCGTCCAGCTCGATCTGCCGAAATCCGAAGGCGCCGGCACGGTCCAGGAGCAGACCCGCCGTCAACTGGGCAGCGATCACGGAGGCCATGCCGGCGGCCGTGCCGATCCGGGGGTAGACCAGGATCGTGGCGGCCACGTAGGCGGCTCCGATGAGTCCCCCGGTGAGCTCCCACCAGGAAGCCGCGCCCACCCCCTTCAGTTCCCCCGCCCGCCCGCTCGCGCCCACCACCGCCAGCAGCGCCAGCGCGCCCACGGCGAACGACACCGCGGCGCTGGGAAGCACGCCTCCGACCCGGTCGGCGAGCCTCGCGTTGACCGAGGGCTGGAGCGCCGAGAGAGCTCCCACCCCGAACATCAGGAGCAGCAGGAAGGCCTGGCTCAGAGTGGCCCCCTCCCCTTCACGGCGCCCACTCCACGTCGCTGAGTCCTCGTCCCGTCCCCTGCCCGCGAACGGCCACCGCCTCGATCTCCAGCGCCGCCCCCTTCGGGAGGGCGGCCACCTGAACCGTGGACCGGGCCGGCGGGGCCGCAGGAAAGTACGAGGCGTAGACCCCGTTCATGGCCGCGAAGTCGGCCAGGTCCGAAAGGAAGACCGTGGTCTTCACCACGTCCTCCAGGCAGGACCCGGAAGCGGCGAGGACGGCCGACAGGTTGTCGAGGACCTGCCGGGTCTGGGCCTCGATGCCTCCCGGCACCAGGCCGCCCGTCGCCGGATCCAGGGGGATCTGCCCGGAGCAGAACAGGTACGGACCCGCGGCGACCGCCTGGCTGTAGGGCCCGATGGCCGCCGGGGCCTTGTCGGTGGAGACACAGGTCTTCACGGTTCCTCCGTTCTGGCGGGACGGAGGGCCCCGTCCCGGTTCACGTCTTCACCCGCGTGACCCGGCTCACGCCGCGCAGCGCCTGGATCGCACCGAGGATCTTCTGGAGACGGTCGAGGTCCTCGACCAGGATCTCGAAGTTGCACTCGGCCTCTCCGGCGGACCACGTGCGCACGTCGGCCTTCGCCACGTTGACGTCGAACTGGGCCAGCGCCTGCGTGATCGCCGCCAGGATCCCCTTCCGGTCCTGGCAGGACACGCGGATCTTCACCGGGTGCGCGATGCCCTCGCCGCGGCCCCACTCGACCTCGATGCGGCGCTCCGCGTCGAGCCTGCGCATGTTGGGGCAGTCGGCGGTGTGGACGGCCAGCCCGTGGCCGCGGGTGACGAACCCCACCACGGCCTCCCCCGGAAGCGGATTGCAGCAACGCGCGAACCGCACCATCGCGTCGCCGATGCCCTGGATGACGATGCCCTTCGGGCGCCTGCGCGGCTGGCGCGGCTTCTTCGGTTCCGCGACCTCCCGCTCCTCCAGGTCGGGGTACACCTTGCCGAGGACCTGCCGGGCCGAAGTGCGCCCGTAGCCCACGGCCTCCAACAGTTCCTCGTCCCGATTGAACCCGAAGCGCTGGGCCGCCGCCTCGAATTCCCCCGACTTGAGGGCCTTGGCGAGGCTCTTTCCCGCCTTCCGGAACTCCCGGTCGCACAGGTCGCGCCCGAGTTCCACCGAACGCTGACGCTGCTGGGTCTTGACCCACTGCCGGATCTTGTTCCGGGCCTTGGACGTCTGGACGAACTCGAGCCAGTCCGCGCTCGGAGTGTGGTGCTTGGAGGTGGTGATCTCGACCCGGTCCCCGTTCTTCAGATGGTGGCTCAGGGGAACCATGCGCCCGTTCACCTTGGCGCCGACGCACTGCTCCCCCACCTGGCTGTGCACCGCGTAGGCGAAGTCCACCGGCGTCGCTCCCCGCGGCAGTTCCACCAGGTCCCCCGCCGGGGTGAAGACGAACACGAGGTCGGGATAGAGATCGACCTTGACGCTTTCCAGGAACTCCTGTGCGTCGCCGATGTCCTTGTGGGACTCCACCAACTGGCGCAGCCAGTGGAAGACCCGGTCGTCGGCGCCGGCCACCCGCTTCTCCTTGTACCGCCAGTGTGCCGCGATCCCCTCCTCGGCGATGCGATGCATCTCCTCGGTGCGGATCTGGACCTCCATCGGTTGGCCCCGCGGCCCGATCACCGTCGTGTGGAGTGACTGGTACAGGTTCGGCTTGGGGAGCGCGATGTAGTCCTTGAACCGGCCGGGCACCGGCGTCCACCGCGCGTGGATGGCCCCCAGGGCGGCGTAGCAGTCGCGGACCTCGCGGACGATGATGCGGAACGCGATCAGGTCGTAGACCTGGTCGAACCCGATGTCCTGCTCCTGCATCTTCCGGTAGAGGGAATAGATGTGCTTGGGGCGCCCCGATACGCTCCCCTCCAACTCGCTCTCCGCGAGGATCCCCACCAGCACCTCCTGGACCTCGACGAGGTACTGCTCCCTCTCCGTGAGCCGCTGCTCCGCCTTGCGTTCCAGGTCCTCGTACACGTCGGGCATCGTGTAGCGGAGCCCGAGGTCCTGCAACTCGCTCTTGAGGCGATGGATACCGAGCCGGTTGGCCAAGGGGGCGTAGATGTCGAGGGTCTCCTGGGCCAGCGGGATCTGCTGGGCGCGGGGGGCTTCGCCCAGGATGCGCATCTCGTGCAGCCGGTCCGCGAGCTTGACGATGACCACCCGCACGTCGTTCGCCATCCCGAGGATCAACCGCCGGAAGTACTCCGCCTGCTCCTGCTTGCGCGAGGAGTAGGTGACCTGGGCCAGCCGGCTCAGGGAGTCGACGATCCCCGCGATCTCTTCGCCGAAGTGCTCCCGCAGCGCCTCGGGCGGGGCCGCGGCCATCTCCGCCACGTCGTGGAGGAGACCGCAGGCCACGGTGACCTCGTCCATGTGGAGGTCTGCGAGGATTTCGGCGACGGCGAGGGAGTGGGAGAGGTAAGGCTCCCCCGAGCGCAGGGTCTGGTCCTGATGGACCTTGGCCGCGAAGACGTACGCCTTCCGGAGAAGGTCCAGGCTCGCGTCGGGGTGGTACGACTGGACCTTCTCGAGGACGTCGTGAAGGCGATGCATGGAGCCGGTGCGGCCCGCTACTCGCCCGGCGTGGCCAGCATCCTCTCCTTGAGGGTCACCTTGCCCTCGGCGATCTCCCGCAGGGCCGTGACGATGAACTTGTTCTTCGTCTTGACCAGCGGGGGCGCCCCCCGAAGGAGTTGCTTCGCCCGCTGGGACGCTCCCATGGCCAAGGCGAAGCGGTTGGACACCACCTCGAGACAGTCTTCCACGGTTACTCGGGCCACTCGATCCCTCCTTTCGCTCGCCGCTTCACCGGGCGCTCGAGCCCAGCACGCGGTCCAGTTCTTCCAGACGGCGTTTCGTGCGACACCGCTCCGCGCGTACGATCGCGCACAACTCTGTCACGGCGCGCTCCACGTCGTCGTTGACGACGAGATAGTCGTACCCGCGCGCCTGCTCCATCTCGGCCCGCGCGTTCGCGAGCCGCCTCTCCACGACGTCCTCCGGGTCCGACGCCCGCTTTCGGAGGCGGCCCCTCAGCTCCTCCGGGGCTGGAGGCAGCACGAAGACCCGCACGGCCCCCTCCACCCTTTCCGCTATCTGCCTCGCCCCCTGGACGTCGATGTCCAGCAGCACGTCGAAACCCTCGTCGAGGCGGCGGAACAACTCCTGGAGGCTGGTGCCGTACAGGTTGCCGTGCACCTCCGCCCACTCCGCGAACCCTCCGCGGGCGACGAGGGCCTCGAAGGTCGGACGGTCGACGAAGTGGTAGTCCTCCCCCGCCTTCTCCCCGGCGCGAGGCGCCCGGGTCGTGTGGGACACGCTGAACCCGATCCCTTCGAGCCGGGAGCGGAGCCCGCGCACGAGGGTCGACTTCCCCGCTCCCGAGGGAGCCGAGATGACGATGGGGATGCCCCTCCCCATCTCACTCCCACTCGATCGTGGCCGGAGGTTTCGACGAGATGTCGTACACCACCCGGTTGACGCCTCGGACCTCGTTGATGACCCGGTTGGAGATGCGCCCGAGCAGCTCGTAGGGCAGCCGAGACCAGTCCGCCGTCATGCCGTCCAGGGAGTTCACCGACCGCACCGCCACGACGTTCTCGTAGGTCCGCTCGTCTCCCATCACCCCCACGGTCTTCACCGGCAGCAGGACGCAGAAGCACTGCCACACGCTCCGGTGGAACCCGTCCCGGGTGATCTCCTCCCGCACGATGGCGTCGGCCTCCCGGAGGATGTCGAGCCGTTCCCGCGTCACCTCGCCGAGCACCCGGATCGCGAGGCCCGGTCCGGGAAAGGGGTGGCGCTCGATGATCTCCTCGGGAAGGCCCAGTTCCCGCCCCACCTCCCGAGCCTCGTCCTTGAAGAGCTCCCGCAGCGGCTCGATCAGCTTCAGGTGCATCCGCTCCGGCAGCCCTCCCACGTTGTGATGGCTCTTGATCGTGGCCGAGGGCCCCTTGAACGACACGCTCTCGATCACGTCCGGGTACAGCGTCC
>CAZJSF010000072.1:0-13890 GCA_964548515.1 uncultured Thermodesulfobacteriota bacterium
CGGACGCCATCCAGGTGACGAGCCCCAAGGGGGACGTGTTCAGCCTCGAAGAAGGCGCCAGCGCGCTGGACTTCGCCTTCGCGGTCCACGAGCAACTCGGCCTCCGCTCCCGCGCCGCCAAGGTGAACAACCACGAGGTCGGCCTCGGCACCGTCCTGCGCCCGGGTGACCGGGTGGAGATCGTGGCCGCCCCGAACACGGTGGCCGACGACCGGTACCTGGCGTGGGCCCACACCCGGAAGGCGATCTACAGCCTGCGGCGCGCCATGAAGCGCCGGGAGGTGGAGCGGGCCGCCGCCACGGGGCGCCAGTGGCTCCTGGACGCGGCGCGGGTCCAGGGCGTGGACGAGGACGCGGCCCTGGAACTGGCCAGGGCCCGGGCCCTGGCGCTCTCGGTTCCGGAAGAGGAGCTGTGGCGGCGGGTATGCCTGGGGCAGGAGGACATCGCCGCGATCCTGGGCGCGCCCGCCGGGGGCGGGCGGCGCCTGCCCGGCACCGCGATCCTGTGGCGGTGGCGTACCCGGGACGAGGGCCGGAGGAAGGTGCGGCGCTACGACTTCGACGACCCCCACATCCGGTTCTGTCCCACCTGCACGCCCCTGGAAGGGGACGAGATCGAGGGCGTCCCCGGCGAGGATCGGCTCCTCGTGCACCGCCAGGGATGCGAACTGGCCTCCGAACTCACGCGGCTGCCCCTGGCGTGGGACAAGGTGGACAAGGGGAAACCCCGCGACGTGGGGATGGTGGAGCTCCAGATCCAGCTCGCCGACGGACCCGGCACGCTCTACTCGCTGCTCACCCCGTTCAAGGAACTCGCCCTGGAGGTCCGCAACCTGCGACTGCCCCACGCGGGAGAGCACACCCTGCACATCCAGTTCGAGGCGGGCAGCGACCGTGCCCTGAACCGGCTCCTGCGCGCCCTACGCAAGAACGGGTTCGTCAAGGAGATCCGGGTGTTCCGCTCGGTCACGGGTGAGGGCGCGGCCTCCCCATCCCCTTCCGCCAGGGTCCTCACCACCCCCAGGTGAGGTACTTGTGGATGGAGTCGGCGGCAGTGCGCCCGGCTCCCATGGCGAGGATCACGGTGGCCGACCCGGTCACGATGTCCCCCCCGGCCCACACCCCCGGCTTGGAGGTCTTCCCGCTCTCCTCGTCGATCACGATGTAGCCCCACTTGTTCAGCCGCAGGCTCTCGGTCGACTGGGTCAGGAGGGGGTTGGCCCCGGCTCCCACCGAGATCACCGCCAGGTCGCAGGGCATCTCGAACTCCGAGCCGGCGACCGCCACGGGCCGGCGGCGGCCCGAGGCGTCGGGCTCCCCCAGCTCCATGCGAAGGCACTCCATCCCCACGAGCCTGCCCTTCTCGTCGCCGAGGAACCGGGTGGGGCTGGTGAGCAGGTGGAACTCGATGCCCTCCTCCTCCGCGTGGTGGATCTCGGCCGCTCGAGCCGGCATCTCCTCCCGGGACCGGCGGTAGACCACGCGCACGCTCTCAGCGCCCAGCCGCATGGCGGTGCGGGCGGAATCCATGGCGACGTTGCCCGCGCCGAGCACCACCACGTTCCTCCCCCGGGGCACCGGGGTGTCGAACTCGGGGAAGCGGTAGGCCTTCATCAGGTTCACCCGGGTGAGGTACTCGTTGGCCGACAGGACGCCCACCAGGTTCTCCCCCGGGACGTCCAGGAACTTGGGGAGGCCGGCGCCGACGCCCACGAACACCGCGTCGAACCCGTCGGCCAGGAGTTCGTCCACCGTCATCGAGCTCCCGATGACGTTGTTGCAGCGCACGTCGGCCCCCAGCTTGCCCAGCAACGCCACTTCGTGGAACACGATCTCCTTGGGGAGGCGGAACTCGGGGATCCCGTACACCAGCACGCCGCCCGGCTTGTGGAACGCCTCGAACACGGTGACCTGGTGGCCCTTGAGGATCAGGTCGCCCGCCACCGTGAGCCCGGAAGGCCCCGAGCCCACCACCGCCACCCGCTTGCCCGTGGGCTGCGCCACCTCGGGCAGGTCCGCCCCCCCCCCCGCCCGCGCGGCGTCGGCGGCGAACCGCTCCAGGTTGCCGACCGCGACCGGGGGGATGCCCTTGCGTCCCACGACGCACAGCCCCTCGCACTGGATCTCCTGGGGGCAAACCCGGCCGCACACCGCCGGCAGGCTGTTCTTCTCCCAGATCTTCCGGATGGCGCCGTTGAAGTCGCCCTCGCGGATGAGCCCGATGAAGGCCGGGATGTCCACCCCGACGGGGCATCCCTTCACGCAGTTCGGGTTCCGGCACTGCAGGCAGCGGGCCGCCTCCTCCCGGGCCATCTCCGGCGTGTAGCCCAGGGGCACCTCGTCGAAGTTCCGCTTGCGGACCTCGGGCTCCTGCTCGGGCATGCCGACCCGGGTCGGCTTCTCGGTCTTCGTCTCGTCTGCACCCATGGGGTCCTCCTCGGAAGGGGTACCGAAGCGTCAGGCGCCGCGGGGGCCGGTGGCGCCGATCCGGCAGCGGTGGTCCTCGAAGGCGTCCTTCTCCACGGCCGCGTACGCCTGGAGGCGCTTCATCAACCCCTCGAAGTCCACCTCGTGACCGTCGAACTCGGGCCCGTCCACGCACGCGAAGCGGTTGGTTCCTCCGACCTGGACCCGGCAGCCCCCGCACATCCCGGTGCCGTCGATCATGATGGGGTTGAGGCTCACGAGCGTGTGGACGCCGTGCTCCCTGGTGAGCTGGCAGCAGAACTTCATCATCGGCACCGGGCCGATGGTCACGGCCAGCTTCACGTCGTTCGCCTCGAGCACCTGGCGCAGCACGTCGGTGACGAAGCCGTGGTGCCCGTAGGACCCGTCGTCGGTGCACACGTGGAACTCGTCCGAGACCGCCCGCATCTGGTCTTCCAGGATGAGCAGTTCGCGGTTGCGGGCCCCGATGATCGTGATGACCCGGTTGCCGATCTGCTTGAGGCCCCGGGTGATGGGGTGGAGCACGGCGACCCCGGTGCCCCCGCCCACGCAGACCACGGTCCCGAGCTTCTCCAGGTGGGTGGGCCGACCCAGGGGCCCGATGACGTCCTGGAACGCCTCGCCGACCGCGAGGGTCTTGAACAGGGCCGTGGACTTCCCCACGACCTGGTAGATCACCGTCACGGTGCCGTTGCTCGGGTCCGTGTCCGCCATGGTCAGGGGAATGCGCTCCCCCGTCTCGCTCGCCTTCAGGATCACGAACTGGCCCGGCTTGGCCTTGTCGGCGATGCGCGGCGCAAAGATCTCGTTGAGCACCACGGTGCCGTTGGCCATCTCTTCTCGTCGCACGATGTTGAACATGGTCGCCTCCGGGGGCATGGAGCGGGCGCGGCCGCTGCGGGGTCAGACGTGGTGGGACCCGAAGGCCTGGACCCAGGTCTCCGTGAGCTTCTCCGTGCGGTGCCGGAGTCTCTGCGAGATCACCACCACCAGCCGGCTCATGAAGCGGTACCCCAGCTCCGGGTTGCGCTCGAACAGGTCCAGCAGGGCGTGCCCGGGAACCGAGAACACCGTGGAGGGCCGACGGCAGCGCGCGGTGGCGGTGAGCGTCGCCGACGAACTGAGCAGCGAGGACCACCCCACCACGTCCCCGG
The DNA here is from genome assembly GCA_964548515.1 of uncultured Thermodesulfobacteriota bacterium. Classification (GTDB taxonomy): domain Bacteria; phylum Desulfobacterota; class Deferrisomatia; order Deferrisomatales; family JACRMM01; genus CAZGRT01. The sequence continues at coordinate 3,603 of CAZJSF010000072.1, forward strand.
CCCGGAGCACGTCCACCACGATGGGGCGTTCGAGGATCTCGTGCTCCACCGTCAGGGCCTCCTCGTAGTCGATGGAGGTCTTGAGGATCTTCTCGGTTACGCGGAGCACGAGTTCGGCCTCCCCCTCCAGGAGTCCGAAGAAGTGGGTCGCCGGAGCGTCCTGCGTCAGGATCTCCTCTCCCGCTCCCAGCTCCCGGACCGTACACAGGGATGCGATGGCCCCCCGCTGCTCCGGAGTCAGCGAGGAGAACACTCCGAACCCGGCCAGCCGGTCGCCGTCCAACATGGGATGCTCCTTCCCTTCGGGTTGAGGTGGCGCCATGCTAGGCGCATCCGCAGGATCGGGCAAGGCCTTTTTAGCCAAAGTAAATTGACTTCACTCTGGCTAAATGGAACCCGGGCCCGCAGGCTGGGCCGAAACGCCCCGCTGGGGTATGGTGCTGGGGGAGGCGGGACACGGCGATGCGCGATCAGGGGCAGGACGGAACCCGGGGACGGGGGAGGGCCGACCCGGAGCACTGGGTGAGAGACCACGGGGACATGCTGTTCCGCTATGCGCTCGTGCGCGTCGGCGACCGGGAGGCGGCCCGGGACCTCGTCCAGGAGACCCTGCTCGCCGGGCTCCAGGCCCGCCGCCGGTTCGCCGGGCGCTCCAAGGTCGGGACGTGGCTGGTGGCCATCCTCCGGAACAAGATCGCGGACCACTTCCGGGCCCGGGCCCGGGAACATCCGTCGACGGAACCGGACCTGGAGGGCGCGTTCTTCCGGGAAGACGGGACGTGGAGGGAGCCGCCCGAGGCCTGGGCCCCCGACCCGGGCGAGGCCCTCGGCCGCAGGCAGTTCTGGCAGGCCCTGAAGGCGTGCCTCGCCACCCTCTCCCCCCGCCACGCGAGCGCCTTCGTGCTGCGCGAACTCGAAGGCATGGGGACCGGGGAGCTGTGCGAGGCCCTCCAGGCGACGCCCGGCAACGCCTGGGTCATCCTCCACAGGGCCCGCCTCGCGCTCCGGCGCTGCCTGGCGCGCAGCGGCTTCACCGCCGTGCGGGAGGAAGGCTGATGCTGACGTGCAGGGAGACGGCGCGGCTGGTCTCGAAGGGCCTCGACACGCGCCTCACGCTGCGGGAGCGCTGGCAAGTGCGCCTCCACCTGCGGCTGTGCGAGGCCTGCCGGAGCTACCGTGCCCAGCTCCGGCGACTCCGGGAGATCCTGCGCCGCGGGCTCGGAGCCTGGGAGACGCTGACGACCGACTCTCTGACCCCCGAGGAGCGCGAGGCCCTGGAGCGAACCGTAGCCGCGGCCGGGTCGTCCCCGCCCTAGTGTCGCGTTCTCGAAGTAGGGTTACGTACCGAGAGCGATCCGGTGCCCGGTCCCGCAAGGCGCGAGGAGCGAGAATACCGGGCCGTATTCGACCGACGAGCAACGCAGCGGGTCGGGATGCCGGGGCGTTCGAATACAAGCCTATTTTGGGAACGCGACACTGGCCCGGGCTAGTCTCCCGCGCCGGAGGCCGCCGGGACCGAGACGACCTCCACGCGGCCGTACCTCTCCCACGCCGGGTCTTCGACCGCCACGGCACCCACCACGACCGTCACCGTCGGGGCTCCGCCGAAGTGCCGGGCCGCCGCCCCGCTCGCCTCCGGCGCCCCCACGCCCCCGATCTCCCCGACGTAGCGGCCCGGCAGGTCCGGGGGCAGGTCGTCCAGTTCGAGGGAGAGCCTCTCCCGCACCGTGCTGGCGGGGTCCTCGTAGCGGAAGACGTGGCGGTTCACCAAGGCCTCCTTCGCCCGCTCCACCTCCTCCGCTCCCAGACCCTCCCGTCCGGCCTCCTCGGGAATCGAGCGCAGCAGCCCGAGCACCTCGAGCGCGGTGTCGCTCCGCGTGGCAGCCGTGACGCCCAGGACCCCGAACCGCGGCAAGGCCTGGTAGAAACTCCCGACGCCGTAGGCCAGGCCGCGGTTGGAGCGGACCTCCCGGACGAGTCGGGACTGGAACCCCCCGCTGCCGAGCACGTGGTCCGCCACATCCAGCGGGGCGAAGTCGGCGTCGGTGCGGCCCGGGCCCAGCCGGGCCCAGAGCACGGTGGTCTGCGGGATGGGCCGGGGAACCAGGACCGTGACCGGGGCGGGCGGGCGGGGCGGCTCGATCTCCTCGAAGCCCCCCCCGGCGGAAGGGAGCGCTCCCAGGCGCGCCTCGAGGGCTCCGAGCAGCCCCGCCCGGTCGAAGTCCCCGGCCACACCCGCCACCCACTCGCCCTCCCGGACCACCCTCGCCCAGAGGGAGACGACGTCGTCCCGGGTCACCCGGCCGGCCGTCTCCGGGGTCGGGACCACGCCCCGGGGATGTCCCCGGTAGAGCGCGCGCCGCATCTCGCGAAACGCCAGGCCCGACGGGTCGTCGACCTCGCGCCGCAGCCGCTCGGAGACCTGGCCCACCGCCCACCGGACCCGCTCCTCCCGGAACCCCGGGCGGAAGAGGAGATCGGAGAGCAGGTCGAGCCCCTGCTCGACATCCGAGGGAAGCGCCGACAGGGTCACCCAGCCCGCGTCCCGGCCCAGGCCCAGGGACAGTTCGATGGCCCGGCCTTCGAGCGCCTCGTCGAACGCCTCCGGCGGCCTCTCCCCGGCTCCCCCGGTCCGCCAGGCCAGGGCGGTCACGTCGGCCAAGCCGGCCTTCTCCGCCGGGTCGTAGAGGCTCCCCCCCCGAAACGCCAGGTAGACCCGCACCAGCGGAACGGTCCGGTCCTCCAGGAGGAACACCTTGACCCCCCCCGAGAGCGCGGCCTGTTCCAGGGCCGGCGGGTCGAAGCGGACGGGGGGGAACGTCGCCGTCCGAGGGTCCGGCCCCCGCGCCGCGGTGCAGGCCAGGCACGAAAGGGCCAAACCGGCCAGCCAGGCGCGGCGCAGCCTCACGAACCACCTCCCCGCGGCCGCAGGACCGCCACCGTCCGGTTCTCGGGCGTGAAGTACGTCCTCGCGACCTCGGAGACCTCCTCCGGCGTCACGGTGGCGAGCACCGACGAGTGCCGCTCGAGGTAGCGCCAGTCCCCCGCCACCGTCTGGAAGTAGGCCAGCTGGGCAGCGAGGCCCGGGTTGGACAGGAGGGCCCGGACGCGCGCGGCTTCGAGCCGCCGGATCACCTTGGCGAGATCCTCGGGGTCGGGCGGCTCCTCGCCCAGTCGACGCAGCTGCTCCTCCACGGCGGCTTCCACCTCTTCCGGCGCCACGCCCTCCACCGGGGTCGCGAACACGACGAAGAGGTTCGGGTAGCGGGAGCCGGGGATGCTCGCGGCCACGCTCACCGACGACACCAGCCGCCTGCGGTCCACGAGCTCCCGCACCAGGCGCGAGGAGCGGCCGTCGCTCAGCACGGCGTCGATGACGTCGAACACGTAGTCGTGCCGGTGCGGCAGGGTCGGCTTGTGGAACGCCACGATCAGGCGGGGCTCCGCGTCGAAGAGCACCTCCACCCGCTTGGGCCCCCGCTGGGGCGGCTCCACCGTGGGCGGCCGGGGCTCCCCGCCCCGGGGGGGGATCGACCCGAAGTACCGCTCCATCAGGGCGAAGAACGCGGCGGGCTCCACGTCGCCCACGGCGGCCACGACGCAGTTGTCGGGCCCGTAGTGCCGCTCGTAGAAGGCCCGGGTCTCCGCGATGTCGAGGGTCTCCAGGTCCGAGGGCCAGCCGATGATCGGGTCGCGGTAGGGGTGTGCCGCGAAGGCGGTGGACAGGAACGCCTCGTAGAGGACTCCCGCGGGGTCCGCCCCGAAGCGCTGGGCCCTCTCCTCGAGCACGACCTCGCGTTCCAGGTAGTACTCGCGCAGCACCGGGTCCCGCATCCGCTCCGACTCGATGCGCGCCCAGAGCTCCACGCGGTTCGACGGAAGCCTGACGGTGTAGCTCGTGAGGTCGGCGCTGGTGGACGCGTTGAACCCGACCGCTCCCTGCCGCGCGTACAGCCCGTCTATCTCGTCCTTCACGACCAGGGGCCTGTGGGCCTCCTGCAGTTCCGCCAGCCTCCGGCGCAGCGCCTCCACCCGCTCCGGGTCGGCTTCCGCCCCCTTCCGGCGCTCCCGGTCCAGGGCCCGCCCGGCGGCCTCGATGGCCCCGAGCACCTCGCGCTCGCGCTCCCAGTCGACCGTGCCCAACGTGCGGGTGCCCTTGAAGAGCATGTGCTCCAGGAGGTGCGCGACCCCGGTGCCCCCCGCCGGCTCGTCCACACCGCCCACCCGGAACGTCATCTGGAGGCTCACGGTCGGGGAAGACGGCCGGGGCAGGACGAGCACGGTGAGCCCGTTGGCGAGGCGGTGCTCCGCCACCAGACCCTCCAGGCTTCCGGAGGCCGCCGCGGCCCCACCGGCCCAGAGCAGGAACCACGCCAACGCCGTGGCGAGCAGGGGTCTTCTCGAGATCACGGGCACCTCCTCTGGAAGCCGGCCGACGGCGCCATGGTACGGGACGGCAGACCGGCGGGCAACACGGCGCGGCCGGTCCCCGGCCTCCTGGAAGCCCCGAGGACACCCGTGCTACCCTCCGCGCGGACCGGACGACGCTCCCGAGAGAGGCTCTCCATGCCCGAAGACCGTTCCCCGCCCCCGACCACCGTCTCGCTCGCCCCCCTTCGACGGGAGGTCGACGAGGTGCTCTCCCTGCAAGGGCGGGAGCGAGAAGCGCGCCTGCTCGGGTCGGGAAATCTGGGGGCGCTGGTCGCGCTCATGCCCGCGGAGGAGTTCTACTTCACGCTGAAGGAACTCGACCCCGACAACGTGCCGGCCGTGCTCGCCCACGCCCGGAGCGAGCAGGTGGAATTCGCACTCGACCTGGAACTGTGGCGGAAGGACCGCCTGCGCCCCGACCGGGTCCTGCCCTGGCTGGAGCGCTTCGAGACCTGCGGGGGCGAGGCGCTGGAGCGTTGGCTGCGCCACCTCGACCTCTCCACGTGGACGCTCCTGCTGGGGCAGGTCGCCCGGGTCCGCATGAGCGACGGCGAGGAGGACCCGCTCCAGGAGGCCTCGGGGCGGGCCCCCTTCACGCTGGAGGGACGATACTACCTTTCGGCGAGCGAGAAGGCGGAGCCCACGGTCCGGTCGATCCTCGCCTCGGCGGCCCGCTCCGCCCCGGCCCTCTACGCGCGTCTCGTGGAAGCCCTGATGCGCGACGTGGACTCGGAACTGGAGGAGTCGTGCTTCCAGGACCGCCAGAGCCGCCTCGCCGCCCGGGGGTTCCCGCCCCGTGGGGAAGCCCTGGAGGTGTACGAACCCCTCGAGGTCGCCTCCCCCGGGGAGCTTCCCCTCCGGGCCGACCGGGACCCGGCGCCCCTCCGGGACGAGGAGGCGGTGCCTCCCCGCTACCCGCTGGCCGCGGCGGGAGGCGCGCCCGACTTCCTCCACCGGGCGCTGGGGCTCGTGGAGTCGGGAGACCGCCTCGACGCCCTCTGGTCCGAGCTCGCGTACCTGACCAACAAGGTGGCCATGGCGGACGCGCTGGACCTGGACCGGGTGGGGTCCTTCCGAACCGCGTTGCGCAAGGTGGGGGCCTACGTCTCCATCGGCCTGGAACTGCTGTGCGGCTCCGACGAGCGCCTGGCCGCGCAGGTCCTGGAGCGGCACTGGCTGCAACACCTCTTCCGTGCCGGCTGGACTCCCGTCCGCGCCCTGCGCGCGAGGGCGCGGCGGATGTTCGAGAAGGAGTGGCCCCAAGGGCACAAGGAGAGGCTCCTCTTCCTCGACCCGCCTCTTCCCGAGACCCTGGAGGGCCTGCTCCGCCCCTCCCCCCTCCACTTCGGCGGCGCCGACGAAGTGCCGCCCTACCGGTTGTTCCGCACCCTCACCGAGGTGCGCAGGGCCGAAAGGGACGTGTCCAAGGCCGCCTTCCTCGGCCGGTTCCTGCTCCAGGTGGTGGAGGTCCGCCTGCGCGACATCCAGGACGCCGCCGTCGGGGTCGAGACCGAGAACCTCCGCGGCAGCACGGTCTTCCTCACGGCCCTGGCGAACTCGGCCCTGGAGCAGGGCTTCCGGTTCGCGCCGGTGGCCCGCGACCGGGTCCGGGACGCCCTGGCGCGCCTGTGGGTCACGGATCGGCCTCCCCGGCGGATCCGGCCGGAGTTCCGGGACACCGCGGTGGAGTGGGCCCGCCAGGCGGTCGGGCTCACCCCCGAGCAGGAAGGGTTCCTGGGGGAGTTCGTGGCGGACTGCTTCGCGCTGCTCGAGGAGCAGTTCGGCCACCTGCCGGAGGGCGAGGTCCCTGACCCCCGGTTCCTCCGGGGCATCTGGCTGGCCTGACGCGCCGCCGCCCGCTTCAGGGCAGACCCAGGGGCCAGAACACCGGCAGGAGGGCGAGAGTGACCGCGAACAGGAACACCGCGAGGGGAACGCCCACGCGGAGGTAGTCGCGGAAGCCGTACCCCCCCGGCCCCATGACCAGCACGTTCACGGGGTGCCCCAGGGGCGTGGGGAACGCCATCGACGACCCCAGCACCGCCGCCATGGCCACGGAGCGCGGGTCCACCCCCAGCCGCTGCGACGCCAGCACGGCCACCGGCGCCACCACGGCCGCGGCAGCCGTTCCCCCCATGGCGTGGGTCAGGCCCGCCGACACCAGGAAGACGGCCCCGACGAGGACCAGCGGCCCGAATCCCCCGAGCGCCGCGACCAGGGCGCCGGCGAGCGCTTCGGCGCTCCCGCTCTGCACCAGCGCCGTGCTCGCCGGCAGCATGCCCGCCACCAGGAACACCGTTCGCCACTCCACGCTCTGGTAGGCCTGGTCCATCGGCAGGACGCGGCTCAGCACCATGAAGAGGGCGCCGGCCACCAGCACCAGGGAGGTCGGCATGCCCGGCACCGCCGCCAGGGCCACGGTCGCCGCCAGGATCCAGGCAGCCCGGCACTCGCGGGCGGGGGTCCGGGGCAGCGCCGCCCCGGCATCCAGGACGATCAGGTCCGGCTCCGCCCGCAGCACCTCAAGGCGCCCGCGGGGCCCCTGCAGCAGGAGGGCATCGCCGAAGCGGAGCTCCAGGTCCCGCAGGCCGGTGCGGGTCGGCTTTTCCGCCCGCCAGAGGGCCAGGGCGGTCATCCCGTACTTCTCCCGGAAGTGGGACGTGGCCAGGGTCTCCCCGATCAGCCGGGACCGCGGTGAGAGCACGACCTCGACGACCGCGACGGACTCGGACTCCAGGCCCCGCTCCTCTCCGCCGCCTTCTCCCACCACGCGGAGGCACGCCTCGTCGGCCATGGCGTCGAAGTCCTCCCGCCTCCCCTCCAGCAGCAGATCGTCGCCCTCCCGGATCGCGGTGTCGGGCGCCGGCGAGAGGATCGTGGTGCCGGGGCGGCGCACCGCCAGCACCGATGCCCCGCACGTCTCCCGGAAGGCGCACTCGGCCAGCGACCGCCCCGCCAGGGGGGAGGCCGGCGCCACTCGCACCCAGAACAGCCGCTCTCCCAGCCGATAGACCTGCAGCAGGTCCGCCTGGGCAGCCCGCGCGTCGTCCGCGGGGGACGTCCGGGGCAGGCGGCCCGCCCCCCACAGGCACATGTAGCCGATCCCCAGGACGACGAGGGGCAGCCCCATCGGCAGGAAGTCCAGGATGCCGAAGGGGCGGTGGCCCGACTCCCTCAGCACCCCGCTCACCAGCAGGTTGGTCGTGGTGAGCAGCGTCGCCATCCCTCCGAGAACGGTCGAGAAGGCCAGGGGCATGAGGAGCCGGGAGAGCGAGACCTTGGCACGGCGTCCGGCGACGGACACGGCAGGCAGGAGGATCGACGCCGCGGCCGTGTTGTTCATGAAGAGCGACATCACGGCGCCCGCCGCCATCACCACCGCCACCAAGCGCTTCTCCCCGGTGCCGGCGAGGCGCAGGAGCCAAGCCCCGATCCTGTCGGTGATGCCCGTGACCCGCACCCCCTCCGCCAGCACGAACACCGCCACCACCACCGCCACCGTCGGGCTGCCGAAGCCCCCCAGGGCCTGGGCCGGGGTAAGCACCCCACTCAGGCCCAGCGTGGCGGCCACCAGCAGGGCGACGAGGTCGGGCCGGATCCGCTCCGTGACGAACAGCGCGGCAGCGATTACGAGGACGACCAGGGTGACGACGGCGTCGGCGGTCATGGCTCCCCAAGTGTGGAGGAACCCGTCAGGCCCGACAAGGAGGATTCCCGGACCCCGCCTCCGGGCCGTCGCGCCCACCGAGCGGAAGAAACACCTACTCGACCCTGGCGGCGAACCGTGTCATGAACCGCGACGGCCACGAGTTCTCGGGACTTCGGTTGACGAGACGCTTGGGACAGGCCAGCGGCGCGACTTCGCGGGTGACGCTAGGAGTGCCTAGAATCCGGGGATTTTCGAGATCCACGAAGTGGGCTTGAAGTGGATCTTCGGCGTGGGGCACAGACTGACTTCCCGGAGCGGGAAGGCCTTGAGGGGTTTCCCGTCGTTGTCAGATCCGCCGCTGGCGGCTGGTCTAGATGACGTACTGGCCCCCGTTCACCGTCGCGGTCGACCCGGTGATCCAGTCGGCCTCGTCTGAAGCGAGGAAGCCGATGCAGCGTGCTATGTCCCCGGGTTGCCCGAGGCGCCCCGTCGGGATCTGCGCAACGATGCGCTGGCGGATATCGTCGGAGACGCTGGCGAACATATCGGTGTCGACGTAGCCGGGGGCCACCGCATTGACGGTGATCCCCTTGGTCGCCGACTCGGTACATAGCGCCTTCGTGAAGCCAAAGAGCCCTGCCTTGGCCGGGCCGTAGTTCACCTGGCCGAACTGCCCCCGTTGCCCACTCATGGAACTTATGTCGATGATCCACCCTAAGCCGCGCTCGCGCATGGACTCGATCACCACACGGGTCATGTTGAAGACGGAGGTCAGGTTGGTGCGGGTCACCGCCTCCCACATGTCCGGCGTCATCTTGAGAAAGGGCGCGTCTCGAGTGACCCCCGCGTTGTTGACGAGAATCTCCACCGGCCCGAATTCGGCGACCACCTGAGCAACGCCACTCCGGCAACCGCCAAAGCTGCTCACATCCCACTTGTGGCTTTCCCGCGGAATCGACACTCGCGTCGGTTTGTCGAAACGCAAAGGCTGGCTGGCGCTGCATGGCACTTCTTTCAATTAAGTGGAAAACAACTACCCAAACACCCCAGGGAGACCATGCTCCGCGCTCCGCAAACCACAATGAATTCAATAAGTTAATGGCTTTGATTCGGAGACACGTGTCTTGGCCCAGTTCTTGCTGCTTCTTTGTTGCTCTTCGTCCTCAGGTACGGGTAAAGGCCCTACAGTTGACACTAGACGGGAGGGCAACATGAATGGATGGCATGATCGCGCAAGAAGGGTCCTCTTCTCACTGGCCGCGGTGCTGGTCGCATCTTCCAGCTACGCCGTCTCTTTCGAGGCGATTCGCATCGGAGATGTGGATGGATTCGGCTATGGCATAGCCGCCGGCTTCTTGGGGGCAGATGGTAATCCTGCCAACAAGGACGGTGCCGGTGTGTTAGCTACCGGCGACCTTCTGCCAGACCTCAACAAGAACCGCGTTTTGGCGACCGGGGCTGGAGATGATTTCGACAATCGGTCCGCTGCCGAGGCTAGCGGAAGCTTCTTGACAGGTGTTGGATTCACAGATGCAGGCAGCACCGGCTCCGAGTTCACTGACATCTCACTGTCAACGAGCTATGTAACCTCCTCTAACAGCAACAAAGTCTATGATGCAAACACAGACACTTATGGAGCAGGGGGAACCTTCCCTGCACTTCCTCCTTCGGTTCCAAATCAGCCCGGTTTCCTATTCGATTTCTTCGTAGCAACTGGTGACGTCACTGCCGGAAGTCAACTATTCTTCAATCTTGTGTTCGGAGACTATGATGTCACTCCCGCGTCTGTGCGATTTACTCGCGCGGATGGGACTACGTTCACCCAGGGCGTCACCCGACAACCATCTACACAGGATGGACAAATCCAAGCTGCCTTCGTCGCGCTGAATTTTTGGGACGTGTTCACGGCGGGAACTGGTGGATTTGATGGGTTTCTGGATGTGGATTTTGTTGCCCCGAACGAACCCTATACCGCGTTCGATTTTGTTGAGATCAGCGTTCGGCAGATCGACATAGACCCAGACCCGATCCCAGAACCAGGCACCATGATCCTTCTAGGCAGCGGCCTCCTGGGCATCGCCGGTTACTCGCGAAAGCGGAAACGGTAGGAGTGTCTGACAGATAGCCATCATGGGGCGGGGCCCACAAGGGCTCCGCCCTTTGCCATTGTAGCGGGGCAGGTCCAACTGGGCAGAGACAGAGAGGGAC
>CAZJSF010000073.1:0-13775 GCA_964548515.1 uncultured Thermodesulfobacteriota bacterium
AGGACGACCGCGACGCTGCCTCCGAGACCTGCCCTCAGGACGTTGCCGTGACCCCACGCCGGGATGAGCACGGCCCCCGAGAGCAGCATGGCCCCGAGCACGCCCACCCCCCAGTAGGCCGTGAGCCGGGCGGTCTCCCCCACGTCCATGCCGAGCACCAGCCCGCCGAAGGGCTCGAGGAGGACGTCCTGGGCCATGGTGCCGAAGACCGTGAGGAAGACGAGGACGAAGAAGCGCCGCGCCTCGGGGTCCGAGGCCAGGAGGTCCCGGAACGCCCGGCCGAAGGGTACCTCCCGGGCCCTGGCGGCGGCCTCCCGGGCCCCCGGCCCGCGAGGCTCCTGACCCGGCACGGCGGCCAGCGCCAGCACCGCGCCGAGCACGGCCACGGCCAGCGCGGCCGCGGTCACCCGGCCCGGGTCGTATTCTCCCAGGTAGCGGCCGAGGGCACCGGCGCCGGCGATCAACCCCAGGACGCTCGCCACCTCGTAGCCGGTCACGGCCCGGGCGCGCTGGTCGCCGGCGAAGACGTCCGCGAGCAGGGCCTGGAACACGTTGTGGCTGAGGTTCCGTCCCAGTCCGTAGACCACGAAGGCAGCCACTCCCGCGGCGAGCACCCCGGGCCACGCACCGTGACCGTTCACGGCCACGCCCGTCGCCGCCACCACCCCGACCCCGGCGATGGCTGCACCCGCGAGGATGTACGGCTCCCTCCTGAGCCCCAGGAGCGGGTGCGCGTCGGACCGGTACCCGAGCCAGACGCGGAGCGGCGACTCCACCAGGGGCACGGCGAAGAACAGGCCCACCAGGGACGCCGGGATCCCCTGCTCCGCGATCATGACCCGATTGAGCGTCCCCCCGACCAGGGCGCCGGCCAGCCCGTAGCCCAGGGGGAAGAGGGCGAGGCGCAGGGCGCGGGGGAGGGGGAAGCGGGGCGCCGCCATGGGGCCTCGGCCGGGAGGGGGTCGGAAGAAAGGGGAAGTCGCGGGGAGAGGATACCCGGGATCGGGGCCGGGAGGGGAGGCCTCAGAAGCGGTAGACCTGACCCTCCCGGGCGAAGGCCATGGGGCCGGTCTGCCCCACGCTGAACCCCCAGTCGTCCCCGTAGTGCACCAGGAGGATCCTCTCCTGCAGCGGCAGCGGAAGCGCCAGGAGTTCCCGGAGGGTGGCGTGGATGGGGACGCCGTTGTCGGAGAGCTGGCAGTCGTGGAAGATCGCGTGGGCCCCCCTGCCGGGGCCCTCCAGGTTGCCCCGGTGGAGCCGGGAGTCGCAGGTGAGCAGCGCCACCCCGCCCGTAGCCCGGTCTTCCAGCCGGAAGCCCCAGCTCGGCCGGCCCGGAACGTGGGGGGTGGCGAATGGGGTGACGAGGACGCTCCCGAAGGCGACGGACTCCCGCGGCCGAAGCGGCCGGACGTCGAAGTAGCTGTCGAGCCCCGCCGTGCGAAGCCTCCCCGAGGGGTCGTGGAGGCGCTGCGCCATGCCGGCGGAGAGCACGTGGTCCCAGAGGTGGGGGAGAAGGTTCGCCGGGACGTGGAGAACCGGCCGCTCACCCCAGGAGAAGTAGCCGGTGAACCCCAGTTCCTCGAGACCCCCCACGTGGTCCCCGTGGAGGTGGCTCAACAGGACCCGGGCGACCGAGCGCATCTCGATGCCGAGGGCGTGGAGCGCCCGGGGGGCGGTGTGGCCGAAGTCCACCAGGAACGGCTCGCCGTCGGCCGGCCGCACGAGGTAGTTGGTCTGGCGGAGCGTCTTGGCGAAGGCCTCGCCCACGCCCAGGGGCACGATCTCCATCGGTTCTCCGGATCGAGTTCCCGCGCTCCCCTCCGGATCGGCCTCCGCCGGCCCGGAGTGAAGCCCTCCCCGCCTCAGGGCGTGCGGCCGTAGTCGTCCTGGAGCCGCACGATATCGTCCTCGCCCAGGTAGTCCCCGCTCTGCACCTCCACGATCACCAGCGGCACCGCGTCCGGGTTCTCCACGCGGTGAGGAGCCGCGACGGGGATGTGGGTCGTCTCGCCCGGCCCGACGGGAAACACCTCGCCTCCCCGGGTCACCCGCGCTCGGCCCGCCACCACGACCCAGTGCTCGGAGCGCCGGTGGTGGAGTTGGAGCGAGAGCCGCGCGCCCGGGTTCACCACGATCCGCTTCACCTTGTACCCCTCGCCCTCGTCGAGCACCGTGAAGCTGCCCCAGGGCCGGTGGACCGTCGCGTGCACCCGGACCTCTTCCCGGCCGGCCTCCGCCAACCGCTCCACCACGGCGCGCACGTCCTGGGCCCGGCCCTTCGCGCACACGAGGAGCGCGTCGGGGGTGTCCACCACGACGGTGTCCTCCACGCCGAGCAGGGCCACGGCCTTCCGCCCGGCCCAGGCGAAGCTGTCTCGGCTGTCCACGGTCACCGCCGTCCCCCCGTCGGCCACGTGCAGCCGGTTCCCCCGGGCGTCGCCGGGGAGGAGGTCGGCGAGGGCCGCGAAGCTGCCGAGGTCCGACCAACCCGGGTCGATGGGCAGGACCGCCACCCGGGCAGAGCGCTCCATGACCGCGTAGTCGATGGAGATGCGGGGGATGGCCTCGTACAGTTCCCTGGGGACCTTCCCCCCCGGCCGGAGGTGGGGCCGCAGGGCTTCCAGGCCGGCGAGCACCTCGGGCGCGTGGAGCCCGAGCTCCTCGAGCAGCCGGTCGGCCCGGAACGCGAACATGCCGGAGTTCCAGGCGTAGGTCCCCTCCGCAACGTAGCCCTCGGCGGTGGCCCGGTCGGGCTTCTCCACGAAGCGGTCCACGGCGCGAAACCCGGGGAACCCCGGGAGCGGCTCCCCCATGCGGATGTACCCGTAGCCGGTCTCCGGCTGGGAGGGGCGTATCCCGAAGGTCGCGAGATAGCCGGCCTCGGCCACGGCCCCGGCCGAGGCCAGGGCCTGCCGGAAGCCCTCCGGATCCCGGATGGCGTGGTCCGAGGGCAACACCACCAGCACCTCTCCGGGCTCTGAGCAGAGGGCTGCAAGGCCGATGGCCGGGGCCGTGTTCCGGCCCACGGGCTCGCTCAGGACCGCGGCCTCGCCGTCGACCCCCAATTCCCGCAGCTGCCCCGCCGTGAGGAAGCGCCCCTCCTCCCCACCGACCACGACCAGGTTCGACCCGACCAGCGGCAGCACCCGCTCGACCGTCTGCTGGAGCAGGCTCCGCTCGCCGAGCAGGGGAAGGAACTGCTTGGGGAACGTCTCGCGGGACAGGGGCCACAGGCGGGTGCCGCTCCCCCCGGCCAGGATCACCGCCTTCATTCGAACCTCCGCAGCAGGTGACGAGTGCGCGTCACGGGTGTCGGACGACGGGGAACTGCCGGCGGCTGACGGGACGCGTCACAGGTTCTCCCGATACCACTGGATCGCCTCCGCGAGCCCCTCTCCCACCCGGTAGCGGGGCTCGTACCCGAGGAACTCACGGGCTTTGGAGACGTCCGCCAGGCTGTGGCGCACGTCCCCCGCCCGGGGCGGTACGTACTCGGGCCGCAGGCCGCTCCCGAGCAGCCCCGCGATCTCGCCGTACAGGTCGTTGAGGCTGATCCGAGCTCCTCCGGCCACGTTGTAAACCTGTCCGCAAGCCTCCCGGGGGGCCTCGCACGCCCGGAGGTTCGCCTGCACCACGTCGGCCACGTAGGTGAAGTCCCGAGTCTGCTCCCCGTCGCCGTAGATCTGGGGGCTCCGGCCGGCGAGGAGCGCGGAGACGAACCGGGGAATGACGGCCGCGTACGCGCCCGAGGGGTCCTGCCGGCGGCCGAAGACGTTGAAGTAGCGCAGGCTCACCGTCTCGAGCCCGTACAGCTCGAAGAAGAGCCTGCCGTACTCCTCCCCCGCGAGTTTGGTCAGCGCGTAGGGCGACATGGGACGGGGAGGCATCGTCTCGACCTTGGGCAGGGTGGGGGTGTCCCCGTAGGCCGAGGAACTGGCCGCGAAGACGAAACGCCGGACCCCGGCGTCCCGCGCGGCGACGAGCATGTTCAGCGTGCCGGTGACGTTGCACTCGTTCGAGAGGCTCGGGTTCTCCACGCTCCGGGGCACCGAGCCCAGCGCGGCCTGGTGCAGCACGAACTCCACCCCCTCGCACGCGCCGCGGCAGTCCTCGGGCCGCCGGACGTCCCCCTCCAGGAACTCCAGGCCATCGAGGGCGGCCAGGTTCTCCCGCTTGCCCGTCATGAAGTTGTCGAGCCCGCGAACCCCGTGGCCCGCTGCCAGGAGCGCCTCCGCGAGGTTCGACCCGATGAAGCCGGCGGCGCCGGTGACGAGGAAACGTGCCATTTGAGCTCCGTGACTAGTGACGAGTGACTAGTGACGGGTGACGGGTGACGGGTGACGAATAAGGATCCTGTTTCCTGTCACCCGTTACCTGTCACCCGTCACCTCTCTACAGCGACCAATAGTACAGCCCCAGGGCCTCCGCGTCGGCCCGGGAGTAGGTCATCCGCACGTCGGCCAGGACCCCCCGGCCGTTGTCCCTGCGGTAGAACGACGCCAACCGCTCGAGCGTCAGGGGCTCGAAGGCCCGGTGGCGCACGGCGGCCACGATGCCGTCCACCGGACCCACGTCGTCGAGGGCCGCGGGTCGCAGCCCGAACTCGTGGGCGGCCTCCTCCGGGTCGACCATGGGGTCGTGGGCCACCACCTCCACCCCGTACTCCCGGAGCTCCGCGAGCACGTCGGCCACCCGGGAGTTGCGCAGATCCGACACGTTCTCCTTGAAGGTGAGCCCGAGCACCAGCACCCGGCTGCCCTGCACCGCCTTCCCGCACCGGATCAGGCCCTTCACCACGTTCTCGGCCACGTACTTGCCCATGCCGTCGTTGATGGCCCGGCCCGCCAGGATCACCTGCGGGCTGTAGCCGAGCTCCTGGGCCTTGTAGGTCAGGTAGTAGGGGTCCACCCCGATGCAGTGCCCGCCCACGAGCCCCGGGGTGAAGGGCAGGAAGTTCCACTTGGAACCGGCCGCGCGCAACACCTCCCGGGTCTCGATGCCCATGCGGTTGAAGACGACCGAGAGTTCGTTCATGAGCGCGATGTTGAGGTCCCGCTGGGTGTTCTCGATCACCTTGGCCGCCTCGGCGGTCTTGATGGTGGGCGCCCGGTGGACCCCCGCCTCGATCACCAGTTCGTACACCCGGGCCACCCGGTCGAGCGTCTCCGCGTCCTGGCCCGACACGACCTTCACGATCTTGGCCAGGGTGTGCTCCCGGTCGCCGGGGTTGATCCGCTCGGGGGAGTAGCCCACCGTGAAGTCCGCGCCGCAGCGAAGCCCCGACTCCCGCTCCAGGATCGGAACGCACACCTCCTCGGTCACCCCCGGGTACACCGTGGACTCGAAGACCACCGTGGTGCCCGGGGTGAGGTTCTGGCCCACGGACCGGGAGGCCGATTCCACCGGGCCCAGGTCGGGGTTCCGGTGGGTGTCGATGGGGGTGGGCACGGCCACTACGACGAAGGAGGCGCGCCGCAGTTCGCCGGGGTTGGTGGTGTACTGGATCCCGGCCGACTCCACCTCCTCCCGGGTCAGCTCGCCCGTGGGGTCCACGCCCCGCTTGAGCGCCTCGATCTTCCGCGGGCTCACGTCGAAGCCCACCACCGGCACCTTCCGGCCGAAGGCCACCGCCAGGGGCAGGCCCACGTAGCCGAGCCCGACCACCGCCAGCACCGCCTCGCGCTTCAACAGACGATCCACCAGATCAGCCATCTCGCTCCTCCCCACAGGGGTGACGCGTCACCCGTCATCTGTCAGCTATCAGCGGTCAGCTTTCAGCAATCAGCTGCCACCTCTTCACTCTTCACTCTTCACTCTTCACTCTTCACTCTTCACTCTTCACTCTTCACCCGTCACCCGTCACCCGTCACCCGACCCCGTGATACTCCCGGTACCACGCCACGAACCGGGGCACCCCCTCCTCCAGGACGGTGGTCGGCTCCCAGCCGAGCAGGCGCCGCGCCTTCGACACGTCGGCGAAGGTGCGCGGCACGTCCCCGGGTTGCATCGGCAGGAGATTCCGCACCGCCTTCACGCCCAGGGCATCCTCGAGCACGTCGATGAACCGGTCCAGCCGCACGGTGCGGGAGTTGCCGAGGTTCACCACCTCGCACCCGAGCGGCCGGTCCATGGCCGCCACCACCCCCGCCACCACGTCGTCCACGTAGGTGAAGTCGCGCTCCATGTCGCCGAAGTTGTACACGTCGATGGGCCGCCCCGAGAGGATCTTCTCGGTGAAGCCGTAGAGCGCCATGTCCGGCCGGCCCCAGGGGCCGTACACGGTGAAGAACCGGAGCCCCGTCACCGGCATGGCGAACAGGTGGTGGTAGGTGTGGGCCATGAGCTCGTCGGCGACCTTCGTCGCCGCGTACAGGCTGACCGGCCGCTCCACCCGGTCCTCCTCGGAGAAGGGGACCTTCTCGTTCGCCCCGTACACCGACGAGGAGGAGGCGTACACCAGGTTGCCGACGCCGCGGTGCCGGCAGTGCTCGAGCACCTGGAGGAACCCCATGACGTTGGACCGGCCGTAGGCGAAGGGGTTCTCCAGGCTGTAGCGCACGCCCGCCTGGGCCGCCAGGTGGCAGACCACGTCGAAGGGCCCCTCGGCGAAGGCCCTCCCCACCGGGGCCGGGTCGGCCACGTCCCCCCGATGGAAGGAGAAGCCGGACAGGCCTTCCAGGCGTGCCAGGCGGGCCTCCTTGAGCCGCACGTCGTAGTAGTCGTTGAGGTCGTCCAGCCCGACCACCCGGTCCCCCCGGGCCAGGAGGGCCCGGGCCACGTGGTACCCGATGAAGCCGGCCGCGCCGGTGACCAGGCAGTTGCCCATGCGTTCGCCGATCCTCCCTTTCCCGGTGGGGGTGAAGGCCGCCGGATCTTAGCAGAGCCGCTCCGGCCCGATCCACCGCCCGCCGGAGCGCCGTGCACCGGCCGCGCCCTTCCTTGTCCCGGCGCGACCCGGCCCGCTATACTGCGGCGTCCAGCGGCCTGCGGGAGGGGCCCCCCATGGAACTGTCCGAAGCGCTCCGCACCCGGCGCAGCGTCCGCCGCTTCCGGCCCGACCCCGTGCCGGAGGAGGCCATCGAGGCCCTGATCGACGCGGCACGCTGGGCACCCTCGGGCCTGAACAACCAGCCCTGGCGGTTCCATATCGTCCGCTCCCGCCCGGCGCTGGAGGCGTTGGCCGGCTTCACCCGCTACGGCCACATCCTGCGCTCCGCGCCGGCAGCGGTGGCCGTCTTCCTCGACGCCGAGGCTTCGTACCACCGGGAGAAGGACTGCCAGGGAGTGGGGGCCGCGATCCAGAACCTCCTGCTGGCCGCCCACGGGTCGGGCCTCGGGGCCTGCTGGCTCGGGGAGATCCTCAACCGGCGCGCCGAGGTGGAGGGCTATCTCGGGGTTCCATCCGGCCTGGAGTTGATGGCGGTCGTGGCCCTGGGATATCCCGCCTCGGAGGACCAGGGGCAGCCGGAACGGCTCCCGGTGGAACACCTCGTCGTCGGGCGCTGCTGAGGACAACCGTCATTCGCGCGCACCCGTGAACCCGCTCGCCCATCGGAAGGGAGACACCTTGATCCTCGACGTCCACGCGGTAGGGATGATCCAGGCCAACTGCTACATCCTCGGCAACGAGGAGACCCGGGAGGCCGTGGTCATCGACCCCGGGGGGGACACCCCCGTGATCCTCAAGTCGCTCCAGGCGCGCAGCCTCAAGCCCGTCGCCATCCTCGCCACCCACGGCCACTTCGACCACGTGGAGGGACTGGCGAGCCTCAAGCGGGCCACGGGGGCGCCGATCCACGTCCACCGGGGAGACCTCCCCCTCATCCAGGGCATGGCGGGCCAGGGCCTTCTCTTCGGCGTGCGGGTGGAGTCCGCCCCGCCGCCGGACGTCTTCCTGGAGGACGGTGACACCGTCTCCTTCGGCAACCTCGCCGTGGAGGTGATCCACACCCCGGGGCACTCCCTCGGTTCGGTGAGCTACCGCATCGACCGGAAGGTGTTCGTGGGCGACCTCCTCTTCGCCGGCTCCATCGGCCGCACCGACCTCCAGGGGGGCGACTACGACACCCTGATCCGCTCGGTGCGCACGCGCATCTTCACGCTGCCCGACGACACCACGGTGTACCCGGGCCACGGGCCCGCCACCACCGTCGCCGTGGAGAAGCGCACCAACCCGTTCTTCCGCTGAGGGCCCATGCTCACCGGCAAGGAAATCATCCTCGGCGTCACCGGCGGCATCGCGGCCTACAAGAGCGTGCTGCTCTGCCGCGACCTCACGAAGGCAGGCGCGAACGTGCACGTGGTGATGACCCGTCACGCCACCGAGTTCGTCACGCCCCTAACCTTCCAGACCTTGTCCGGCAACCCCGTGACCCACGAGCTCTTCGAGCTCTTCCGGGGCTCCCATATCGGGCACGTGTCCCTGGCCGACCGGGCCCACGCCACGGTGGTCGCGCCGGCCACCGCTAACCTGCTCGGCAAGGTGGCCAACGGCATCGCCGACGACTTCCTCTCCACCATGATCATGGCCACCCGGGTGCCGGTGCTCTTCGCGCCCTCCATGAACGTGGTCATGTGGGAGAGCCGCCCCGTGCAGCGGAACGTCAAGGTGCTCGGCGAGATGGGCTACCACTTCGTCGGCCCCGTGCCCGGCGAACTGGCGTGCGGCGTCGTGGGCCGCGGCAAGATGGCCGCGCCCGAGGAGATCCTCGAGGCCCTGGAGATCGTCCTCACACCCGAGGACCTGGCCGACGAACGGATCCTGGTCACCGCGGGCCCCACGGTGGAGCCCATCGACCCGGTGCGCTTCGTCTCCAACCACTCCTCGGGGAAGATGGGATTCGCCCTGGCCCGGGCCGCCGTGCGCCGGGGCGCCCGGGTGACCCTGGTCACCGGCCCCACCGAGCAGCGCCCGCCGCTGCACGCCCGGGTGGTGCGGGTGCGCACGGCGCGGGAGATGCGCGACGCGGTCGCGGCCGCCGCGCGGGACGCCACCGTTGTGATCAAGGCGGCGGCGGTCTGCGACTGGCGGCCCGCTGAGGAGGCCCCCACCAAGATCAAGAAGCGGGGAGCCGGTCGCATGGACCTCGCCCTCGAGGCGAACCCCGACATCCTGCGGGAGCTCGGGGAGACGAAGCCTCCCGGCCAGATCCTCGTGGGCTTCGCCGCGGAGACGAGCGACCTGGCGGCGAATGCCAAGGCCAAGCTGGCGGAGAAGCACCTCGACGCCGTGGTGGCCAACGACGTCACGGCCCCGGGCGCCGGCTTCCACGCCGACACCAACGCCGTGCGCATCTTCACCGCGGACGGGGGCGAGATCGGCGTTCCCCTCACCGCGAAGGACCGGGTGGCGGACCGGGTGCTCGGCGTCGTCGTCAAACTGCGCACGGGCCGGGAGAGGCCGCCGGAGGACCTGCCGCCGGAACGCGCCAGGTTCTGGGAGGACGCATGAAGCTAAGCATCGTCGGGACCGGGTACGTGGGGCTCGTGACCGGCACGTGCCTGGCCGAGATGGGCAACGACGTGGTCTGCGTCGACATCGACGACGCGAAGATCGCGATGCTCCAGGAGAAGAAGGTCCCGATCTACGAACCGGGCCTCCAGGAACTCCTCGACCGGAACGTGGACGAGGGCCGCCTGACCTTCTCCACCGACCTGGCCGAGGCGGCCGCCCGCAGCCTGCTCCTGTTCATCGCGGTGGGGACGCCGGAGGGGGAGGACGGCTCCGCCGACCTCCAGCACGTGCTCGCGGTGGCGAGCGCCATCGGGCGGGCCATCACCGAGTACCGCATCGTGGTGACCAAGTCCACGGTGCCCGTGGGCACGGCGGAACTCGTGAGGGAAGCGATCCAGAGGGAGCTGGACCAGAGGGGCCTGGACCTGGAGTTCGACGTGGTCTCCAACCCGGAGTTCCTGAAGGAGGGCAACGCGGTCCAGGACTGCCTCAAGCCGGACCGGATCGTCGTGGGCACGGACAACGTGCGCACCGCCGAACTCCTGAAGGAGCTCTACGCGCCCTTCACCCGCACCAACCACCCGGTCATCGTCATGGACGTGCGCTCCGCCGAGATGACCAAGTACGCGGCCAACGCCATGCTGGCCACCAAGATCTCCTTCATCAACGAGGTCGCCAACCTGTGCGAGAGGGTGGGGGCCGACGTGGCCGCGGTGCGCATGGGCATGGGCGCGGACAGCCGCATCGGCTACCAGTTCCTCTTCCCGGGGGTGGGCTACGGGGGTTCCTGCTTCCCCAAGGACGTCAAGGCCCTCATCCAGACCGCCCGCAAGGTCGGGGGCGACGCGAAGATTCTCGAGGCCGTGGACGCGGTGAACAACCGCCAGAAGTCGGTCCTGGCGGAGAAGATCCTCGGCCACTTCGCCGACGAGGGAATCGACCCGGCGGGCGCCACCGTGGCCGTCTGGGGCCTGGCCTTCAAGCCCAACACCGACGACATGCGGGAGGCCCCGAGCCTGACCATCGTCCGGCGCCTCCTGGACGCCGGGGTGGCCGTGCGGGCCTACGACCCGGTCGCGGAGGAATCGGCCCGGAGGCTCCTCGGCGAGCCGCCCCGCCTGGCCTACTGCGCCCAGAATTACGAGGCCCTCGAGGGCGCCCACGCCCTGGCCGTGTGCACGGAGTGGGGCGCCTTCCGCCGGCCCGACTTCGAGCGCATGAAGTCGCTCATGGCCCGGCCGGTGGTCTTCGACGGCCGCAACATCTACGAGCCCAAGGACATGCGCCGCCTGGGCTTCACCTACTTCGGCATCGGGCGAAGGGCGTGACGGGTGACAGGTGACCCGTTACAGGTAACGGGTAACGGGGACGGGCCCCCCATCCCACTCGTCACTCGTCACTCGTAACCCGTCACCTCCCGCGAGGCTCCCATGCAGGTCGACCCCAACCGGTTCATCTACGCCGAGCAACTGCGCACCCAGCACCGCGTCCTGGTGACCGGAGGCGCCGGCTTCCTGGGCTCGCACCTGTGCGAGGCGCTCCTCGCGCGGGGACGCGAGGTGCTGTGCGTCGACAACTTCTTCACCGGGCGCAAGGAGAACGTGGCGCACCTCCGCGACGACCCGCGGTTCGAGTTGCTGCGCCACGACGTGACGCACGCCCTCTTCGTCGAGGTGGACCGCATCTACAACCTCGCGTGCCCCGCGTCGCCGGTGCACTACCAGTACAACCCGGTGAAGACCATCAAGACCAGCGTCGTGGGGGCGATCCACGTGCTGGGGCTGGCCAAACGGGTGAAGGCGCGCATCCTCCAGGCCTCCACCAGCGAGGTTTACGGCAGCCCGACCGTACACCCCCAGACCGAGGCCTACTGGGGCAACGTCAACCCCATCGGGGTGCGAAGCTGCTACGACGAGGGCAAGCGGGCGGCCGAGTGCCTCTTCATGGACTACCACCGCCAGAACCGGGTGGACATCCGGATCGCCCGCATCTTCAACACCTACGGGCCCCGGATGCTCCCGAACGACGGCCGGGTCGTGTCGAACTTCATCGTCCAGGCGCTGCAGGGCGAGCCCCTCACCGTCTACGGCGACGGGTCCCAGACCCGCAGCTTCTGCTACGTGGACGACCTGGTGGAAGGGCTCGTCCGCCTCATGGACACCGAAGGCCTCACCGGCCCGGTGAACCTGGGCAACCCCGGGGAGTTCACGATCCTGGAGCTCGCGGAGAAGGTGCGCGCCCTCACCGGCTCCCGCTCCGAGATCCGATTCCTGCCGCTGCCCTCGGACGACCCGGTGCAGCGCCAGCCCGAGATCTCCCTGGCCCGGGCCAAGCTCGACTGGGAACCCACGGTGCCCCTGGACGAGGGGCTGAGCAGGACGGTGGAGTATTTTGACGAGTTGTTGAGGCGTGACGGGTGACGAGTGACAGGTGACGAGTGACGGGGGGGAGACGATGCACCACAGGGATCTGGAGGCGTGGAAGGAGGCCATGTCGCTGGCAGAGGGCGTCTACGGCGTCAGTTCCTCCTTTCCAGCGGCCGAACTGTACGGCCTGACCTCACAGATGAGGCGGGCGGCAGTCAGCATTCCCAGCAATATCAGCGAAGGGGCAGCACGCAACTCGAAGAAGGAGTTCTCCCACTTCCTGGGCGTGACACTCGGCTCTCTAGCGGAACTCGAAACTCAGCTCATCCTGTCCGAACGACTTGGTTACGTCACTGAGGATTCCCTGCTGAAACGACTCGGCAGAGTCCGCGCCCTGGTACTCGGCCTCAAGAGGAGCCTAGGATGAGGACGGACCGATTCTGGCGGTTCCATAGCAGGACACGCCACCGTCTCCCACCCGTGCCTCGTCACCTGTCCCTCGTCACCTATCACTCGCTTTCTGTCACCCGTCACCCGTCACCCGTCACCCCCCCGCCATGAGCGAAGCCATCCTCGTCACAGGCGGCGCCGGCTACATCGGGAGCCACACGGCGAAACTCCTGGCTTCGAGGGGCTACCACCCGGTCGTGCTCGACGACCTCTCCCGCGGGCACCGGTGGGCCGCCCGGTGGGGCACGTTCGTGGAGGCGAACCTCGCGGACCGGGAGCGGGTGCGGGAGGTCCTGCTGGAGCACCGAATCCGCGCCGTCCTCCACTTCGCCGCGCACGCCTACGTCGGCGAGTCGGTCCGGGAGCCCGCCGCGTACTACCGCAACAACGTGGCCAACGCCCTGTCGCTGTTCGAGGCCATGGTCGAGGTGGAGAGCGAGCACCTGATCTTCTCCTCCACCTGCGCCACCTACGGCGAGCCCGTGCAGGTGCCGATCCGGGAGGACCACCCCCAGGCACCGATCAACCCCTACGGACGAACCAAGCTGATCGTGGAGCAGATGCTCCGGGACTTCGAGGCCGCCTACGGGCTGCGGCACGTGAACCTGCGCTACTTCAACGCGGCCGGCGCCGACCCGGAGGGCGGCCTGGGGGAGGCCCACGACCCGGAGACCCACCTGATCCCGCTGGTCTTGGAAACCGCCCTGGGGAAGCGCCCCCACATCGCCGTCTTCGGCACCGACTACCCCACCCCCGACGGGACCTGCATCCGCGACTACATCCACGTGACGGACCTCGCGGAGGCCCACGTGCTCGCGCTGGAGCACCTGCTCCGGGGGGGCGAGAGCCGCTCCTACAACCTGGGGAACGGCGAGGGGTACTCGGTGCGGCAGGTCATCGAGACCGCGGCGCGCCTGACGGGGCGTCCCATCCCGGTGCTCGAGGCCCGCCGGCGCTGGGGGGACCCGGCGGTGCTGGTGGGGAGTTCGGAGAAGATCCGGGCCGAACTGGGCTGGGAACCCAGGTACCCCGGCCTCGACGCCATCCTGGAGACGGCTTGGAGGTGGCATCGGGGGAGGTGACGGGTGACCCGTGACGAGTGACGGGAAAGGGGGGGCAGGTGACGAAGCGGAAGGACCCGGTTCTCCAACGCCCCTGACGCGCCTTCCGTCGCTTTTCACTTCCTGGATTTCACCGCCTTCCTCTTGTCACCCGCCCCCCCGGTGGGGCAGACTCCGCCTCTCCCCGCAACCGGACCACCCCGAGAGGAAGCCCGCCCATGCAGCGTTCTCCCGATCAGACCGCCGTCAACACCCTGCGATTCCTGGCCGTGGACGCGGTGGAGAAGGCGAAATCCGGCCACCCCGGGATGCCCATGGGAGCCGCGGCCATGGCCCACGTCCTCTGGACGCGCTTTCTGCGCTTCGACCCGTCCGCCCCGGACTGGGCCGACCGGGACCGTTTCGTCCTCTCGGCGGGGCACGGGTCGATGTTTCTCTACGGCT
>CAZJSF010000074.1:0-13765 GCA_964548515.1 uncultured Thermodesulfobacteriota bacterium
GAACTCCTGCCGAGCGCCGAAGACAAGTACCGCCGCCTGGAAGCCGACATCGAGGCGGCGACCCGGCGGGTGTTCCTCTGCTACTACGTCTTCCGGCGGGACGACACCGGGCGGCGCTTCCTCGACCTCCTCGCCCGGAAGGCGGCGGATGGGGTGGAGGTCCGCCTGCTCTACGACGGTTGGGGCGCCTTCGGCCTGGGTCTGCGCGGGTGCCCGGACGCGTGCCGGAAGCGCGGCCTGGAGGTGCAGCCCTTCCATCCCGTGGCCGATCCCATGCAGATGTCTCGGATCAACTTCCGCAACCACCGGAAGGTCGCGGTCGTGGACGGCCGGGTGGGCTACACCGGCTCGATCAACATCGGGGAGGAATACCTGGGCCGCCACCCGCGCTTCGGTCGCTGGAAGGACTGTCACGCCCGCCTGGAAGGGGCCGCCGCCCGGGACCTCGAGGCGATCTTCCTCTCCGACTGGAAGGTCGCCACGGGCGAGGAGCTTCCGGCGAGTCCGGAGCCGCAGGGCTCCGACGACACATGGGTCCACGTCATCCCCTCGGGGCCCGATCGCCGCTACGATGACCTCTTCCCGCTTCTCTTCGCCCAGTTCGCGGCGGCCCGGGAGAGTCTCGACATCCTCACGCCCTACCTGGTCCCCGACTACGGGCTGGTTGCTGCCCTCCGGGTCGCCGCCCGCCAGGGCGTCCGAGTGCGCGTGCTCGTCCCCGGGCGGAGCAACCACCCCATGGTGGCGGCGGCCGGCCGCTCCTACTACGACGAGCTGACCGACGGGGGTGTGGAGATCTGGGAAACCCGTGCGGGAATGCTCCACGCGAAGGGGATCGTGGTGGACGGCCAGTGGGCGATGGTGGGATCCTCGAACCTGGACAACCGTTCGTTTCACCTGAACTTCGAGCTCAACCTGGCGACGTCGGACCCCTGCTTCTGCAGCCGGTTCGCAGGGCTCGTGGAGGACTGGGTCGCCGACGCCACGCAGATCACGCCCGAGGTGTTGTCCGCCCGCTCCCTGTCCCGGAGGCTGGTGGAGGGGGCCTGCCGGACGCTGTCGCCGGTGCTGTGAAGCCCGTGGCGTGGCTCGAAGTCATCGAATCGGAGAGGAGACGTGATGACGGATCGTTGGAACTCGGTGGCAGGTGTGTTGGCGGCGCTCGTCCTCCTTGCGGGGGGCAGCGCCTGGGGCTTCATGGGAGACGGGTGCGGACAGGGCAAGTGCACGGACTGCCACTCGCTGACGCTGGAGGAGGCCCAGACGGCGCTCAAGGACGTCGTCGATCGGGTGCTGGACGTCCGCCTGGGGGAGATTCCCGGGCTGTGGGCGGTCGACGTGGAGAAGCAGGGACGGAAGATCCCGGTCTACATCGACTTTTCGCGGCGCTTTCTTCTCACCGGGGATGTCATCGAACTGCAGACCATGGAGAGCGTGGTGCGCGAGCGGATGATCTCCCTGAACCGCATCGACCCGTCGGTGATCCCGCTGGACGACGCACTGGTGATCGGCGACCCGGGGGCACCGACCAAGATCGTGGTCTTCGACGACCCGGAGTGCCCCTACTGCCAGAAGATCCACGGGGAGATGAAGGCCGTGGTGGCGCAACGCAAGGACATCGCCTTCTTCATCAAGCTGTTCCCGCTGAAGATCCATCCCGACGCCCGGCGCAAGGCGAAATCGATCATCTGCGCGAAGTCCCTCGCGATGTTCGAGGACAGCCTGGCCGGCCGCCCCGTGCCCGATCCCACCTGCGAGACCGACCAGGTCGACCGGAACGAGGCGCTCGCCCGGCAGATCGGGGTCGGGTCGACCCCGACCCTCGTCTTCCCCGACGGCCGGGTAGCCCCCGGATTCAAGGATGCCGCGAAGATCATCTCCTACCTGGAGGAGGGGGCCGCGGCCGAGGCCAAGGCGGGGGCTCCCAAACCCTGAGGCGGCGCGAATGAAGAAGGCGCGAGGGGCCATGGCGAGAAGGATCTTGTCGACCGCGGTCGCCGTGTCCTTCCTGGCCTGCCTCCCGGCGTCGGCGGGTCTGTGGGACTCCCTCCAGCAGGTCCTCGGCGGGCTGGGGGGCGTGGCCGGCACGCCCGCCGGCGCGGGCCTGTCCCCCGAAGAGGTTGCCGCCGGGCTGAGGGAGGCGCTCCGGGTGGGGGCCGAGCGCGCCGTGGGCAAGGCTTCCCGGGCGGGAGGGTTCTGGGAGGACCCGGCCATCCGGATCCCATTGCCGGAGCGGCTGCGGACCGGGGCGAACCTCCTCCGGACCCTGGGCATGGGACCGCGGGTGGATGCCTTCGAGGAGACCTTGAACCGTGCAGCGGAGGAGGCCGCGGCCCAGGCCCTGCCCATCTTCGGAGAGGCGGTGGCCGCCATGACCTTCGAGGATGTGGAACGCATCTGGCGGGGCGGGGACACGGCGGCGACCGAATACCTCCGACGCACCACGGAGGAACGCCTGTTCGCGGCGTTCCGGCCCGTCGTCCACGACGCGGCCCGGGAGGTGGGCGTGACCCGGGCCTACCAGTCCCTCACGGCGCGGCCCGAGATCTCGACCCTCGTGGCAGGGAGCGACCTGGACCTCGACGACTACACCACGACGAAGGCCCTCGACGGGCTCTTCTTCCTCCTCGCTTCCGAGGAGAAGAGGATCCGGACCGATCCGCTGGCCCGGACCACCGATCTGCTGAGAAAGGTGTTCGCCCACCCCTGAAGGGCGGCCCGCACTGTCCGGGCCGCTCCTCGGCCTCGCGACTCGGCTCGCTCCCGGGCGTGCCTTTCTACTGCAGCGGAAGACCCATCCACAGGTAGTCGGCGTCCTCCCGGGTGACCGTTCCCGACTCCACACGGTCGGGGATCTCGGGCACGATCGAGACCCACGACGCGTCCGAACGTTCCGCCAGACGGGCCGGGATGCCCCTCTTCCAGGCATGGCCGCTTCCCGCGAGCACCACCACCGCCACCTGCGGCTCGGCTTCCAGGAAGCGGGCCAGGTTCACGGCCATGACCGTGTCCCACAGGAGCTGGGCCTCGCAGAAGTTCACGAACGAGCGGCCCCTCCGGCCGTGCATGCCCATCGCCCGCCGGATGAAGTCCTCGTAGGCGTCGTCGACTTCGCAGGTCACGGGCGGCAGTCGCTCCCGTTGGGCGGTGGAGAGGCTCGCGAATCCTCCCCGAGCCACGTCGCGAACCGTGTCCGGCGTGACGTTGAGCCCCAGCAGGGGAATCCTGTGCTCCCGCGCGTAGAGGAGGATCGGTGCGTAGGAGACCCACGGAGCGGACCAGTTGTCGTAGTACACGCGCAGGAACTCGCTCTGGGGCAGGATCCCGGCGACCCAGCGGTCGAGACTCTCCTGGGCGTCGGCCCGGAACATCTCGAGGGCTATGGCCGTGGGTCGATCGGCCTCGTGCAGGGAGCGGATGACCCTGAGCTGCGCCTCGTGGTGGGACGTCTGATCGTGCAGCTCCCCGACGAAGACGACCCGAGCCGCGAAGAGCTCCGGGACGAACTCCTCGAAGGTCAGAACGGCCCCGTCGGCGACGCGCAGCAGCCGGTCCGGCCGGTCGAGGGGAGGGGTCAGGAACGCGTGGACCAGCAGGAGGGCAGCGATCCCGGCGGCTCCCCAGTACTCCTTCGGGCCCGGTCCGCCCCCCCGGTCCCCGGCGTTCACCCGGCGGCGAGCCACTCGCACACCTTTGCGATTCCCACGGCCAGCGAGTAGAAGAGCACGGTCCAGAAGAGGATGTGCGCGAGCCGCACCCAGCGGGAACGGGAGGACAAGGGTCCCTTCACGGCAGCCCCACCTCCCCGGGCGGGCCGGGAGGCTCCAGCGGGACCTCGGCCCAGGTGCGGCACCCGCCCTCGGGGCGGTTCTCGACCCCCACGCGGCCGCCGTGGAGCGTCACCAGTTCGCGGCAGATGTACAGCCCCAGCCCCTTCGCGGGCGAAGAAGCGGAGCTCGGCCTCACGAAGAGGTCGGATAGCTCGGGTCGAGCCACCGGCGGCCCCCGGTCATCCACGGTGCACTTCATGCGCCCCCGCCGCGCCTGCAGGGTGACGACCACCTCGCCGCCTTCCGGGGTGCGCCCGACGGCGCGCTCCACCAGGGTGCCGAGGGCCTGGCCCAGTCGCTGGCGATCGACGCGCGCCTGCGAGGGGCCTCCCGGGCACTCAAGCCTCAGCCGCACGCCGCGACGCTCGGCGTCCTCCCGCTGCGCCTCGATGAGCCCTTCCCCGAAGAAGTGCAAGTCCATCGGCTGGGGCTGCAGTTGAAGGCTTCCCTGGTCCAGGTGCCGGGCCGTGCGCAGGTCGTCGACCATCCGGCTCATGCTCCGGACGGCCTGGAGGATCCGGTCGACGTAGGTCCTCTGCCTGGCACCCAGGCCCTCGCTCCCCGCGGTCGTCTGGAGGAGCTGGGCGAATCCCTGGATGGCGACGAGCGGCGTCCGGAGGTCGTGGGCCACGATGGACAGCAGCTCTTCCTGCCTGCTCGTCGCGGCCGCCCGCTCGAGCCGCGTCGTCGTCTCCCGCGCCCGGACCCTCTCCAGCAGCAACCGGCACCGGTCAAGGGCTTCGAGGGCGGTCTCGGGATGGGTCTCCCGCTCCGCGGACGGGGACCCTTCGCCCAGGATCTCGGCGAAAAGCTCCCGCAACTCGTCCCACGCCGCTCGTCCGGCCTGGTCCAACCGGGCATCTGCCCCGAGCCTCGCGTTCTTCGCACTCATTCCAAAGGGTCCTCCGCGGCTCGGGAAATGTATCACGAGCGCCGGTCGCCCGAAAGCACGGAGCCCGTTGACACGGACCCGCGGGGTTCCTAGCATCGGTCGGCGCCGCGGTGCGGGAGAGGACGGGTATTTCGGATGGCGAAGGTTCTGATGCTCCAGGGAACGGGTTCGGACGTCGGCAAGAGCGTGCTCGTCGCCGGCCTCTGCCGCGTCCTGCACCAGGAGGGGCTCCGGGTTGCCCCCTTCAAGCCCCAGAACATGGCCCTCAACTCCTTCATCACCGAGGAGGGCGGGGAGATGGGGCGGGCCCAGGTGGTGCAGGCCGAGGCGGCGGGGATCCGGCCCCACGTGGACATGAACCCCGTCCTTCTCAAGCCCACCACCGACGTCGGCGCCCAGGTGATCCTGCAGGGCAGGGTCCACGGCAACATGAAGGCCCTGGAGTACCACGCCTTCAAGAAGGTCGCCCGGACCACCGTCCTGGAGAGTTTTCGGAGGTTGGTGCGGGCCTGCGACGTGTTGCTCGTCGAGGGCGCGGGGAGCCCGGCGGAGATCAATCTGCGGGAGGGCGACATCGCGAACATGGGCTTCGCCCTGGAGGTGGGGTGCCCGGTCCTCCTCGTGGGGGACATCGACAAGGGAGGCGTCTTCGCCTCCCTCGTCGGAACGCTGGAGCTCATCGCCCCGGAAGAGGCCGCCCTGGTCAAGGGGTTCATCATCAACAAGTTCCGCGGGGACGCGAGCCTGCTGGAACCCGCCTTCGCGGCGATCACCCGCCGGACCGGCAGGCCCTTCCTGGGCACGGTCCCATACTTTCGCGACATCTTCGTGCAGGAGGAGGACGGCATCCACCGCGACGTGGTGCGAGCCAGGGCCGGGGGACAACGGGTGCGGGTCGCGGTCGTCGTCCCGAACCGGATCAGCAACTTCACAGACTTCGATCCCTTCCTCGGCGAGGCGGGCGTGACCCTCGACTTCGTCCGGGCGGGCGAGGAGCTCGGGCGAGCCGACATCGTGATCCTCCCGGGTTCCAAGAACACGATCGACGACCTGGAGGCGTTGCGCCAGTCGGGGCTCGCCGACGAGATTCTGGAGAACCGCAGCCGAGGGGCCACCGTCGTGGGGGTGTGCGGCGGGTACCAGATGCTCGGGAGGTGGGTTCGCGACCCCCACGGCGTCGAGAGCCTCCGGGGGGAGGCCAGGGGGCTGGGCCTGCTCGACGTGGAGACCGTGATGGAGAGGGAGAAGGTGACCAGTCAGGCCCGGGGGCGCGTGCTGGACGGGGCCCTCGACTGGTGGAGCCAACGGACGCCGCTGGTCGGGTACGAGATCCACATGGGCCGTACCGCCCTCGGGCCCTCGGCCGCCCCGCTCCTGAGCGTGCGCCGGCTGGGAGACGACCGGGAGCACGAAGACGGGGCGCGGAGCCCGGACGGGCGAGTCTTCGGGACCTATCTGCACGGCATCTTCGACAACGACGAATTTCGCCGGGCCCTTCTCGCGCAGTACCGGGGCGAGTCGGTGGACGAGACCTCCTTCGCTCGCCGGAAGGAGGAGGGGTACGAGCGCCTCGCCGCCCTCCTTCGGGGCTGCCTGGATCTTCCCGCCATCCTTCGCATCCTGGACCACGGACCGCAGTTCTAGCGTCCTGAGCCGGAAGTTCGCCTGTATTCAGCTGCGCTGCATTCCCGCGCGGTCCGTCGCCCGGTGGTCGAACACGACGGGGCATCCTCCCTTCTCGCGCCTTGCGCGCCGGGCGGATCGGCGCCTTCGGTACTGCGACGAACCTCTCGCCCAGCACCCCAGCCTCCGGGGAGAACCGGGGGTTGCGTCGCGCAGTTGACATCGGGGCGTGCGCGGGCAGAATGGGTCGGCGCCAGCCGATCCCGGGCGAGCCGGCCATCGGGAGTTCCGATTCCCCGTGCCCGACCCGCGGCGGCGGAACTCCCTGGAAGGAGAATGCGGACGAAAGGAGGTGAGGGCTTTGGACAAGCAGGAGATCAAGAGGATCCTGGCCGGGTTGAGCGTCGCGACGCTGATCGCGGGCGCCACTCTCTCGGGGGTCGCGTGCGCGAAACGGGCCCACGGCTCGTGAGGCGGGTCCCAGGAGGGTGCCGGCGGCACCCAAGGAAGTTGCAGCGGCGCGAAGAAGGATGCCAGCGGCGGGAGCTGACACGGCTCCAAGTGACAGTGCGGTCCGCACTGCAGGAGCAAGATGTCGGATCCCGGAATCCCGCCTCGGTTCTTCCGTGGAGGCGGGGTGTCCGCGTGACCGGGACGGGCGCTTCGGAGGTCCGACCCGAGAGGCCCCACCGGTTCCCCCCGGACGCCCGGGGCCTTCCCGAGGGGGCGGTGTGGCGGGAATGAGCGCGGCCGCTCTCGCGGCCGCGTTCCCCATCTGTCGTTCCTTCGCTGAGCCCGATTCTTGGGCTCAGCTCGCCGCGGCGTGTGAGCCCGTCGCGGCCGAGGAAGCTCTGGAGGAAGCGCTCCGTGTCGTGGGGGGGAGCCTCGGGCTCCCCCCTTTTCTTCCGGACCTGGCCCGGCTGGAACGGTTGGTGCGGGACGTCCGGGACGACCGGGGCGGGGTTCCCGCCGCCGTGGAGTCGTCCTGTCTCAACCCGACCCTGCGGCTCGTGGAGAGCGGTTGGCGGGGCCTGGCTCCCCTCTTGGATTCGAAGCCGGCCGCGCCCACCCGCGGCTCCTGCGTGGCCCTGGCATGGCGCCGACGCGGCTCTCGGGAGGTCCGGATCCGGGAAGCCACCGACGCGGACCTCCTCGCCCTGAAGGTGACGGCGGAGGGCATGGACCCCCGGGAGGCTGCGGGGGGGCCGGGCCCGCAGATCGACGTGGTGGCTTCGGCCCTCCTCCGCGCGGCGGCCGAAGACCTGATCCTCGTCCCAGCGTCCCGTCTCCGGCGGGACCCGCTGGTGTTCCCGGAGGATCCCGCGGTTCCCGACCGGTTCCGCGTCGCCGAGACGTTCACGCTCCAGTGGCACGTCACCCAGGTCTGCGACCTGCGTTGCGCGCACTGCTATGACCGGAGCGAACGGACGGAACTGGAGACGGGTGAAGGGATCCGCATCCTCGACGACCTGTACGATTTCTGCCGCGACCGTCACGTGCGGGGCCAGGTGACCTTCTCGGGCGGCAACCCGCTGCTGCGCCCGGATTTCCTGGAACTCCACCGGGCTGCGCGGGAGATGGGCTTCCCGGTCGGGATCCTCGGCAACCCGGCGCCTCGGGGCCGGGTGGAGGAGGTCCTGGGGGCCGGGAGTCTGGAGTTCTTCCAGGTGAGCCTGGAGGGCCTCCCCGAGCACAACGACGCGGTCCGGGGAGCCGGGCACTTTTCTCGGACCCTCGCCTTTCTCGACGTGCTCCGGGAGCTCGGGGTCTACTCCATGGTCATGCTCACCCTCACCCGCGACAATCTGGACCAGGTGCTGCCCTTGGCGCAGTTGCTCCGGGACCGCGTCGACGGCTTCCACTTCAATCGGCTCTCCCCGGTGGGGGAGGGGGCGAAGCTCCTGCTCCCGGAAGGCGATTCCTACGCTCGATTCCTCGAGCGCTACCTGGAAGAGCGGGAGCACTCGCCGTTCCTCGGCCTCAAGGACAACCACTTCAACCCCTTGCTCCGCCAGCGGGACCGCGACCTCTTCGGCGGGTGCACCGGCCACGGCTGCGGAGCGGCGTTCAATTTCGTGTCGCTCCTCGCCGACGGCGAGGTCCACGCCTGCCGGAAGTTCCCTTCGTTGCTGGGAAGGCTCCCCGCGGCCACGCTCGGGGAGATCTACGACTCTCCGGCGGCCCGGCGCTACCGGAACGGGTGTTCCGCGTGCGGCGGGTGCCGGCTCCGAGCGGTGTGCGGCGGGTGCCTGGCGGTCGCCGACGGAGTCGGGCACGACCCGTTCCTCGTGCGGGACCCCTTTTGCACCTTCGCCGAGGCACCGGCCCCACGGGGCTGAGGCGCCTCCCCCTTTCGGTGTAGACTGCCGCGGTCGTGCCCGCCGCCCCCACCTGGTTCCGAGGAGACCACCGATGCACAAAGCACTCCTTCGTACGGCCGCTGCCCTCTGCTTCCTCGCCCTGGTGACGGCGGGCTGCTCCGGTCCCGGGCGGCTCGTCCAACTGCCGGCGGGCCAGGCCGAAATCGGCCTCACGGCGAAGAGCTTCTCCTTCGACCCGGAGCAGATCGTCGTCCCGGCGAACGGCACGCTCACGCTCCGGGTGCGCAACGTCTCCGAATCGAACCACAACTTCACGGTGACCGACCCCGACGGGGCGATCCTTCGCTCGGTGGAACTGCCGGCGGGAGAGACCGTGCCCGTCGAGGTCTCCCTCGGGCGGCCCGGGGTGTACCGGTTCTACTGCGCGAAGGCCTTCCATCCCACCCTTGGGATGGAGGGCCGGATCGAGGCCCGCTGAGCGGGCTGGACGGGGTCGAACCGTGCGAATCGTCCGCTTCCTGGACCGGAAGGGATCGCTCGGCCTGGGCGCCGTTCGCGAGGACGGCTCGGTGGAGGCGTTGGGCGGCGACGTCTTTGGCGAGCTCCGCCCCACCGGGAGGACCGCGCAGGTGCGGCGGCTCCTGGCGCCCCTCGCGCCCGCCAACATCTTCTGCATCGGCCTCAACTACCGCGCCCACGCATTGGAGGCAGGCCTTCCCCTCCCCGAGAATCCCGTGGTCTTCATGAAGCCGACCACGGCCGTGTGCGGTCCCGGCGACCCGATCCGGCTTCCCCGCTGTTCGCCGGAGCCCGAGGTGCATTACGCGCGCGAACTGGCCGTGGTGCTCGGCAGGCCGACCCGCGACGTGCCCGAGTATCGCGCCCTGGACCCCGTCCTCGGGTACACGGCGGCCAACGACGTCTCGGCGCGGCGCTGGCAGAAGCACAACGGCGGTCAGTGGGTCCGAGGGAAGAGCTTCGACACCTTCTGCCCCCTGGGACCGGTGCTCGTGACCCGCGACCGGGTTCCCGACCCCCAGAGGCTGCGGCTCCGCACCACGCTGGGCGACGAGGTCGTCCAGGACGCGTCCACCGACGACATGATCTTCCCGGTGGCCCGCCTCATCGCCTTCCTCAGCCAGGACACGACCCTGCTGCCGGGAACCGTCATCCTGACCGGGACGCCTCCCGGGGTGGGTTTCGCCCGGACGCCGCCCCGCTTCCTGGCGAGGGGCGATCGGGTGACCGTGGCGGTCGAGGGCATCGGGGCGCTGACCAACCCGGTGGAATGACTCGGATGACCCGGGTACGGGGGAAGTCGCCGTTCCGGTCCCGACGCATGGAGCGGGAAGCGCGTACCATCGAAGCGATGGTGGAGATCTACTGCCGCGCCCGCCACGGCGCGGGGGCGGCCCCCCTTCCCTGCGGGGAGTGCCGCGAGCTCGTCGCCTACGCACGCCACCGGCTGGGGCGGTGCCCGTTCCGGGCGAAGAAGCCCACCTGCGCCCGGTGCCCGGTCCACTGCTACCACCCCGCGATGCGTGACCGGATCCGAGAGGTGATGAGGTTCGCGGGCCCCAGGATGCTGCGGCGACACCCGATCCTCGCCGTGCTGCACCTGCTGGACGGGCGCGTCCGCATCCTCAAGCGGGGGGGCGTTTCGGCCGATACGACTTCCCCGGATTCCGCCCACGACCGAGAGGGGCCCTGCGAGGAGG
Source organism: uncultured Thermodesulfobacteriota bacterium (assembly GCA_964548515.1). GTDB lineage: Bacteria > Desulfobacterota > Deferrisomatia > Deferrisomatales > JACRMM01 > CAZGRT01. Next base: position 10,385 of record CAZJSF010000074.1, read on the forward strand.
AACCATGAACGAGCGGAGAACCCACAGCCGACTCGATACGCTCAACATCCTCAGCTACGAACTCCTCGACCCCAAGGCCGGTTTCGGCTGGCGGGGCATGGGGCGAACGCTCAACGTGAGCGAGAACGGCCTGTTGCTGGAGATCTACTCACCTCTCGAAAGGGGCCAGTCCATAGCCCTGACGGTGGGCTTCGAGGAGAGCCTGGTTTCTCTGCGGGCGCAGGTCGTGCACGTGGAGACGTCGGGGAACGACCGCTACCACGCGGGCATCGAGCTGCGGGAGATCGACGCCCAGGCCCGGGGCGTGTTCCAGAGGTACATCGAGGCGTTCCGAGCGGCCTCCAAGTCCTGACCCGCGCGCCGGACGCCTGCGGCGGAGCCCGGAAGCCCTTGCCCGCGCCCCCGCTTCCGGACACAATCCCCCCGGCACCCCTGCCGGAGGGATCTCCCTGGACCTCCACTCCCTACTGAGGCTCGCCGCGGGCCTCGCCATCCTGATCGTCGGCGCCGAGTCGCTGGTTCGGGGCGCCTCGCGGATCGCGGCGGCAGCCGGCATCTCGCCCCTGGTCGTGGGCCTCACCGTCGTCGCCTTCGGCACGAGTTCCCCGGAACTTGCGGTGAGCGTCGGCGCGGGCCTGGGGGGGAGGCCCGACATCGCGGTCGGCAACGTCGTCGGCAGCAACGTCTTCAACGTCCTCCTCATCCTGGGCCTTTCCGCCACCCTCTCCCCCCTGCGGGTCGCCCAGCAGCTGATCTGGCTGGACGTGCCCATCATGATCGCGGTGTCCCTGCTGGTCTTCCTGCTCGGTCTGGACGGCGTCATCGGCAGGCTCGAGGGGATCGCACTGCTCGCCGGGGTGCTGGGCTACACCGCCTTCCTGATCCGGACGAGCCGGCGCGAGACGGAGGCCGTGCGAGAGGAGTACGCCCGCGAATTCGCCCCTCCGCCCCGCGCGAGGCGCGCGGTGGGTTGGGTGCGCGACGGGGCCATGGTGGCGGGCGGGCTCGGTGCGCTGGTCCTCGGGGGGGACTGGCTCGTAGAGAGCGCCGTCTCGCTGGCTCGGGGCCTGGGTGTGAGCGAACTCGTCATCGCCCTTACCGTGGTGGCAGTGGGCACTTCTCTCCCCGAACTGGCCACCTCGGTGATAGCGAGCCTGCGGGGGGAGAGGGACATCGCCGTGGGCAACGTGGTGGGGAGCAACATCTTCAACCTGCTGGCCGTCCTCGGGGCGGCGGCGGTCGTGTCTCCCGCGGGGGTCGCGGTGTCGCCCGCCGCGCTGCGCTTCGACATTCCCGTGATGATCGCCGTGGCGGTGGCCTGCCTCCCCATCTTCACCACCGGCCACCGCATCGACCGCTGGGAGGGCCTTCTGTTCCTCGGGTATTGCGGGGCCTACACGGCGTATCTGGTGCTGCGCGGCCTGGGCCACCCTTCCCTGCCCCTGTTCGGAATCGCCCTGGCAGGGTTCGTCCTCCCCCTCAGCGTCCTCGCGCTGGCCACGTCCTTCTTCCGTGCGACGCGCCGCGGCCCGGAAGCCTGAAGCGAGACCGCCGCTCCGCTGCGCCGTAAGGATCTCCGGCGTGGTTTGACAAAGGGGTCGGCCCCGATACCTTCCGACCCACGGCGGCCCGCGGCGACCGGGCGGCCGCGAGCCCCCGCGAATCCCGCCGCGATGGAGGAGAGGTCGTTCGGATGAAGCGCCGCCGTCCCCCGACGAAGTTCCTGCTCGCCCTGGGGGGGGTGGCCGTCCTCGTCGCGGTGGGCCGGTACTTCGACATCCAGGGGCTCCTGCGCGGCGCCCTCGAGTGGATCGATGGACTCGGGCCCGCCGGTGCAGCGGCGTTCGTGGGCATCTACGTGGTCGCGTGCGTCCTGTTCGTCCCCGGATCGATCCTGACCCTGGGCGCGGGGGCGGTGTACGGGGTGGTCCGGGGTTCCCTCCTCGTCTCCGTCGCCTCCACGCTCGGGGCCACCGCAGCGTTCCTCGCGGGGCGCTACCTGGCCCGCGATTGGGTCGCGCGGCGCATCGAAGGCAACGAGCGCTTCCGGGCGATCGACCAGGCGGTGGGGCGGGAGGGTTGGAAGATCGTCGGCCTGACCCGTTTGTCCCCGGTCTTCCCCTTCAACCTGCTCAACTACGCCTACGGGCTGACGCGGGTCTCCCTGCGGGACTACGTGCTGGCCTCTTGGATCGGCATGATCCCGGGCACCGTGATGTACGTGTACCTCGGCTCACTGGCCGGCAGCCTGGCCACCCTGGAGGCGGGAAGTGGGGGGCGTTCCCCCGTGCAGTGGATGCTCTACGTCATCGGCCTCGCGGCCACGGTCGCGGTCACCGTGTACGTGACCCGCATCGCCAGGGCCGCCCTCGCGCAGCGGGTGTGAGGGCGGCCGGCGCGAACCGACGGAGGACCCTCTTGGCCGAATACGACTACGACATCGGGATCCTGGGGGGCGGGGCCGCCGGGCTCACGGTCGCCGCCGGCGCCGCGCAGTTCGGAGCCAAGACCCTGCTGGTGGAGAAGACGCAGCGGCTGGGGGGCGACTGCCTCCACTACGGCTGCGTGCCGTCGAAGACCCTCATCCGGACCGCAGGGGTCTGGGCCCAGGCCCGCCGCACCGGAGAGTTCGGTTTGCCCGGCCTCTCCCTCCCGTCGGTGGACCTGGGCGCCGTCATGGCTCGGGTCAACTCGGTCATCGGGCAGATCCAGGAACACGATTCGCCCGAGCGCTTCTGCCGCCTGGGGGCCGAGGTCCGCTTCGGGGCCCCGCGCTTCCTCGACGCCCACGCGGTCGAGGTCGGGGGCGACCGGGTCACCGCGCGCAGTTGGGTGGTGGCGACCGGGTCCCGGCCCGCCCTGCCCCCGGTGGAGGGGTTGGACCGCACCCCCTTCTGGACCAACGAAACCGTGTTCGCCCAGGAGCGCCTTCCGGCCAGGCTCCTGGTCCTCGGAGGCGGGCCCATCGGCCTGGAACTGGCCCAGGCCTTCCAGCGCCTCGGAGCGGCGGTGACCGTGGTGGAGTTCCTGGGGCAGATCCTCGGGCCCGAGGACCCAGACGTGGCAGCCGTCCTCCGGGAGCGCCTGGAGGCGGAGGGCATGACCATCCTGACCGGAACCAAGGCGGTGCGGGCCGAGGGGGCCGGTCCCGGGGTCCGGTTGACCGTGGGCCCGGCCGACGGCGCGGGGGAGGCGCGGACCCTCGAGGCCGACGCCCTGCTGGTGGCGACCGGGAGGCGGCCCAACGTGGAGGGGCTGGCCCTGGAGGCGGCCGGGGTCCGGTACACTCCCCGGGGCATCCCCACCGACGCCCGGATGCGCACCAACGTGCCCCACATCTCCGCCTGCGGCGACGTGAACGGGGGACTCCCCTTCACCCAC
>CAZJSF010000075.1:0-13524 GCA_964548515.1 uncultured Thermodesulfobacteriota bacterium
AACCAGGAGACCCAGAACCTCTCGGAGACTCACGTGGCCAAGCTGCGGGAGGAGATCGGCACCCTCGGGATCCAGTTCCCGGTGCTCCTCGACAAGAACCTCGCGGTCTGGAAGGCCTACTGCGTCAACGCACTGCCGACGAGCGTGATTCTCGATCGCCAGGGCAAGGTGCGCTTCGCGGAGCCGAACTATTACTGGGCGAGCCAGAAGAAGTTCCGGGCCGTTCTGGCGGACCTGGGGTTGTCGGCGCCCTGATCGTGGGAAGGTTCCGGGTGGGGAAGCAGGGCAGGTGCCCGGGGTGGGCGGTGGTCGCCGCCCTGGCCGCCTGGGCGGCCGCGGCCGGGGGCGGGGAGCGGCCGCTGTTCCGCCTCCTGGACCCCGGTGAGGCCATGCCTTCCTTCACGCTCGAGGATCTCTCGGGGAGGGAGCACCGGTTGGGCGGGGCGGGGGCCGGGCCGGAGCTGCTGCTGTACTGGTCCGTCTTCTGCCCGAACTGCAAGGAGGTCATGCCCGAGGTCGCGGGACTCCACCGGGAGTGGGCGGGGCGAGGCCTCACGACTTGGGCGATCAACGTCGACGGGGACCGTTTCAGCAACGCCGTGGGAGCGTACCTCCAGGAGGCCGACCTCCCGTTCCCGGTGGTGTACGATCGTCTCGACGGAGAGGTCCTGGTGGCCGCCGACCCGCTGGGGGTGACCAAGACGCCGACGTTGTACCTGGCCGACGCCCAGGGGCACGTGATGCTGCGGCAGGCGGTCGAGATCGACCTGGAAGCCGTCCGGAGGGCGCTGGCCGATGCGCACCGCCGCTGAACCGGGGAAGGCCGGGCCCGGTCCATTCACGATGGCTCCGATGGCCGGGGTCACGGACGCAGCCTTTCGGCGGCGGCTCCGGCGGAACGGCTGTCGGCGGATGTTCACGGAGATGGTTTCCGCCGCAGCCCTGGCCCGGGGGAATCGCAGGACCCGATCCTACCTCTCCGTGCCGGACGGAGGCCCCGATCTGGGGATCCAGCTCTTCGGCGCGGATGGCGACGAACTGGGGGAGGCGGCTCTGCAGGCGCAGCAGGCGGGTTTCCGGCACATCGACCTGAACATGGGGTGTCCCGTTCGGAAGGTGGTGCGAAGCGGGTCGGGGGCCGCACTGCTCACGGATCTCGACCGGGCGGAGCGGTGCCTGTCGTCGCTCCGGAAGGCGGTGAACGGGACGCTGTCGGTCAAGATTCGAGCCGGATGGGACCGCGCCTCCCTGAACTTCCTGGAGGTGGGGCGCCTGGCCGAGGACTGCGGCGTGGACTGGATCACCCTGCACCCGCGAACCCGAGCGGACGGGTACTCCGGTCAGGCTGACTGGTCCCTGGTGGGCGCCCTCGCGGGGGCGGTGGGGATCCCGGTCGTGGGCAACGGGGACGTGACGGATGCCGGCGAGGCCCGGCACCGGATGAGGGCCAGTCGCTGCGCCGGGGTCATGATCGGGCGCGCGGCGGCGGGAAGCCCGTGGATCTTTCGGGAGGCGGAGGCGCTGCACGCGGGCGAGGAGCCGCCCCCCGCCCCGGAAGCTGCCGAAGTGGGGCGGGACCTGCTGCTGCAGATGGAAGATCTGGTGGGCTGGAAGGGCGAGAGGACGGCACTGTTCGAGATGAGGAAGTTCGTGGGCTGGAGCGCCCGCGGCAGGCCCGGCGCGGCGGAACTCCGTCGCCGGGTGCAGACCGCCGAGAGCCCCCGGGCGCTCGCGGACGAGGTGGAGCGCTTCTTCATCGCTTCGGAAGGCGGGGAGGTTCTCCCGCCGTCCTCACGGGAGGTCCCGGGTCGTGGGTGCCATGAATGGCTCACCTGAACCCGTGATGGTGGTGAGCTCGAGTCCGAGGCTCCGGCATCGGATTCGGGACGCCCTCTCGCCCCTCGGCCAGTCGTGCGAAGAGGCCGCCGGTGCGGTCTCCCTCGCCCGGCACCGCCGCCAGCGGCCGTTCCTCGCTTGCTTCGTGGACGCCCGGCAGCCCAACCAGGTCGATGCCCTGGACGGCTGCTTTCGCTCGCGCCCCTCCGAACGGTTCGTCCTGATCCTCGGATGCTGGCAGCCGGAAGGCGCCGCGGCGGTCCCGAACGGGTTCAAGGCCTTCGGGTTCCTGCGGGAGCCCTTCGGCCGCGGCGAGGTCCAGGCGTGGGCCCTCCGGGCGGCCGAGGAAAACCGGTTCCTCCAGGGTGACCGTTCGCTCGAGGAACTCCTCCACGAGCGGTTCCGGGCCTTCCTCCGGGATCTCGGCCCGCAGGCCGCGACGTCGCTCCACGACGTCATCCTGGGGATGACGGAGAGGCCGCTGATCCGGGCGGTTCTCGAGTGGACGGGGGGCAACCAGTCGCGTGCTGCGGAAGTACTGGGCATCCACCGCAATACGTTGCGGGCGAAGGTCCGGGCTCTGGGGATCGATCTGTCGGAGTTCCGCTCGGCCTGAAGGGGGTCGGCTCGGCGGGTCAGTCCGGAGGGGGAAGCCCGATCTCCCGGATCTCCTTCACTTTGGTCTCAATGCTTCGGATCACCTTCTCCAGTTGTTCCTGCTCCCTTCGATTTTCCAGGATCTCGGCTTCCTTGAGTGCCCGGCGCTTCTTTTCGAGAAGGGACTGCAGTTTGAGAAGGGACTTGCGGAGTTCCCGGTTTATGCTGTCGAGTTCTTGTCGGAAGGAAGATGCAGAGCTCACGGTGGCCTCCCTCGGGAAGATTTCGACCCGAAACCTAGCACAGTGTCACAACACCCACAACGCTTTTCCCCAAGAGTTCCAACGACCTTGACAGTTCGGGCAGGCGGCGCCTATAGTCGCGGCGCCGCGGAGGCCCCATGCCGACGATGCACCGTCCGGACCGTCCGATAAGCCCTTCCGAACCCGCGACGCGGGATTCCTCGCCTCGTACCACCCGCCCGGGCTTGCGACTGCTGCGCCAGGTGGGGATCGTCACCGCCGTTTCCGCCGCGCTGGCCCTGCTGCTCGGGATGCCGGTGCGCCCCCCGTCGGCGACCTTCCTCCCGGGAGACGTCGCCGACCGGACCGTGCGCGCGAACAAGGACTTTTCGCTCCCCGACCCGCAAGGGACGGAACGTCTCCGGGACGAGATGGAGGCCCTCGTGCCCGTGGTGTACGACTTCGAGCCGGACGCGGGGACGCGGACCCTGGCATTCCTGAAGGACGATCTGGAAGCGGGCGCGCGGCGTGCGACGGGGGCGGAAGGCGAGCTGATTCCCGACGTGGCCGCGGAAGTGGTCGGAGCCCGATGGAGCCTGGATCTTCCTCCGGAACGGGCCGTGGAACTCCTGTCGGAACGGGGCCGGCGGGCGGCGCTGGACGCGGCCTCGGCGGCGCTGGCCCCGCTCTACGGGCGGGGGGTGGCCGCCAACGTCGGGCTCCTCGCGCTGCACGTTCACGAGGGCGTGACCGTGCGGGACCTCCAGAGCCGGGAAGAGCGGCGTCTGGAAAGCCCGGAAGTGGTCCTCGATTACGCGGAGGCCCGTCGGTCCCTGATCCCCCTGGGGGCCGTGCGGTCCGTCGCGTCCGTGGGGCGTTCGCTCGCGGCGGCGCACCTGCGGCCGAACCTCACCTACAACAGAGAGGAGACGGCCCGTCGGCGTGAGGCCGCGCGGGCGGCGGTGCCCCTGGTGCACGAGGCCGTGCGAAGGGGCGAGGTCCTCGTGCGCGACGGCGATCGGGTCACCGGGGAGCAGGCGGGCCGGCTGGAGGCCCACGCCCGGTTGATCCCGTCCGGCGTCCCGTGGCGAAGGATCGCCGGCGTGTTCGGCCTCTCGGTCCTGGTGCTCCACCTGTGCCTCTCGTTCGGGACCGCCCACGTCAGGAAGTTCCGAGCCTCGCCCAGGGACCTTCTCTTCCTCTCGTCGATCGTCCTCCTGCTGGCACTGATCGAGAGGGGGATCCTGCTCGCCGGGGATTCCCTGCAGGTGCCATTGGGATTCGGGGAGACCGTCCTCCCCTTCCTGCTGCCGGTGGCGGCTCTGACGATCACGGTTCGCACGGTCCTCAACTCGGAGACCGCGTTCCTGGTGGGGCTTCCCTTCCTGGCGCTGGCGTGCCTGCCCCTCGAGAACGGCCTCGTCTTCTTCCTCTGCTATGCCGCGGGAGGAATCGTCGGGGCGGCCGCGGCCGCGAGGGCGTGCCACCGCGCGCATTTCCTCAGAGCAGGCCTGTGGGCGGGCCTGGCCCAGGCGGCGGCGGCCGGGGCGGCCATCCTGCTCACGAGCGCGGCGCCGCAGCCCGGCGACCTCGTGGCGGTGCCGGTGGCGTTCGCCGGGGGTGTCCTGGCCGGAGGGCTCGCGCTCGGGCTCGTGCCCCTCGCGGAGGTGGCATTCCGCTACACGACGGACATGCGGCTGATGGAACTCGCGAGCCTCGATCACCCGCTCCTGCGCCAGCTCATGCTCCGGGCGCCGGGTACGTACCACCACTCCCTCGTCACCGGGAGCCTCGTGAAGGCAGCGGCGGAGGCGATCGGCGCGAGGGCCCTGCTGGCGACCGTGGCCGCCTACTACCACGACATCGGGAAGCTGTCGAAGCCCTCCTACTTCATCGAGAACAGCGCCGAGGGCCGCAGCCGCCACGAGAAGCTCTCGCCGAGCATGTCGAGTCTGATCCTGGTGTCCCACGTGAAGGAAGGCGCGGAGCTGGCCCGGCAGAACCGCTTGGGGCACGAGATCGCGGAGATCGTGCAGCAACATCACGGGACCGGGCTCATCCACTACTTCTACGACCGGGCCTGCCAGCTCAACCGGGGTCCCCAGGAGGTTCGCGAGGAGCTCTACCGCTACCCGGGACCCAAGCCCCAGAGCCGGGAAGCCGCCCTGGTCATGCTGGCCGACGCCGTGGAGGCTGCGTCCCGGACGTTGCCCGATCCCCGGCCCGCCCGGATCGGCGGGCTCGTCCAGGCGATCGTGAGCCGGGTCTTCACGGACGGCCAACTCGACGACTGTGATCTCACCCTGCGGGACCTCCACCGCATCGCCCGCAGCTTTTCCCGTATCCTGAGCGCCATCTACCACCAGCGGATCGACTATCCGGAACGTCAGGGCAGGGACAGAAGAGGCCATGGAGATCTGGATCCGGAACGACTGCCCGGAGGCCGGCATCGACGAGGAGAGGCTTCGGCGGCGGGCGTCGAGGGCCTTGGCCGCGTTGGGGTGTGACGACGCCGAGCTCTCCGTCTGGCTCTGCGACGATGCCGTCATCCGGGACCTTCACTGCCGGTACATGGGGCAGGACACCGCGACCAACGTCATCAGCTTCGCCCAGCGGGAAGGCGACTTCGGCGACGTGGAGCCGGAGGTCCTGGGCGATGTCGTGATCAGCACCGAGACCGCCCGCCGGGATGCCGACGAGGCAGGGACCGCCTTGGAGGACGAGGTGGCGTTCCTGCTCATCCACGGCATCCTCCATCTCATGGGGTACGATCACGAGGGAGACGCCGCGGACCGGGCGCCGGAGATGGAGGCCAGGGAGTCCGAGTTGTACCGGCTGTGTCTCGATGAAGCCTGATTCCTGGCTCCAGACCCTGAACTGCGCGGTCGAAGGGGTCCTGCACGCGGTCAGGACCCAGCGGCACATGCGCTGGCACTCGCTCTCGTGCCTGGCGGTCCTGCTGGTGGCCCCCCGCCTGGGGGTGACGCCCGGCGAGTTCGCCCTGCTGTGCCTCGCCGCGGCCCTCGTGCTGGTCGCGGAGCTGGGCAACACGGCGTTGGAGGCCGCGGTGGACCTGGCGTCGGAGGAGTTCCACCCACTGGCCCGCGCCGCCAAGGACGTGGCCGCGGGTGCCGTGCTGGTGGCGGCCTTCGCGGCCGTCGCCGTGGGCTGGGTGGTCCTCTACCCGCGGGTGGGGGGCGGAGTCGCCGCGGTCTTCGAGGAGGCGAACGGGCGCGAGCCGATGGTTCTCGCGTCGGCGATGCTGGCGGTTCTCGTGGCGGTCGTGCTGCTGAAGGCGCTGATCGGACGCGGCCAGCCGCTCCAGGGGGGGTTCCCCTCCGGCCATGCGGCCGTCTCCTTCGCGCTGGCGGCGATCCTCACCCTGCACACCGCCGACCCGATCGTCGGTGTCCTGGCGGTCATCCTGGCGTTGATGGTCAGCCACAGCCGGTTGCTCCTGAAGATCCACACGCGTGGAGAAGTGGCCATGGGAGCTCTTTTCGGGGCGGTGCTCGGAGCGCTGCTCTTCTGGGTGCTGCGGTGAGGACCGCGATGCGGGGCGCGACGGGGGCGGTCGGATGCTGAACCGTTTCGCGGGGTGGATCCGGAGCCTCACCTCTCCCAAGCGGGACCTCGTCCGCGAGATGGAGGAACTGTTCGAGGAGGGCACCGCGGAGGGCGTGCTGAACGAGGAGGAGGAGGACATGCTCCTCTCCGTCCTCTCCCTGCGCGACACGCGGGTGCGGGAGGTGATGGTTCCGCGGACGGAGATGGTCTGCATCGAGGCCCAGGAGCCCCTCCAGACGGTGGCCCAGACCATGGTCCGGGAAGGCCACTCCAGGGTGCCCGTGTATCAGGGCGACGTGGACCACGTCCTAGGCTTCGTCACCGCCCGGGACGTGCTGCGCTTCTCGCCTTCCCCGGAGCCGGGTCCGCCCGTGCGGGAACTCATGCGGCCGGCCTATTTCGTGCCGGAGACCATGACCCTCGCCGCACTGCTGCGCGAGTTCCGGCGTCGCCGCATCCACCTCGCGATCGCGGTGGACGAGTACGGCGGCGTCTCAGGCCTGGCGACGCTCGAGGACGTCCTGGAGGAGATCGTCGGCGACATCCACGACGAGTACGACGAGGAGGAAGGGGAGATCCGGGAGGCGGGCGACGGGCTCTGCGTGGACGCCCGAACCGAGATCGAGAAGCTCGAGGAGCGGCTCGGCGTGGAGTTCGGGGAGGAACTCGACTGCGAGACGGTGGGCGGACTCGTCTTCCAGATGCTCGGCCACGTCCCGAGGGAGGGAGAGACCTTCCTGTACCGGGGACTGGAGGTCACCGTGCTGGATGCCGATAAGAGGCGCGTCAGAGAGGTCAAGATTCGAAAAGTCTCCTCGACGGTGCCCGACGGTGCGACCAGCAAAGACACCCCCCCACCCTGAAGACCTTCTCGTCGTGGCCGCCCGGGACGGCGCGGCGGCCGAATCCCTCGCGCGCGGCCTCCGTCGGGACGGCGTGCCGGCCGCCGCCAAGGACCTCTCGGATGCCCTGTCGGACGGGACGACGCTGCTGCTGCTCGACGCGGAGGGCCACGAGGAGTCGAGCCGGAGGGCCCTGGAGACGCTGGACAGCGGCGGGTCTCCACCTCCGGCGGTCCTCCTGACGGGTCCCGACGCCTCCGCCTTCCTCCGGGTCGGGTGCTCCTTCCGTTTCGTACCGCAACCCCTCCGAGCCGCCCAGCTCTCGCCCCTGCTGCAGGAGACCCGGGAGGCCTGGCGGCGTTTCGCCGCCCGATGGTCTCCGCCCAGGGACGGTGTCGGAGAAGCGGACCTGCTGCGGATTGCCGGCGTCCTGGAACGCTGCACGGGTACCGCGGTCCGCCCGGACCGCCGCAGCGCCTTCCTCCGCGGCGTGCGGGTGCGGATGGCGGCGACCCTGAGTCCGACCCCCCGTGACTATCTCTCCCTCCTCTCGTCGGCCGCTGGTTCCCGCGAGGCGGAGGCGCTGGCCTCCGTCATGGCGGTGGGAGAGACGTACTTCTGGAGGTATTCCGCTCAATACGACGCGCTGGCCGCGCTGCTTCCCTCCCTCGCAGCCGAGTCCCGGGGGACCGGCCGGATCCGCGTCTGGTCGGCGGGGTGTTCCACCGGCGAAGAGGCGTACTCGCTCGCGATCGCCTGCCTGGAGGCGGGCGGGCCGGGGGATCGCATCGAAGTCGTGGGGACCGATCTCCGGCGGAACGTTCTGCTGACGGCCCGCGAAGGCGTCTACGGCGAACGGAGGGTGCGCAATCTCCCGGCACCCCTTCGCCGGAAGTTCTTCGAGCCGGTTCCGAGCGGGGGGCGCGTCGTCGCCCGCCTGCGGGACGCGGTCCGATTCGAACCCCTGAACCTCGGCGGCGACGACCTGGGGGCGTGGGCGGAACGAAACGGGCCGTTCCACGCGGTGTTCTGCCGCAACACCCTGCTGTACATGAGTTCCGCGAAGGTCGAACGGGCCGTCGGGGTGTTCGAGCGGTGCCTCCTCCGAGGAGGGGCCATCTTCCTGGGCGCTTCCGAGACGCTGGGTTCGGGACGCGAGGGGCTGGAGGTGGTCCGGGCGATGGGAAGCTTCTTCTACCGCAAGCGGGCAGCGGTTCTCCCCGGGGGAGGCGGACCGCCGCCCGGGGAGGGTCCCCGCGGGCCGGAGGTCGCGCCGGAGCCGGCTGGGGATGCCCTCTACGAAGAGGGTCTGTGCGCGCTGGAGCAGGAGAGGTTCGAGGAAGCGGCCCTCGCGTTCGAGCGGCTCGCGCAGGTGGCTCCAGGGGACGTCAGGGGACAGGTGGGCCTGGCCTTCATCCTGGCCGGGCAGGGGCGGGACGACGAAGCGTCGGCGTTGTTGCGGCGGGTGGAGGAAGTGGCTTCGCCCCCACCGGAGGCCGCCTACCTGGCAGGCCTGCTCGCCGAGCGTCGGGGTGAGGACGGCCGGGCGCTGGACCACTACGCAGAGGCGCTGGACCGGGATCCCGGGTTCTTCATGTCCCACGTGAACCGCGCGTGGATCCTCCGCCGCCTGGGACGCGCCGCCAGCTTCCGGCGCGAGGTGACGGCCGCCCTCGCGATTCTCGAGGCTAGACCCAGGGTGTCGTCCTGGGTCACCGGCGGACTCGGGGCGGACGCCATCTCGGGCCTCCTCGCGGAGGCACTCAAGGGGGCCGAGGCCGCATGAGCGGGACGCGAGAGGCTGAGCGAGGCCCTTCGGACGTGCAGGAAGGGGTCGATGCTGTTTCGACCCCCGCCGCCGTCGACCCGGGGTCCCCCCACGTCCTCTTCTCCGTGGCCGGACGGAACCTCGCGGTGCCGGCGTCGGCGTGCAAGGGAGTTCTCAAGGAGTCCCACTTCACGCGGGTCCCGGGGGTGCCCCCGTGGGTTCTGGGAGTCGTGGCCTTCCGTGGGGAGGTGGTTTCCCTCACCGACCCGGCCCGCTTCCTGAGGCTGGGTGGTGTCTCGGCTTCTCCGGTCCCGGGGTATGTGCTGATGCTGGCCCGCGGGGAGGAGAAGGTAGGCCTCCGGGTGGACCGCGTCGTCGACGTGTTGCCGATGTCGGCCCCGCGGGCGCCGGACGCGGTGGTCTCGTGGGAAGGATGTCCGGAGGGCCTGCTGATGGGGGAAGCCTCCCGCGGGGCGGAGGCGGTCTTCTTCCTGGATGCCTTCCGGTACGTGGAGTCGACCGGAGCCGGGGGGCGGGGGGGGGCGCGTCCGTGGGCGGGCGGCCCAGGCGCTTGAGGAGGGGTGGATGATCGGAGCCGTTCAGAGGAGTCTGTCGTGGAAGATCCTGATCGCGACCGGGGGCACCCTCGTTGTGCTCCTCGGCGTGTTCACCGGCATCGCGGACCGCGAGACCGGAAACGCCATCGAGACCCTGGAGCGCCGGAGCAGCGCGACGCTGGCCGGGGTCGTCCACAAGACGCTTCTCGTCTCCATGCGGGAAGGCCGGATGGACGACCTGCAGCGCACCCTCCAGTACGCGGGCGGGTCCGTCGGGGTGGACTCGATCCGGGTGGTGAGCCCGGAGGGGGTGGTTCGCTACAGCAGCAGGGCGGGGGAGCGCGGCGCACGACTGGCGGACGAACGCCTGCTGGCTCTGGTCTCCCGCGCACCCCGGGCCGAGGAGGGCGTCGAGGAGCACCTTGACGGCCTGGTGTTCAGCGCCATGCCGCTGCGCAACCCGGAGCGGGGGGAGTGCCACGAGTGCCACCGGGACGACGGACCCAACCTGGGGTCCATCGTGGTGGGCTTCGACCTTTCGGAGTTCCACCAGCGGATGGACGCGAACCGGCGGCGCCAGTTGGTGGGCGCGCTCTTCCTGGTGCTCTCGGTCGTGGCCGTCATCTACCTGTGCGTCCGCTTCCTCGTCCTCCGGCCCCTGTTCGGCGTGGTGGCGGCGACGCAGAGAATGGCGCACGGCGACCTCTCCCAACCCTTGCCCGTGGCGGGCAAGGACGAGATGGCGGCGCTGGCGCTCCACGTGAACACGATGAGGGCGGACCTGCGGGAGAGGGTCCGGGAGTCCTCCTCCGTCGCCGATGCCCTGGCCGAGGCGGTGGCCGAACTCGAGACCTCGAGCGAGCAACTCGTCTCCGTGGCCGTGGAGCAGTCGAGCGGAGCGGCGGAGCAGGCGTCCGCGGTCCAGGAAGCCACCACGACGTCGGAGGAGATCGCCGCGACGTCCAACGAGATCTCGGCCAACGTGGAGGCGGTGGAACACGTGGCCGAGGAGACCTACCGCGCGTCCGTCCAGGGCAGGGAGGCGGTGCGGATGGCGGTGGGGGGGATGGCGGACGTGAAAGAGCAGGTCCGCCGCATCGCCGACGCGATGGTGGGGCTCGGCAAGCGCAGCCAGAAGATCGGCGGCATCGTGGACATCATCGACGAGATCAGCGAGCAGACGCACCTCGTCGCCCTCAACGCCGCCATCGAAGCTGCCGGGGCGGGAGAACACGGCAAGCGGTTCAGCGTGGTGGCGGCCGAGATCCGGAGGCTCGCGGAGAGGACCGTGGAAGCCACCGGGCAGATCAAGACGCTCGTGGAGGAGATCCAGGAGTCCACGAACGAAACCGTCATGGCCACGGAGAAGGGCTCCGCGACGGTGATCGAGGGGGCGGGTCGGGTGGACAAGATCGGAGAGAGCCTGGATGGGGTCCTGTCTCTCGTGCGCCAGACGAAGGAGTCCACCAAGGAGATCACCGTCGCCACCCAGCAGCAGGCGACGGCCGGGGAGCAACTGGTCCTGACGATCACCGACATCAACGAAGTGGCCGTGCAGGTGACGCGATCCGCCGAGCAGGTGGAGAAATCGGTGCTGCGTTTCAAGGACCTCGCTCGCCGCCTCAAGGAACTGGCGGAAGAGAACCGGGCGGCCCGGAAGTTCGTCGTTTGACGATGAATCGGAAGTACGTCGAACTCTTCCTGGAAGAGGCAGCCGAACTCCTCGACGGGCTCAGCGAGGAGGTCCGGGGGTTCGAGGCCTCCATGGAAGGGGAGGCTTCGGTTCGCTCTGCGCTGAGACTCGCCCACACGCTCAAGGGTGGCGCCAAGATGGTCGGCCTGGACCAGGTGAGCCGGGCCGCCCACGACATGGAGACCTCCCTCCAGCGCGCGGCGGCGGTCGGCGGCCCGCTGCCCCCGGAGGAGGCCAGCCGCTTCCTCGGTCTGCTGGACGGGATCCGCGGCATCCTGGGGCTGCTGGCCGCCGGGCGGGAGGGGGAGGCCATCGCCCTGCCCGTGGCGGCACCGTCGCCCGCGTGGGCGGGCGGGCCGGAGGCGCCTTCCCCCGGTCCCGCGCCGGCGAGCCCGGAGCGGCGTCTCGGGTCGGACCGCGTCCGGGTCGGCGTCGGGCGCCTGGACGAGCTCCAGAACCTGGCCGACGACCTCGTCTTCCAGGTCAACCGGGTGCGGGCCGACGCCGACCGGGCACAACACGCGTTGCGGGGGGTGGAGCGGGAACTGGACCGCCTGGAGGAGTCCGGCGCCCGTGTGGACCGTGCCGTGCTGTCCCGCCTGTCGGCGGCGCTGGGCGAGACGCGGCAAGCGAACGTGACCGAGGGGCTGCGGCGGCTGGAACAACTGGTCTCCGCGGCCCACGAGGTGGTCCTGGACCTGCGCATGGTCCCGTTGGCCGAGGTCCTCGAGGACTACCAGCGGGTGGTGAGGGACCTCGGTCGCGAGCTGGGAAAGAACGTGTCCCTCGAGGTGGACGGCAAGTTCACCGAGGTGGACAAGCGGCTCCTGGAGCAGATCCAGGGGCCGCTGATGCACCTGCTCAGAAACGCGGTCGACCACGGGATCGAGCCCGCGGTCGAGAGGGAGGCCGCGGGGAAGCCGGCCGGGGGCAGAATCTGCCTGAGGGCCTACCACAAGGGCGGGGCGGTCGTGATCGAGGTCGAGGACGACGGCAGGGGACTCGACCCGCAAGAACTGCGCGGGCGAGCCGTGGAGCGGGGACTCCTGGGAGCGGACGAGGCGGCGGCCCTCTCCGACGAGGACTCCCTGTACCTCGTGTGCCGCCCGGGTTTCACGACCCGGGGCCACGCTACCTCGGTTTCCGGACGGGGTGTCGGGCTCGACGCGGTGAAGACCCAGGTGGAGAAGGTCAACGGAGCGCTCGCGATCCATAGCCGCGCCGGGGAGTTCACCCGCCTGCGCCTGTTCCTTCCCCTCTTCCTGTCGCGCCTGTCGGCCCTGGTGGGCCGCGCCGGAGACGCACGGGTGGCCATTCCGTCGGTGTTCGTCGACCGGTGCCTCGCCGTCGACGCCCGGGAACTCGCGCGAACGGATGGAACGTTCCGTTTCGAAGACCAGGTGCTCCCGGTGGTTTCCCTGGAGCGCGTCTTCGGGGGGAGCACGGGCAACGGCCGCCGCCGGTGCTTCCTCGTGGCCATGCGTCTGCGGGGCCGGGAGATGCTCCTGCAGTTGGACGAACTGGAGGAAGAGCGCGAGATCGTGGTAAAGCCCTTGGACGGGCACCTCGCCGGGACTCCGTACGTGCTCGGGTTCTCGTTCCTCTCGGAAGGGACGCCGCTCGTGGTCATGAACGTCGTCGATCTGCACGCCCGCTGGTCGGAACTGGAGAGCGAGTGCCGGTGGAGGCCGCGGGCGGCGCGGCCCCCTCCGCTGGTCCTCGTGGTCGACGATTCCGTGACGGCTCGCCACCTCGAGCAGTCCGTGCTCCAGTCCCTCGGTTACCGGGTCGTCGCCGCGACCGACGGGCTGGAGGCGTGGCGCCTCCTGGAGTCCCACGGGATCGACCTCGTGCTCACCGACGTCGACATGCCGGGCATGGACGGGCTGGAGCTCACCCGCCGCATCCGATCCGATCCCGCGAAGGAGTCCATCCCCGTGGTGGCCGTCTCCAACCGCTCCGGCGAAGGGGATCGGGAGGCGGGGATGCGGGCGGGGATGGACGCCTACCTCCCGAAGGACGGGTTCACCCCGGCCAGGCTCGGAGAGACGGTGGAAGCCCTGCTCTCGAGGAGCGCCCGCACGGGGGCCCGGCCTTGATCCGGGTGCTCGTGGCGGACGACTCGCGCCTCGTGAGGGCGGTCCTGCGGGAACTCCTGGAGGAGGACCCGGGCATCCGGGTCGTCGGCGAGGCGGAAGACGGGCTCCAGGCCGTGGAGCAGTGCCGATCGTTGGCCCCCGACGTGGTCCTCATGGACGTCCAGATGCCGGTGCTCGACGGGCTCGCGGCCGTGGAGCGGATCATGAAGGACCGCCCGACCCCCGTCATCGTGCTGAGCGCCACGGTGCACCCGGGCGAGGTGGACAGCGCGTTCCGGGCGGTTCGGGCGGGTGCGTTCGAGGCGTTGGCCAAACCCGAGGGC
>CAZJSF010000076.1:0-13378 GCA_964548515.1 uncultured Thermodesulfobacteriota bacterium
ACACCGACACCTCGGTCCCCGGCTCGTGCTCCACGGCCATGATGGCTTCCTTGGCCGCGTACATGCAGCAGACGCTCGAGCAGTAGTCGTGCTCCTTGTCGCGGCTCCCGACGCACTGAAGGAAGGCGACCCGCTTGGGCGTCTTCCCGTCGCCGGGGCGCTTCACGTGGCCGTGGGTGGGCCCCGAGGCCGAGAGCATCCGCTCGAACTGCATCGCCGTGACCACGTTGGGGTACCGGCCCAGCCCGTACTCCTGGCTCAACCTGGCGTCGTAGAGCTCGTAGCCCGGGGCCAGCACCACGGCGCCCACGTGGAGCACCTCGTCCCGCTCGAGTTCCTCGTGCACCACGGCGCCCGCCTTGCAGGCCTCCACGCACGCGTAGCACTCGGAGCACACGCCGCAGGAGAGGCAGCGCTCCGCCTCCCGGCGCGCCTCCTCCTCGGTGTAGCCGAGGGCCACCTCTTCGAAGCTCCCGCGGCGCTCCACCGCGTCGAGGTTCCGCACATGGAGGCGTCCCTCCCGCCGGAGCTCGCCGTGGTCGGCCCGTTCGACCAGGGTCTCCCGGGGGATGTCCGCCACCGGCAGGCGCTCCCTGGCGGTGCGCCGCAGGGGCTCCCCGCGCAGGTGGGCGTGGATGCCCCGGGCGGCCCGGTGCCCGGAGGCCACCGCGTCGATCAGGAACGCGGTGCCGGTGGTGCTGTCCCCGGCCGCGAACAGGCCGGGCCGCGAGGTGGCGAAGGTCTCGGGGTCCACCGCGACCGTGCTGTCCCGGCCGATGGTCACGCCGGCGTCCGCGGGCAGGAACGCGAGGCCCGCCCGCTGGCCCACCGAGAAGATCACGTTGTCGCAGGCGACCTCGTACTCCGACCCCGCCACCGGCACCGGCTGGCGCCGCCCCTTCTCGTCGGGCTCGCCGAGCTCCATGCGCTGGAGCCGCAGGCCGCGCACCCGCCCGTCCGGGCCCGCCAGCACGGCCACCGGGTTCGAGAGCCAGTGGAAGTCCACCCCCTCCTCCAGGGCGTGCTCGATCTCCAGGGGGTCGGCGGGGGCCTCCTCCCGGCTGCGGCGGTAGTGCACCGCCACCTGCCGGCCGAGACGCACCGAGGTGCGGGCGCAGTCCATGGCCACGTCGCCGGCGCCGATCACGACGACCTTCTCGCCGAGTTCCGGGGGATTGCCGAGCCGCACGTCGCGGAGGAACGAGGTGTTGGTGAGCACCCCGGGCAGGTCGGCCCCCTCGATGGGGAGCCGGATGCCCTCGTGGGCCCCCACCGCGATCAGCACCGCCTCGTAGCCCTGGGCGAAGAGCTCCTCCACGTTCTCCACGGGCGAGTCGAGCCTGAGCTCGACGCCGAAGTCCACGATCTCCTGCACCTCGCGGTCGATCACCTCGGTGGGCAGTCGGTACTGGGGCACCCCCACCCGCAGCATCCCGCCCGCCACCGGCAGGGCCTCGAACACCGTGACCCCGTAGCCCTCGAGACACAGGTCCTTGGCGGCCGAGAGGCCGCAGGGCCCGGCGCCGATGATCGCGACGCGCTCCTCGTAGCGCCGCTCGGCTGGCTCCGGCGCCTGGTAGGGCTTCGCGTACTCGTGGTCGGTGACGAAGCGCTTCAGCGCGCGGATGTCCAGCGCCTCGTCGAGCTTGGCGCGGTTGCAGGCGTCCTCGCACCGGTGGTTGCAGATGCGCCCGCAGATGGCGGGGAAGGGGTTGTCGAGCTTGATCGTGCGCAGGGCCGCCTCGTAGTCGCCCTTCCGGATGTGGGCGATGTAGCCCTGGGCCCGCTGGCCGGCCGGGCACGCGTCCCGGCACGGGCTCACCCCGACCTTCTCGATGGCGTAGGCGTTGGGGACGGCCTGGGGGTAGAGCTTGTGGGCGGCGCGCTGCCGCACCAGCCCCTCGTCGAAGCGCCCCTCGATCTCAACGGGGCAGACCTTTTCGCAGTCGCCGCAGGCCGTGCACTTGGCCGTGTCGATGTAGCGGGGGTGCCGGCGGAGCCCGACCCGGAAGTCCCCGGCCTCCCCCTCGAGGGACAGGACCTCCGAGCCGGTGAGGATCTCGATGTTGAGGTGCCGGCCCGCGTCCACCAGCTTGGGGCTGATGGTGCACATCGCGCAGTCGTTGGTCGGGAACGTCTTGTCCAACTGGGCCATGTGGCCGCCGATGGCGGAGCGCTTCTCGGCCAGGTAGACCTTGTAGCCGCTCTCCGCCAGGTCCAGGCTCGCCTGGATCCCCGCGATCCCGCCACCCACCACGAGCACCGCACCGGTCGGCCCGTTGCCGTTCGCCATGGCTCTCCCTTCCGCCCGGGGGTTCGGTCTCAACTACACGCGCTTCGAGGGCACGAACGCGTACTCCGGGGTGCCGGCCGGCTCGGCCGCGCGCTCCGGGGCCGTGGCGCAGCGGTCCAGGTACTGGCACACCACGGACTGGATCATGTCGCTGGTGAAGTCGGTGGTGATGAGGTCGTCGGCGAGTTCCACCATCTCCATCCCGTCCTGGTAGCCGGAGCGGTAGAGCAGGGAGCCGGAGATGGGCAGCACCAGCATGACGCCGATCCTCTGGTTGCGGAAGTCGTCCTGGATGAGCTCGAGGAGCCCGGTGCCGTCCTGCTCGAGGTAGGGGAAGGTGGAGTGGAGGAGGACCAGGGCGGGCCGGCGGCTGAGGATCGCCTCCCGGGCGCCGCGCACCTCGGCGACCTCCTCGACGGTCACGTCGCGGCGGCCGTCCCGGAGGATGCGGCGGAGCGACTTGCTGCGGCTGCGGTCGGTGTCCAGGATCATTACGTCGGGTCGGGATTGCATGGCGTCCTCCTGTGTCCTGGGGCCGGGAAGGCCGTGGGAACGTTATCGCCTTTGTCCCCGGTTACAGCAATGGCCGTGCCAGGATCACAAGTTGCCGATATTGTTCATTATTTCGTCCTTCTCCCCGCAATCGGGCGCTGCGGCGGCGCCGGATGGGGCATTCTGCCCCGGCATTCCGGCTTCGAAACCGCCCCCGCGCAGGCGGTTTCCCCGCAACGCCCCGGAACCACGGGGGAAACAGCTCGGGGCAGTTTGCCCCGCGCGACCCTCGGGGCGGGGGCCTCCCGGCCCCGGGTTGGGGCGTAGCGCCCCGCCTCACGCAAGGCCGAACTGCTTCATCTTCCGGTACAGGGTTTTCCGGTCGATCCCGAGGATCTCCGCGGCCTGGGTCTTGTGCCCGTCGCAGGCCCGCAACACCAGCGACACGTGGTCGCGCTCCAGCTCGGTGAGGGTGGGGAAGCGCTTCTGCTCTCCGGGCTGGTTCTTGAGCAGGTAGGCGGGGAGGCTCGACGGGCGCAGCACGTCGGAGTCCTCGATCACCATCGCCCGCTGCACGATGTTCTCCAGCTCGCGGACGTTGCCCGGGAAGTCGTAGGAGGAGAGCACCGCGAGGAAGGCGGGCGAGACCTCGCGGAACCGCTTCATCGCCTTGCCCACGTACTTGGCCACGAAGAACCGCACCAGCTCGGGGATGTCCTCGGGCCGCTCCTTCAGGGGCGGCAGGTGGATGGGGAACACCGCGAGCCGGTAGTAGAGGTCCTCGCGGAAGCGGCCACCCCGGATGCACCCCATCAGGTCGGCGTTGGTCGCGGCGATGAGGCGCACGTCCACCTTTCGGGAGGTGGTTCCCCCCACGGGCTTGAACTCCCGCTCCTGGATCACCCGCAGCAGCTTCGCCTGGGTGCCGGGAGAGAGGTTTCCCACCTCGTCGAGGAAGAAGGTGCCCCCGTCGGCCAGCTCGAACAGGCCCCGCTTCGGGGCGTGGGCTCCGGTGAACGCGCCCCGCACGTGTCCGAACAGTTCGCTCTCCAGGAGGGGTTCGGCCAGCATGGAGCAGTCCACGGCCACGAACTCCCGCTCCTTGCGGGGCGAGAGCTCCCAGATGGTCCGGGCCACCACCTCCTTGCCCGTGCCGCTCTCGCCGGTGACGAGCACGTTGCCGTCGGTCCGGGCCACCTTGTCGATCAGCGCGTTCACCTCGCGCATGGCGGGGCTGCGGCTGATGACGAACCGGTCGCCCTTCACCGCCTTGAGCTGCCGGCGCAGCTGCTCGTTCTCGAAGCGCAGCCGGCGGCGCTCCTCGGCCCGGGCGGTGATGATGCGCACCTCCTGGGGGGAGAAGGGCTTGGGCATGTAGTCGTAGGCCCCCAGGCGGAACGCCTTGAGCACGTTCTCGATGGAGGGGTAGCCGGTGATCATGACGATGATCACCTCGGGGTCCGCCTCCTTGAGCCGGACCAGGGTCTCCATGCCGTCGATGCCCGGCATCTTCAGGTCGAGGAACACGAGGTCGAAGCCGCCCCGGACGAACTCGTCCACCGCGTCGGCGCCGTTGTCCACGGCCACCGAGTCGTGCCCCATGCGGGTGAGGGTCTTCGCGAGGCCCTCCCGGATGGACCGCTCGTCGTCGACGATGAGCGCCCTCACGGGGCCTCCTCCTCGCCCACCGGGATGGCCACCGTGAAGGTGGTGCCGCCCCCGGGCGCGTCCTGAACGCGGATGTCGCCGTGGTGCATCCGCACGATGTTGTAGGAGAGGCTCAGCCCGAGCCCCGTGCCCTTGCCCGGCTCCTTGGTGGTGAAGAAGGGGTCGAAGATGCGTCCCCGCACCTCGGCCGGGATCCCCGGGCCGGTGTCCGAGAAGCACACGCGCACCTCCGCTTCCGCCTCGTGGAAGGCGGAGGTCACCGTGAGCACCCCCTCGCCCTCCATGGCGTCGACCGCGTTGGTGACGATGTTGGTGAACACCTGCTTGAGCTGGCTCGGGTTCCCGGTGACCAGGGGCAGGGACGCCCCGAGGTGCTTCTCCAGCCGGATGTTGTGGAAGATCGCCTTGTTCCCCAGCAGCGACAGGCACTGCTCCACGGCCGCGTTCATGTCCACCGGCTCGTGGTAGCGCTTCTTCTGGTGGGCGAAGTCCAGCAGGGAGTTGACGATCTCGCGGCAGCGGCGGGCTTCCTGGACGATCCGGTCCATGTCCTGCCGGCGGGGATCGGAGAAGTCCATGTCCTCGAGCAGGAGCCCGCCGAAGAGCAGGATGCCGCCGAGGGGGTTGTTGATCTCGTGGGCCACGCCGGCGGCCAGCTTTCCCAGCGACGCCATCTTGTCGGCGTGGATGAGTTGCATCTGCACCTCCTCCAGCTTGCGCTCCATCTCCACCAGGTGGTGCACGTCCTGGGCGTAGGAGACCGTGCCCACCTCCCGGCCCGCGGCGTCGCGGAGCAGGTGCACCGTCATCCACACCGGCACCCGGCTGCGGTTCTTCCCGATGAGGATGGCCTGGTAGCGGTCGAGCACCCCCGGGCCCCCGTGCTCGGGAGCGCGCAGCCGTGCGAGCACCTCCCGCGCGGCGTCGCCCTCGTAGAGGTCCTGGATGAACTTCCGCCCGATCACCTCGGCGGGGGAGTAGCCGAGCAGGTTCTGGGCGCCCCGGTTGAAGACCAGGATCTTTCCCCGCATGTCGGTGACCAGGATGCACTGGAGCGAGGCCTCGACGACGCTGGAGAGGAAGCGCAGCCGCTCCCGGAGGTCCTGCTCCTCCTCGAGCCGGGCCGTGACGTCCCGAAGGCGGGCCGCGATCAGGGGGCGACGGGGCGTGGGCCGCACCAGGGAGAACGCGGCTTCCACGCTGCGGCCCGGCCGGAGGGGCACTTCCACCCGCAGCTGCGCGTCGGCCCGCTCCGCACTCCCCTCCAGCAGCGGCCCCACGGCCTCCCTGGCCTGGCCGGCGGCCCGCTCACCGAGGGCGGCGAAGAAGCTCCGGCCCAGGACCTGGTCGGCCGACGTCCCCAGGAGCCTCACGAAGGCTTCGTTGGCGTAGGCGATCTTCCCGTTCGCGGGGCGGAACGCCACGACGGCCGTCTCGTCGTCCTCCACGAGGGCGGCGAAGAGCTTGAAGGGGCGGGGGTCGCGGTCGCTCGCGCTCATCCCGGGCCAGCGAAGGCTGGGGTGCGCACCGATACGACGTTCTGTCCCTGCATCCGCGCAGGAAGGATGCACGGACCACCAGGACGCCGGGGCCGATGGGGAAGGGGCTTTCTCGTTCTAGAGCGAGGCACCCGGGAAGGATAACACCAAGTCTCCCGTTCGCAACAGCGTTCTATTTAACCTTGGCGTCGCGCGCTCCTCCCCGGGGAAGCGGAAGCGGGAGAAGAGGGGGGGGCTGCGCGACGAGCGGCAGCCCCCTGGAGGAAGTTCGGACGGCGGATGCCGTCCGCGGAGAGGCTTGTCGGAGCCGTCGAAGCGGGCCGAGGACGTCCGCGCCCGCCGGTTGGAGGTCAGCGGGTCGTGCCCCTCTCCCCGTTGCGGCCGGGCTCCTGCGGCGGCGCCGGAACCGTGGCGTCCTCCACGTCCGCGGGCCCCTGGGGAGGCCAGAGCTCGTAGCAGTCCGGGATGCCGTTGTCGTTGAGGTCCTCGGCGCACGTGCCCCGATGCACCGCGTCCTCGTTGACGCCGATCCAGTCCGGCGCCATGCCCACGTGGTGAGCCCCCGCGCCCCCGGCCCACAGAAGGCCTGCGGACGCGAGCAGCAGGGTCGCCCCCCTTGCCGTCCGGTGTCTCATGGCTTCCTCCTTTCGTCCGGTTCCGCCCCCCCCGGCGGGAAGGGCGAGGCCGGGGCCGAGCCCCGTGGCCTCACTCCTTCTACACCGCGGCCCCCCGCCAGGGTCACATCCCCCGGCAAGGGGATGCGCCGCGTCGGGCGCGGGCTCTCCGTGTCCCGCTACCCGCCCGCATCGGCCTCCGGCCGGCACGGCAGCTCGACCGTGACCTCCAGCCCCCCGCCCGGGAGGTTCGCGGCGGAAACCGTGCCCCCGTGCAGCCGCACCGCCCGCTCGGCGATGGCGAGCCCGAGGCCGCTTCCCCCGCTGTTCCGGTCTCGCGCCTCGGACACCCGGTAGAAGGGGCGGAAGAGCTCGGAGAGGGCTTCCGGAGGCACCCCGGGGCCCCGATCGCGCACCTCCAGCCGGACCCGGGCGCCGCCGCCCGCAGGCACCCGGGCCATCCGGACTTCCACCGCGGTGCCCTCGGCCGTGAACCGCACGGCGTTTCGCACCACGTTCTCCACCGCCCGGCGCAGGAGCTCGGCGACACCCACCAGGGTGACCGCCTCGCTCCCGATGACCCGCACGCGCCGGTTCCGGCTCCGGGCCTCGAAGTCGGCGTCCTGGGCCACCTGCCGGACCAACGGCTCCAGCTCCACCAGCTCCATGCGGGCGGGGTCTCCCCCTCCCTCCAGCCTGGTGAGGACGAGCAGGCCGCCGATGAGCTCGTCGAGGCGCTCGGTCTCCCGCTCCATCCGGTCGAGGGCCCCGCCCGCTCCGGGCGCGGCCTCCCCGCGGGCGAGCTCGAGGGCCACCCGGAGTCGGGCGAGAGGGGAGCGCAGTTCGTGGGAGATGTCCTGGAGGAGGCGGCGCTGGGCGCCAAGAAGCCCCTCGATGCGCGCGGCCATGCGATCGAAGTCGCGGCCGAGCTCGCTCGCCTCGTCGCGCCGGGCGCCGACGGAGGAGCCGACGCGGGCGGAGAGATCGCCGGCGGCGAGACGCTGCGTGGCCTCCCGCAGCCTCCGGATCGGGCGGCTCAGGGAGCGGGCGAGCAGGAACGAGACGACGCCGATGATCAGGAAGGCGGCGCCGAGCCGGGGCGCCAGGCGGTGCGGGTCGAGGAGCCGATCCAGCGCCGAAGGGGGGGGGACCTCCGCGACGAACACGAACTCGTCCCCGAGCGGGAGGGCGAGCCAGCGGGAGCCGCGGCGGCCCGGGCGGGACTCCGCCTCGCCGGTGGCCGCGACCCGCGCGGCCAGGCGCTGGACCGGCGGAGGGGCTGCGAGCCGGTCGGCGGTCCTGCCCGATGCGTCGAGCAGGAAGACGGGGCGGCCGTTCCGCGCACCCAGGGCGCGCTCGAGGTCCCGCAGCGCCTCGGCCCCCCCGGAGCGGTACGCCTCCACGAGTTCCTGCCCGATCCCCCGCAGCCGATCCTCGTGGCGGGAGAACTCGGCCCGGCGGGGATCCGCGGTCACGGCGAGCACGACCAGCGAGGCCCCGATCAGGACCGTCGCCGTCCAGAAGCTCAGGAAGATCCGAAGGAACAGGCTGCGCACGAGCCGCCCTCCCCCGTCAGCCGCGACCCGGGCCGGGGAGCGCGTAGAGATACCCCACGCCCCGCACCGTCTTGATCCGTTCCGCTCCGCCCTGCCGGCCGCCGAGCTTGCGCCGCAGGCTGCTCACGTGCACGTCCACGCTGCGGTCGTAGGCCGACAGCTCCCGGCCCAGGGCGGCTTCGGCCAGGGCGTCCCGGCTCACGACGCGGCCGGCCGAGAGGAGGAGCGCCTCCAGGAGGGAGAACTCGACCGACGTGAGCTCGACCGGTTCCCCGCCGCGGCTCACGCTGCGGCTGCCCGGGTCGAGCTCGAGGTCCCCCACGGCGACCAGGCGGGGCGCCGCCAAGCCGCCCCCCGCCGCGACCGGGACCGAGGCCCGCCGCTGGACGGCACGGATCCGGGCGACGAGCTCCCGCGGGTTGAACGGCTTGGGGAGGTAGTCGTCCGCGCCCATCTCGAGACCCACGATCCGGTCGACGTCCTCTCCCCGGGCCGTCAGCATCAGCACGGGCACCCGCGAGCGCTCCCGCAGCCGCCGGAGCACCTCGAACCCGCTCAGGCCGGGGAGCATCACGTCGAGGATCACCAGGCCGTGCTCCCCGGACAAGGCACGATCCAGCCCCGCGACCCCGTCGTTCACCGCGTCCAGGGCGAAGCCCTCCCGGGCCAGGTAGTCCTGGAGGAGCTCACACAGCTCGGCGTCGTCGTCGATGACCAGGATCCGCTGGCTCAAGGGTCCTCCGTCGCCCACGGGCACCCGCCCATTGTAGCCAACGGGTCGCAGGGCGCCCGTAAAGAAGTGTGAAGAAGAATCCGCACGGCTTTACCCTTCGGCGCAACTCTTAACCCCTCTTTTCGCCGCCGGCGGCTACCCTTGGTCCCGTAGCCGATCACCCCGCAGGGCGCCCGGAGCGGGCGCCGAGGAGGCCGCCATGAACTCGACCACGACCACCAGGATCCGTCGCGCCGCCGTTGCCGGGCTTCTCGGGCTGACCGCGCTGGCCCTGGCTCCCCTCACGGCCCAGGCGTGGGGCCGCGGAGACCGGGGGCCCTCCCCCGACCGCGCACTGGAACGGATGACCGAGCGGCTCGACCTCTCGGCCGAGCAGCAGGGGCAGGTCCGGGAGATCCTCGAGAGCTCCTTCGCCAAAGGCCGCGAGGCCCGGGAGGCCCATCGCTCGGAGATGGAGACCATCCGGCAGGAGACGCAGGACCGCCTCGCCGGCGTGCTCAGCCCGGAGCAGATGGCCGAGTTGGGCCAGATGCGCGACGAGCGGCAGGAGCGGCGCCGCGACTGCGACCGCGGACCGGGGCGGTGGGGCGAGGGGAAGGGCCCCGTCGACTGACCGGACGCGCCCCGTAGGCCACGCGACCCCCTCCGCTGCGGCGGAGGGGGTCGCTCCCGCACGGCCCCGTGGTCGACCGCCGCGGGTCGGGGCCGATGAGATGGTATGATCGAGGCCGCTCGGGCCGCAGCCGTTCCCGAGCTTCTCCCCGAACGAAACGGCGGACGCCCACCATGTCCAACGCCGCACGGCTCAAGCTGCTCGCCGCCGGCCTCGGGGCCCTCGCCCTGGGCTACGGCACGCACCACCTGACCGGCCTGCTCTCCCTCGCCGCCGCCCACAAGGCCAAGGTCCTCTGCTCCGGGGTCTTCGTCTCCGGCCGCGATCCCGCCGACATTCTCGCGCAGGACCTGGCCGCAGTCCCCTCCTGGATCGCCTTCGGCGTGGACCGGGAAGGGCAGGCCGTGGACGCATGGTTCGGCGGGGCCGCCCGGCAGCGCGCGGTGTACCGGCCGGGGCTCGGCTGCACGCTGCTCGCGGGGGTCTCCGAGCGCGAACTGAGGGCCCAGGGAGGGCACCTGCGTCCCGGTTCGGAGGCGGCTGGCTCGGCCACCGCACCGAACGGGCTCCCGCCCTGGGGAGACGACCTGTCCCCGGGCGTGTCCCGGCAGCGGGCGGAGGCCGTCGTCGCCGCCGCCTTCGACGAGCCCGATCCCTCGCGCCCGCGGAGGACCCGCGCGGTCGTGGTCGTCCACCGCGGACGGGTGCTGGCCGAGCGCTACGCTCCGGGCATCGGGCCGGCGACGCCGCTGCCCGGGTGGTCGATGGCCAAGAGCGTCACCGGCGCGGTCGTCGGGGTATTGGTTGGTCGGGGAAGGCTCGACCTCCACGCTCCGGCCCCGGTCCCGGAGTGGGAGAGCGACGCGAGGGCGGGGATCACCCTGCACCACCTGCTCACGATGACCGGCGGGCTGCGCTTCGACGACCGGAGCGGGCCGGTCCTGTCGGACCTCAACCGCATGCTCCTCCTCGAACCCGACGCCGCGGCCTACGCGGCACGCAAGCCGCTGGAGAGCCCGCCCGGCAGCCGCTGGAAGTACTCCGGTGCGCCCACCAACCTCCTGTCGCGGATCGTCCGCCGGACCATCGGGGGGAGCCTGGAGGACTACTGGCGCTTCCCCCGCGAGGCCCTCTTCGACCCGGTCGGGATGACCGGCGCGGTGTGGGAGCCGGACGCCAGCGGGACCCTCGTCGGCTCCTCGTACCTCTACGCGACGGCGAGGGACTGGGCGAGGTTCGGGCAGCTGCACCTTCAGGACGGCCGCTGGGGGACGCAGCAGGTCCTGCCGGCCGGCTGGGTCCGCTACGCCACCACCCCGGCTCCCGCCGCTCCCGGCCGGGAGTACGGGGCCCACCTGTGGCTCTACTGGGAGGACCCCGCCGGGGAGGACCCGCCGGAGTCCGCCGACACCCCCTCCGCGTTCTTCGCCTCGGGCTACGAAGGGCAGTATCTGGTCGTGATCCCCGGACGCGAACTGGTCGTCGTCCGGCTCGGCCAGACCGCGGACCCCCGGGCGTGGGACATGGCCGCTTTCGTCCGGGACCTGCTCGCCGCCCTGGGCCCGTGAACAGCGGAGGCGGCCTCCGCAGAGGCCGCCTCCGGTCTTCTCAAGCGTCCCGTGCCCGCGGGGGGCGTCCTCCTCAGCGCTCCAGCACGTAGGTGCCCGGAGCGGGCGCCAGGACCGGGTGGGCCTTGCTCCCCAGGCCCGGCGGAGCCTTGCGCGGACCGCACTGGGGACGGAGCCACTCCACCCAGTCCGCCCACCACGTGCCGGGCACCTTGCCGATCCCGGCCTGCCACGCCTCGGGGTCGCTGGCACCGGTGGCGTCTCCGGCCCAGTACTTGCGCTTGGGCGGATCGACCGGCGGGTTGACGATGCCCAGGATGTGGCCCGAAGTGGCCAGCACGTAGCGCACGGGCGACTTCACCAGGCCGCAGATCTTGAAGGTCTCCCGCCACGGCGCGATGTGGTCCTGCTCGGTCCCCACCGCGTAGAGGGGCTGGGTGATGCGGCCGAGGTCGATCGGGCGCCCGCCCAGGGTGACCCCGTCCTTCTTGGCGAGCCGGTTCTCCAGGTAGAACTCCCGCAGGTAGTAGGCGTGCATCGCCTCGGGCATGCGCGTCGTGTCCATGTTCCAGTAGAGGACGTCGAGCGCCGCCGGGGTCTCGCCGTGGAGGTAGTTGCGCACCCAGTAGTGCCAGATGAGGCTGTTGGCCCGGAGCATGCGGAAGGCCGCCGCCATGTCCTGGCCGTCGAGGTAGCCGTCCTTGGCCATGCGCTTCTCCAGCGCCGCGATCGCCCCCTCGCTGATGAAGACGTCGATGTCGCCCGGGCTCTCGAAGTCCACGAGCGTGGTGAGCACCGACCAGTGGGCCACCGGGAGGGCGTCCTTCTTCTTCGCCTGCCGGTTGAGCCACGCCATCAGGGCCGCCGTGACCGTGCCGCCGATGCAGTAGCCGCACAGGTGCACCTGGCGGGCCCCCGACGCCTCACGCGCCGCCTCCACCGTCTCGAGCACGCCCCGGAGCATGTAGTCGTCCAGGGTGACGTCGCGCATCTCCGGGCCGGGGTTGCGCCAGCTGATCGCGAACACGGTGAAGCCCTGTGCGACCATGTGCCGGATCAGGCTCTTCTTCGCGTCCAGGTCCAGGATGTAGTACTTGTTGATCCACGGCGGGACGAAGACGATCGGCACCTCGTGCACGGTCTCGGTCGTAGGCGCGTACTGGAGCACCTCCACGAGCTCGTTCCGGTACACCACGGCGCCGGGCGTCGTCGCCAGGTTCTCGCCCACGCGGAACCCGCTCTCGTCCACCATGCTGACCGTGCCCCGCTGGCTGTCGGCGAGGAAGTTCCTCACGCCGTCGGCCAGGCTCTTTCCGCCGGTCTCGAAGGCCCGGAACAGCGCGGCCGGGTTCGTGGCGAGGAAGTTCGTGGGAGCGGTGGCGTTCAGCCCCTGGCGGGCCCAGAAGGCCGCCTTCCTCCGGGTCTTGTCCTCGACGCCCGGCGTCTTGAAGATGGCGTCCTCCAGCCAGCGGGTCCACAGCAGGTAGGACTCCTTGAGGGTGTCGAGGCCGGGGTTCTCCGTCCAGATGGGGTCCCGGAAGCGCTCGTCCTCGGGCACCGGCGGGAAGGCGTCGGCCTCCTCGCTGCCGGCGAAGCGCCTCAGCGAGTGCTCCTGGAGCTGGAGCACGCCCTCCGCGAGCCGCCGGACCTCCTCGGACAGCGCCTGCGGGTTGCCGAGCCAGGCCTTCTGCACCTCCTGGATGGCGGACAGGACCCCGAAGGGGTCGAGGTTCGCTTCCAGCATCTTGTTCAACTCGAACGGCGTCTGGTCCATCTTCGCTCTCTTTCTGGCGGTTCCACCGCCGCGGCTTCGTCGTAGCCCGCCGGACTGCAGGGCGTGGCTCTTACCCCTTCCGGGTCCGGACCCGTCTTCCTCCGGAGAAGGAGGCGCCCCCGGCCACCGAGAAGACCACCCGTGCAAGCCGGTGCGCGGCACGCGGGCCAAGCCGGGCGGCAAAGGGGGCGGATACTAGCCCCCTCCCCCCGGGCCGTCAACGATCATTTCGGACGAGACCGGTCGTATTTCGTCGCGGCAATCCCGTGCCGCGACCACCACCCGGCCGTGGCCGAGCACATCCCTGCGGGTCGGGGCCGCCGCCGCTCGCCCCGTTCCCCGGACGGAGGTGCTTGTCCCAGACGGCCAAATGCGTGAGAGTAGGCGTGCTGCCGGTGGTCGGGGAGGAATCAAAGGTCGAGCAGACCTTGTAGTGGCAGATGCGCGGGCCGAGAGCCCTGAGCGACCCGAGCAGTTCGGGCAGGTGCGCGTCCATCCATTCCGGCGACTGAGCGCGGCTGATGCCGGCCAGACCCACGGCCCGAGCGTCCGGGAACGCCGGATCCCG
>CAZJSF010000077.1:0-13160 GCA_964548515.1 uncultured Thermodesulfobacteriota bacterium
ACCACCTCCACGTCCGTTCCCGCCCGCAGCGCCGGGTCGAGGACCTCGGCGGCGGGGTGATAGCCTTCGGGGCACGCCAGGCGCAGGCGGAAGCCGAGGACGGCGGCCGCGTTGATCCAGGAGTGGGCCATGTTGTTGCCGTCCCCGATCCACGCGACCCGGAGTCCGTCGAGGGTGCCCCGCCGCTCCCACACCGTCAGGAGGTCCGCCATCACCTGGCACGGGTGCAGGAGGTCGGTCAGCCCGTTGATGACGGGCACCGTGGCCCAGCGCGCGAACTCCTCGAGGGTCTCCTGGGAGTAGGTTCGCACCATGAGCACGTCCAGGTAGCGCGAGAGGACGCGGGCCGTGTCCCGGATCGGTTCCCCCCGGCCGATCTGGGTGTCCCGGGGGGAGAGGAAGAGGGCGTGGCCGCCCAACTGGAACATGCCCACCTCGAAGGAAACCCGGGTCCGGGTGGAGCTCTTCTCGAAGAGCATGCCGAGGGTCTTGCCTTCGAGGAACCGGTGCGGC
The DNA here is from genome assembly GCA_964548515.1 of uncultured Thermodesulfobacteriota bacterium. GTDB lineage: Bacteria > Desulfobacterota > Deferrisomatia > Deferrisomatales > JACRMM01 > CAZGRT01. Next base: position 514 of record CAZJSF010000077.1, read on the forward strand.
TCCCCCCGCTTCTGGCGGGCCTTCAGGTCGGCGGCCCGGGACAGGAGCCCCAGCAGTTCGGCCCGCGTGTACTCCGTGAGTCGGAGGAAATGGCGAGGCATCGCGTTTCTCCTGGACTATGCCGGTCCGGCTTCCGCTAGGGCTTCTTCGAGGGCGGAGAGGAGGGCGTCGATCTCCTCCTTCTCCACGATGAGCGGCGGCGCCAGCCGGAGTACCCGCTCCCCGGCGCTGCCCACCAGGAACCCCCGCTCCATGAGGTCCTTGACCAGATGGGCCGCCGGGAGGCCCTCGGCCAGTTCCATGCCCACGAGCAGGCCCTGCCCGCGGACCTCCTTCACCGCAGGGTTGGCTCGGGCGACTTCCCGCAGGCCGTGCAGGAGGTACTCCCCCATGCTACGGCAGTGGGGGAGGAGTCCCTCTCCCAGCACCGTGCGCACGGCGGCGAGGGCCGCGGCCGCGGCCAGGGGGTTCCCCCCGAAGGTCGTGGCGTGGGTGCCGGGCCCGAAGCTCCCGGCCACCCGCTCGGTGGCCAGGAGGGCGCCGATGGCCACGCCGCCGCCGAGACCCTTGGCCAGACTGCACAGGTCGGGCGTCACGCCGTATCGTTCCGCCGCCAGGAACGTGCCCGTGCGCCCCACCCCGGTCTGGACCTCGTCGAAGACCAGGAGCGCCTCCCGGGCGGAGCACAACTCCCGCGCCGCCTTCAGGTATCCGGGCGAGGGAACCCGCACGCCGCCTTCCCCCTGCAAGGGCTCCAGGAACACGGCCGCCGTCTTCGGACCGACCGCGGCCGCGAGGGCGTCCGCGTCGTCGTAGGGCACGTAGTGGAAGCCCGTGGGGAGGGGATCGAACCCGGTCTTCACCTTGTCCTGGCCCGTCGCGGTCAGCGTGGCCAGGGTCCGCCCGTGGAAGCTCATGGTGGCCGAGACGATCTCGTGGCGCTCCTTCTGCCCCCGATCCTTCTGCCACTTGCGGGCGAGCTTGATCGCCGCCTCGTTCGCCTCGGCCCCGCTGTTGCAGAAGAAGGCCCGGTCCGCGAAGGTGTTCTCCGCCAGGAGCTTCGCCAGCCGCGCCTGGGGCTCGATGTGGTACAGGTTCGAGACGTGGAGGAGCCGGCCGGCCTGCTCCCGGATGGCGTCGGTCACGTGGGGGTGGCAGTGCCCCAGGTTGCACACCGCGATCCCCGCGAGGAAGTCCAGGTACTGGCGTCCGTCCGCGTCCCACACCCGCATCCCCTGGCCCCGCACGAGAGCCAGGGGAAACCTCGCGTAGGTCGGGATCAGGTACCGCTCGGAGAGTTCGATGATCTCCTGATTGCCCATGGATACGCGCTCCATCAGGAAAGAAGACTGCGGACGGGATGACGGGATGCACAGGATGTCGAGATCAGAAGGGTTTCCATCCTGCAGATCCCGTTCTCCCGTCCCAGACCTTCCAGTTCCTACTCAGCTTCCCAGGATCTCGGTGCCCACCCCGCCCCGGGTGAAGATCTCGAGCAGGACGGCGTGCTCCACCCGGCCGTCCACGATGTGGACCTTGGCCACCCCCTCGGTCAGGGCGTCCAGGGCGCACTGGAGCTTGGGGATCATCCCCCCCCGGATGACCTTGCTCTCCACCAGCCCCGGCGCCTCGGACTGGCGGATCGTGGAGAGGAGTCGGCCGTCCGCGTCCAGGATCCCCTCCACGTCGGTCAGCAGGATGAGCTTCTCGGCCCGCAGGGCGCCCGCGACCTTGCCGGCCACGAGGTCGGCGTTGATGTTGTACGTCTCGCCCTCGGGACCCGCCCCCACGGGTGCGATCACCGGGATGAAGCCTCCCCGGTCCAGGGTCTCGATCACCTGCGGCTGGATCGCCTCCACCTCGCCCACGTTCCCGATGTCGAGGATCTCCGGGGGGAGGTGGGCCTCCTTCCTCTTCTTCATGTAGAGCTTCTTCGCCCGGATGAGGCCGCCGTCCTTGCCCGAGAGCCCCACCGCGCGCCCCCCGTGGAGTTGGATGAGGTTCACGATCTCCTTGTTCACCTTGCCCACCAGGACCATCTCTACCACGTCCATGGTGGGAGCGTCGGTCACGCGCATCCCCTCCACGAAGCTGGATTCGATGCGCATGCGGTCGAGCACCTGGTTGATCTGCGGCCCGCCCCCGTGGACGACCACGGGGTTCAGGCCGATGTATTTCATCAGGACCACGTCCCGGGCGAAGCTCTCCTTGAGCGCCTCGTCCACCATGGCGTGGCCGCCGTACTTGATGACCACGACCTTCCCGTAGAACTGCCGGATGTACGGCAGCGCCTCGTGGAGCACGTGGGCCTTCTCGATGAGTTCCTTCATCGCTCGCTCCCGCTCAAGAAGTGAAACGTGAAGAGTGAAAAGTGAAGGGGACGGGTCCTGCTCCTTTCACTTTTCACATCTCACTCTTCACTCCTCAAAGGATGTACCGGGCCACGTCGGAGTCGGCGACCACGTCGGCCAGGCGGGCCCGCACGTAGGCCCGGTCAACGGCCACGCTCTGCCCTCCCAGGTCCGGGGCCTGGAAGCTGATCTCCTCGAGCACCCGCTCCAAGATGGTGTGCAGCCTGCGAGCCCCGATGTTCTCCGTCTTCTCGTTCACCTTCTCCGCCATGTCCGCGATCTCGTCCACGGCGTCCTCCGCGAAGGCGATCTCGATGCCCTCCGTCCGGAGCAGTTCCACGTACTGGCGCGTCAGCGCGTTCTGGGGCTCGGTGAGGATGCGCACGAAGTCATCCTTGCCCAGGGCGTCGAGTTCCACGCGGATGGGAAAGCGCCCCTGCAGTTCCGGGATCAGGTCCGAGGGCTTGGCCGTGTGGAAGGCCCCCGCGCCGATGAACAGGACGTGGTCGGTCTTGACGATCCCCTGCTTCGTGTGGACGGTCGAGCCCTCCACGATGGGCAGGATGTCCCGCTGCACGCCCTCCCGGGAGACGTCGGGCCCCTGGCCTCCGGCGCGGGAGGCGATCTTGTCGATCTCGTCGATGAAGATGATGCCGTGGTTCTGGGCCCGGTCCAGGGCCATCTCGGTCACCTTCTCCGGGTCCACCAGTCGGCTGGCCTCCTGTTCGCGGAGGAGGCCCAGCGCCTCCGGAACCCTCACGGTCTTCTTCTTCTTTCGTTTGGGGAAGAGGTTGCCGAGCATGTCCTGGATCTGCATGCCCATCTCCTCCATTCCCTGCCCGGAGAGCACCTCCACGGCGGGGGACGGCGCGTTGGCCGTGACTTCCACCTCGACCGTGCGGTCGTCGAGCGCGCCGGAGCGCAGCAGGTGCCGCAGCTTCTCCCGGGTGGGGTCCGCCTCCCCGCCCCCGGCTCCCCGGCTGGGCAGGAGGAGGTCGAGGAGCCTTTCTTCCGCGAGTTCCTCCGCCCGGGCGGCCATCTTGGCCTGCTCTTCCTCCTGCACCATGGCGACCGCGACCCGCACGAGGTCGCGGACCATGCTCTCCACGTCGCGGCCCACGTACCCGACCTCGGTGAACTTGCTCGCCTCCACCTTGACGAAGGGGGCCCCCGCGAGTCGCGCGAGGCGCCGGGCGATCTCGGTCTTGCCGACTCCCGTGGGGCCGATGAGCAGGATGTTCTTCGGCGTGATCTCGTCGCGCAGGTGCTCGGGCACCTGCTGGCGCCGCCAGCGGTTGCGCAGGGCGATGGCCACGGCCTTCTTGGCCTTGTCCTGCCCCACGATGTACCGGTCCAGTTCCGAGACCACCTCCCGGGGGGTGAATGCCGCCATCCGCTAGTGTCCTGAGTTGGAGGTTCGTCGCGCTACCGAAGACGCCGATGCACACTGCGCGCAAGGCGAGGGGAGGAAGAGTATCCCGTCGTATTCGACCGCCGAGCAAGGTAGCGCGCGGGGATGCAGCGGCGGCTCGATGTAGGCGGACTTCTGACTCAGGGCGCTAGGCTCCCAGTTCCTCGAGTTCGACCTGCTCGTTGGTGTAGATGCAGATGCGCGCCGCCGCCTTCAGGGCGGCCCGCGCCACCTCGGCGGCGCCGAGCTCCGTGTGTTCCAGCAGCGCCAGCCCAGCCGCCAACGCGTAGGGCCCCCCGGAGCCGATGGCCACGAGCCCCTCCTCCGGTTCCACCACGTCCCCCGTGCCCGACAGGAGCAGCGTCGCCTCCTCGTCCGCCACGAGCAGCATCGCCTCGAGTCGGCGCAGGTACTTGTCGGTGCGCCAGTCCTTCGCGAGTTCCACGGCTGCTCGGTGCAGGTTGGCCCGGTGGGCCTCGAGCTTCGCCTCGAAGCGTTCCAGCAGGGTGAAGGCGTCGGCCGTGGCCCCCGCGAAGCCCGCGAGCACCTTCCCGTCGCGGAGGCGGCGCACCTTGCGCGCCGTGCGCTTGAGCACGGTGCTGCCGAGGGTCACCTGGCCGTCCGCGGCCATGGCCACCCGGGCCCCGCGCCGTACGCAGACCACCGTGGTGCCGTGGAAGGTCGGTTGTTCGTTCATGGGCACTCGATCCCTCGACCGGGTGACGCGTGACCCGTGACGGGTGACCCGTTGACTCCGCACCGGATCGTCACACGTCACCCGTAACCTGTCACTTCAGGCGCGCGGATGCGCGCGGTCGTACACTTCCATGAGCTTCTCGATCCCCACGTGGGTGTACTTCTGCGTGGTCGAGAGGCTCTTGTGCCCCAGAAGCTCCTGGATCGCCCGCAGGTCCGCGCCCCCGGCGAGCAGGTGGGTGGCGAAGCTGTGCCGCAGGGTGTGCGGGCTCGCTCCCCGGGCCACGCAGGCTCGGCGGAGCCACCCGTCCAGGACGCGCCGTACGCTCCGGTCGGTGAGGCGGCCTCCGCGGGCGTTCAGGAACACCGGCCCGTCCGACTCGAGGGGGCGCCCGGCCGCCCGGCGGTCCTCCAGGTAGGCCTGCACGGTGCGGGCGCTCGGCTCGGTGAGAGGCACCGCGCGCTCCACCCGGCCCTTGCCCCGGATGCGGGCGGTGCGGGACGCCAGGTGGAGGTCTCGCCCGTCGAGGGCCACCAGTTCTCCCACCCGGATCCCGGTCCCGTACAGCAGTTCGAGAACGGCCCGGTCGCGGGTCGCCGAAGGGCCCGTGCCCCGGACCGATTCGAGCAGGTGCAGCATCTCGTCGACCCCGAGGAACTTCGGCAGACGCCTCGGGGCCTTGGGGGCGGCGACACCCTCCGCCGGGTTCGCCGCGAGGTGCCCTTCCCGCACGAGATAGGTGAAGAACGTCCGCAGCGCCGAGAGCGCTCGTGCGATGGAGGTCCGGGCGTGGTCCGCGTGGAGCGACGCCAGGAACGAACGGATCAGGCCGGCATCCACCTCCTCCCATGGTGTCGCGCCCGGTCTGCGGCGGAGCTTCGTCCCCAACCACGCGGCGAAGGCCCCCACGTCCCGCCCGTAGTTGCGCACCGTGTGGGGCGAGGCGTTGCGCTCATAGCGCAGGTGGCTGAGGAACCCTTCGACCCAGAGGTCGGAGACCGCCTGGGGCTCGGTCCCGGGCATCGTTCTCCTCGAGATCTCGCGGAAAGGGAAAGCGCGCAGAATAGCACACCGCCCAAAGGGTTCAACAGGATCTCCGGCGTACGGCGAGGTCTTGCGACCTCTCGTGTCGTCGAGACAGGGGCAGGGGTGCGTGCCGGTGTACAGGACTCCAGTCGGGCGGAGGACAGACGGGGGAGAGAGGTGCGAAGGTGCAGACGACGCAGCCTCCGGGCCGTCTCTCCGCCGGCTCTCCCCGAGCACGGGCTGCCGTGACGAGGCTCCTGTCCGCCGTGAAGCCCTCCAGGCCCCGTCCCGAGCCGAAATCCCCGCCCTGGGTCGGCACCTGGACGGCACCGACCCCGCCGGCTTCGGGTTCGAAGAGGTCGTATCCGTCGGGCGGTTGGGTCTGGCAGCCTGTCAGCGCGAGGTCGGCCGCGGGGGCGCCGATCACCGTCTCCAGAGGGGAGCCCGCGGCCTTGACTTGGATCCGGCCGGCTTCGGCCCATCGGGACCGTTCCTGCCCCGGGCAAGAGCGCTCCTCAAGGCCACTGGAGCGTCCCACGATCGCGGCGCGGAGCCGCTCCCAACCCTTGATAAGCCGGGGCTGTACGCTACCCTACCGGCTCTGCAGCGCGCTCGCCGAGGAGGGACCCATGATCGACGAAATGGAGCCCGCCGGCCAGAGGCCTGAGGACGATCGGGCACCGGAAGGGGGCCCGCGCCTGCTCTTCCCCGTGCGCTCGGCCGCCGACGTCAACACCATCGCCCACTACTACCGGGGCGAGGTCTCCCGGATGATCAGCTGGCGCGACCGAATCGACCGCACCTCGAACTGGGCCATCGGCGCCGTCGCGGCAATGCTCTCCGTGTCCCTGGCGTCGCCGACGGCCCACCACGGCGTCCTCCTCTTCGCGATGCTCCTGGTCTTCCTGCTGCTGCACATCGAGTCGCGCCGATACCGGTTCTTCGACATCTACCGCACCCGGGTCCGCCTCCTCGAGCGCCACTACTTCGTCGCCTTCTTCGACCCCGCGTGCGCCCCCGAATCCGTGGACTGGGCGGCGACCCTCGCCGAGAACCTGCGTCGCCCCAACTTCGCGGTGACGCGTCGGCAGGCGATGGCCCGCCGCCTGCGGCGCAACTACTGCTGGATGTTCCTGATCGTGCTCGGGGCGTGGCTGCTCAAGGCGACCACCGCGACCTTCCATCCCCAGCGGGGCGAAGCCGAGTTCGTCCACTCCACCGCCGAGCTGTTCCACAACATGGCGGTCGGTTACATCCCTGGATGGGTCGTGCTCCTCGGGGTCTTCCTCTTCTACTGTTGGCTGGCCTGGGTGATGATCCGGCACCGTACCCTGGAGGGGGAACTGGCCTTCGGGGACGCCCACGTCTGAGCGGGTCCGGCCGAGGGACTCGGAGGCGAGCAGCCCCCGGCGCTCCTCGCCGGGGGCTGCGGGACCTCGAGGTCCGCCGCCCTACTTCTTCCGGCCCTTTCCCCCCAGCTTGTCCATCTTCTCGAGCTTCTCGATCAGGTCGGCCACCCGGCAGGCGTACCCCCACTCGTTGTCGTACCAGGCCACCACCTTGGCCATGCGGTCCTTGCGCACGTGGGTCAGTTCGCTGTCGAAGATGGCGGAGTGGGGGTCGTTGATGATGTCGACCGAGACGATGGGCTCGTCGGTGTAGGCGAGGATGCCCCGCAGAGGCCCGTCCGCCGCCGCCTTCATGGCCGCGTTGATCTCCTCGGCCGTCGCCTTCCTCTCCAGCATCACGGTGAGGTCGATGAGCGACCCGGTGGGGACGGGCACGCGGAAGGCGATGCCCTCGATCTTCCCGTCCAGTTCCGGGATGACCAACCCCAGGGCCTTGGCCGCGCCGGTGGAGGTCGGGATGATCGAGAGGGTCGCCATTCGCGCGCGGCGGAAGTCCTTGTGGGGGTAGTCGAAGAGCCTCTGGTCGTTGGTGAACGCGTGCACCGTGGACAGGTAGCCCTTCTGGATGCCCCAGTTCTCCATGAGGACCTTGGCCACGGGGGCGGCGCAGTTGGTGGTGCAGGAGGAGTTGGAGATGATCCGGTGCTCCGGCCGGATGACGTGGTCGTTGACTCCCATCACGATGGTGGCGTCCAGCGGGTCCTTCGAGGGAACCGTGAGGATGACCCGCTTCGCGCCGGACCGCAGGTGCCCCTCCAGTTGCGACACCTTGCGGAAGACCCCCGTGGACTCCACCACGTAGTCCACGCCGAAGTCCTTCCACGGCAGGTCGAGGGGGTCTTCGCTGCGCTTGCTGGCGCCGCTGATCACCTGCATGGCGTCCCCGTCGATGACGAGTTTGTCTCCCCGCACCTCCACCTCGCCCGGAAACGGGCCGTGGATGGAGTCGTACCTGGTGACCATCGCCAGGGCCTGGATGTCGGCGAGGTCGTGGAGGGCGACGAAATCGAAGTCCTTCCCGTAGATCTTCGCCGCCCGGAGCACCAGGCGGCCGATCCGTCCGTATCCGTTGATGGCGACGCGTACGGCCATGGGACCTCCTTCTCTTCTTCGCGGGTCTCGCGCTGGGTGGGGTTCCCGGGAGTCTCGGCGGAACAGAATAGCGGAACGGGAGGGAAGGGCCAGCCCCGGTCGGCCCCCTACCGCCCGGGAGAGGAGCCGGCCGACGGGGCCAGAAGCCGACGGACCTCCTCCTCGATCGCGGTGGGTTCGATTCCGGCTTCGTGGAACATGGCCCCCCAGGATGCCCTGCCTTCGGCCACCGCCCGGTACGATTCCAGCGGGCTCCTCGACGAACGGCGCGACAGGAGGGCGGCCGCCGCGGCTTCGCCCAGGCCCGGGCCCGCGCTCGCGAGGTCCCGCAGGGATGCCTCGTCGACGCCCAACCGGGTGTGAAGGACGTCGTCCTGCGCGACTCGGGCCAGCGCCCCGTCCGAGGAGGCCCGCCGGAGCAGCGGAGCGGCTCGCGGGCCCAGCCGCGCGGCCGGGAGCCCGAGGGCGCCGAAGGCCCCCGTCCAGGCCGCGGAGCGGCTCCTCGAGTCGAGCAGGTCGGCGGCGCGGGTTCCGGTCTTCTCGGCGGCCCAGTGGGCCACCCACAGGTCCTCCCCCGGGGTCCCGGTCATCTTGGCCTTCACGAGGGCCCCCTTGTCGAGGCCGAAGGCAGTCGCGAGGAGCGAGTTCTGCGCCGTGGCGAGCACGTAGGGGTCCGCGGCCGCCGGCCGCCCGGGGTCGAAGTTCCGGTCCCGGAAACAGTGGCACGAGACCGCGGAGGCGGCCCAGCAGGAAACCGGGGCGGCGAGGAGCAGGGCCGCCGTCAAGAGCCGAAACATGGGGACCTCCGGATGTCGGCGGAAGGGTGGTTCGGCGGCGAGCCTAACCGCGCGCAGCCTTCCCCGCCATGACCGGGGTCAAGGAAGCGGCCGACAAGGGGAGATCGCGAACCCGGAGTCCTGGCACGAGCAGGGGGGAGGCCGGACGAGGCCTCCCCCCGAGTTTTCTCGGAGCTGCGCCGACTACGGCACGGCGGGCTGCCAGCCGTCGTCGAGGGTGAGGAGGAAGGCGACCAGGGCGTCCTCGTCGGTCTTCGTGAGGCCGAGGTTGCCGAGTTCGGCGGTGTTCATGTTGAGGGCCAGTTCCGGCAGGGGCCAGCAGTTGTTGGCCAGGGCCTGCGCCTCGGTGACGATGCCGGCGCCGCACACGGGCAGGACGTCGCGGGTGTTGTAGAAGTGCACGATGCCCCACAGGCTCTTGAAGAACCCGTTGTGGCCGTAGGCCTTCACGTCCCCGGGCGCGGGGCGCTTGCCCACGTTCCGCAGGGTCGGGACCTTGTGCTTGCCGTAGTTGAGGTTGGCGTACTGCTGGTAGTCGACCCGGCTCGCGAGGAAGGCGCCCAGCCCCAGGTCGATCCAGTCCGGGCCCAGGGGATTGAACTGCGGGTCCGCCGTGTAGAAGGGGTTCTCCGGGTTCCGCGGGACCCCCAGGTTGTCGTAGGTGAAGTCCGTGAACAGCGGGTTCGCGCCCTTGTTGACGTGGCACCTGGCGCACTTGGCCTTGCCGTTGAAGAGGGCGAGGCCGTCTCGTTCCTGCCGGGTCAGTCGGACTTGACGGGCCAGGCTGGCGTCGTACTTGGAGCTGAAGGCGTTCACCTCGGGGGAGGCCTCGTAAGCGGCGATCGAGAGGGCCACGTAGTCGTAGGCGACGGCCACGACGTCGCACGCCGTGGCACCCCAGACGGCGAGGAACTGGTCCGCGTAGCCCGAGCCCGATCCGCAGACCCAAGCGATCACCGCGTCCGCGTCGGGCAGGGCCTGCTCCAGCGGGTTCAGGAAGGGGCCCTGGGCCTGGTCGGCCGCCGGGTTCCCGAGCTTCTCGCCCGTGGCGCGGCCGTCCCAGAAGTTGCCGCCCACGAACATGCCGCCGGCCTGCCGCGAGTAGAAGAGAATGGGGCTCGGGGTGGCGTACGCCGCGCTCGGGGGCTTCCGGTTGCCGAAGCGGCCGGGCACGGAGCCCTCGTACACGGCGCCGGCGGCGTTGGTCGCGGAGTCCGGGCCGGTCCAGCCCCACGCGGGGGTGTGGCAGGAGGCGCACGCCTGGTTGCCGTTGATGGACAGGTTCGTATCGAAGTAGATGAGTCTTCCCAACTGTTCCACGGGGGTGAGCGCCAGTGCGGCGGTCGCGACCAGCGTGACCGCCAGGGAAGCGAAGATGCGATGCGGGAGCGTGCTCGCCATGGGTTCCTCCTCGTAGGGACAGGGTTGCGGGGCCGGCTCGGCCCCTCCGTCACCGCGGGTCGAGGCGCGCCGGGTGCCTCCTCCCCTCCTTTCCTGAGTGCCCGACGGCCCCGAGGCCCTCACCGGCTGTACACCGCTGCCCCGGGGAACGTGACGGAACGATCGGGTAGAAGTGGTGGCCGACCGGGTACCGAGGCGACGGAGGGTGAACGCGGGCGTGGCTCTGCCCTCCGGGGCTTGACGGGGTCTGCCGCGGCGGCCTATGAACGCGCTTCGACAACCACGCGCCGCGAAGCGGACGGACGCACGACGGGAGGAGGCCCCTTGGCTTCACTGAAGACCCACTTGACGCGCCTCGCAGCGGAGGCGTTCGAGGCCTGCGGACTCGACGGTGCCTACGGCGAGGTGGTGGTCTCCGCCCGCCCCGACCTGGGGCAGTTCCAGTGCAACGGAGCGCTTCCGGCCGCCAAGGCGGCCAGGACGAATCCGAGACAGGTGGCGCAGTCGGTGGTCGACCGCCTGGGCCACCCGGAGGTGTTCCGGGAGGTCTCCCTGGCGGGGCCCGGGTTCATCAACCTGACGCTGACCGACCGGTTCCTGGCCGCCCACGCCCAGGCCATGGCAGAGGACGGGTGCCTGGGGTGCGCCCCGGTCTCGACGCCCCGCCGGATCGTGCTGGACTACGGCGGGCCCAACATCGCCAAGCCGATGCACGTGGGGCACCTGCGGGCCGCGATCATCGGCGAGAGCCTGAAGCGGCTTGCCCGGGCCCTGGGGCACGAGGTGATCGGGGACGTGCACCTGGGGGACTGGGGCCTGCAGATGGGCATGGTCATCGCCGAGCTCCGGCGGCGCAGGCCGGAACTCCCCTACTTCGACCCGGACTTCCCCGGCCCCTATCCGGCGGAGCCGCCGGTGGCGGCGGCCGAGCTGGAGGAGATCTACCCCACGGCGAGCCAGCGGGCCAAGGCCGACCCGGAGTTCGCGGAGGCGGCCCGCGAGGCGACGTTCGAGCTCCAGCAGGGGAGGGTGGGCTATCGGGCTCTGTGGGCTCACCTGGTGGCCGTCTCCGTCGCGGAACTGAGGGCCGACTACGAGCGCCTGGAGGTGGACTTCGATCTCTGGCTCGGGGAGAGCGACGCCCAGGCCTGGATCCCGGACGTCATCGAACGCCTGCGCGACCGGGGCCACGCCAGGGAGAGCGAGGGGGCCCTCGTCGTGGACGTGGCCGAGCCGGGGGACGCCAAGGAGGTGCCGCCGCTCCTGCTCCTGAAGTCCGACGGAGCCGCCCTGTACGGCACGACGGACCTGGCGACCCTGGATCAGCGCGTGAAGGAGCTCAAGGCCGAGCTCGTCCTGTACGTGGTCGACAAGCGCCAGAGCGACCACTTCCTCCAGGTCTTCCGCGCCGCGAAGAAGACCGGCGTCGTTCCGGAGAGCGTGGGCCTCGAGCACATTGGCTTCGGCACCATGAACGGCCCCGACGGGAAGCCCTTCAAGACCCGGGCGGGCGGCGTGATGAAGCTGCGGGACCTCCTGGACATGGTCACCGAAAAGGCCCGGGAGCGGATCCGCGAGGCGGGCGTGGCCCGGGACTACCCGGAGGAGGAGGTGGAGCGCATCGCCCGGCTGGTGGGGGTGGCCACGCTGAAGTACGCGGACCTGTCGAACCACCGCGCCAAGGACTACGTGTTCGACCTGGAGCGGTTCTCCGCCTTCGAGGGCCGTACGGGGCCCTACCTGATGTACACCGCGGTCCGCACCCGTTCGATCCTGCGCAAGGCGGCCGAGGCGGGGTTGGTGCCGGGCGCCCTGGTCCCGCCCCGAGACGACGTGGAGCGGGGCGTGCTCCTGGCCCTGGCGAGGCTGTCGGACGTGCTCGAGGCCGCCTTCGAGCATCGGGCCCCCAACATCCTGTGCGAGTACGCCTACGAACTCGCCTCCGCCTTCACCCGCTTCTACCAGGAGCACCACATCCTGAGCGAGGCCGACACCCTCCGCCGGGCCTCCTGGCTGGGCCTCTGCGACCTCACTGCCCGGGTGCTCGTCCACGCACTGGACCTCCTCGGCATCGGCGTGCCGGCGAGGATGTAGGGCGCCCTCCCGGGCCCTCGGTCGAGAGGAGGCGGCGAGCGGTGGGCCCCTGGAGATCGTGGCGAAGACGACGGCTGGCGCGAAGGCCGTTTCCCGAGGCCTGGAGGCCGCTGCTGGACTCCCTGCCCCTGTACAGGCGGCTCTCCGTGCCCCTGCGCGAACGCCTGTGCGAGCTCGCCAAGGTGTTCGCCTGGGAGAAGACCTTCATCGGCGCGGGCGGGCTGGAGATCACCGACGAGATCCGGGTCGTCATCAGCGCATGCGCGGCCCGCCTCGTGCTCCACCTCCACCTCGGCTATTACGACCGCCTGACCGAGATCGTGGTGTCTCCGTACACGTTTCGGCATCCGGACGCCGATGCGGCCCTGC
>CAZJSF010000078.1:0-13158 GCA_964548515.1 uncultured Thermodesulfobacteriota bacterium
GGGCGTGAGGCCGCCGAGGGCCAACACCGGCATCGTGAGCCCCCGCAGGGCGGCTCGGAACCCCTCGGGGCCGAGAACCGGCGAAACCGCCTCCTTCGAGGCGGGAGCGAAGAAGGGGCTCAGGAGCGCGTAGTCCGCACCGGCCCTCTCGGCGGCCTCCAGTTCGGCGGCCCCGTGGCAGGAGACCCCCAGGATCGTCGAAGGGAAGGCCCGCCGCACGCCCGCCACGCCGCCGAAGTTCGAGGGGAGGTGCAAGCCGGGAACTCCCAGCGCGCGGCAAACCCCCGGGTCGCCGTGGACGGAGAGGGCGGCTTCCGGGCACGCCTCGCGGAGCGCGAGAACCAGCCGCGTCCGCTCCTCGGCGTCGGCGTACCGGGCGCGCAGGCACAGCCACGTCAAGCCGCCGGCGACGGCCGCGGCCGCGGACTCCACGAGACGGGAGCCGAGAGTTTCCTGGTCGACCAGCGCCAGGACCGGGAAGGGCAAAGGGTGCATGGGCGGCGCGACCGCCCTGCCGTGGGACGCGAGATCGGACGTGCGGGCCTGTTCCTGCTTCCCTACGCCGGCATTATCCGGATCAGGTTCCAGGGGTCGTCCCCGTCGGGACTCTCAGCTCTCGCGCCCCCAGCAGGCGGAACTACTCCTCCGTGAACAAGATCTTGTGTTTGAGAAGGTTGATCTCTTCGATGCGCCCGCGCACGGTGGCTTCCTCGCCGAAGATCCCCACCAGGCGGTACCCGCCCTCGACGGGTTCCACGACGACCACCTCGCGGAGCAGGAGTTGCTCCTCCGCTCCCCTGCGCAGGTATGCGTTGGACTCGCACATGTTCCACACCTCCACGGGCTTGGTAGCCCAACGGCCGGGGCGAGTCAAGCACCTTCGTGGAGCGCGCCGGACAGCGTCTCGCTCCACTGCCCGTGTCGGGCAGTCTGCAGGCGACCGTCTTTGACAGGCGCGGCCACGGGTGCGTATTATGACGCACCTTCACCCTTCCGCCCCGGGGGCCCCATGGCCAAAGAGAAGGTCCTGATCGTCGACGACGAGTACCTGATCCGCTGGTCCCTGTCCGAGAACCTCAAGGAGGACGGCTTCCGGTGCCTCACGGCAGAGAACGGCGAGAAGGCCCTCGAGACCTTCCGGGCCGAGGCCCCGGACATCGTCATCCTCGACATCAAGCTGCCCGGCATCGACGGGATCGAGGTCCTCGAGCGGGTCAAGGAGCTCGAGAAGGACGTACCCGTCATCATGGTGACCGCGACCAGCCAGCTCGACGTGGCGGTGAAGGCCATGAAGCTCGGGGCCTACGACTACATCGCCAAGCCCTTCGACCTCACCGAGATCCGCACCAAGGTGCGCAACGCCCTCGAGAAGACCCAGCTCGTGCAGGAGGTGGAGTACTTCCGCAAGCGTCAGGCGGAGCGGCACGGTTTCGACCGCATCATCGCCAACGATCCGAAGATGCAGGAACTGGTGGGGATGGCGCGGCGCATCGCCCAGTCCTCCTCCACGACCGTGCTCCTCATGGGCGACAGCGGCACCGGCAAGGACCTCCTCGCCCAGGCGATCCACTTCGAGAGCGCGCGCCGCGACCGCCCGTTCATGCCCATCAACTGCACCGCGCTGCCCGAGGAACTCCTCGAGAGCGAGCTGATGGGGTACGAGAAGGGTGCCTTCACCGACGCGAAGAAGACGAAGAAGGGCCTGTTCGAGCTGGCCGACGGGGGCACCATCTTCCTCGACGAGATCGGGGACATGAAGATCGGCCTCCAGTCCAAGCTCCTCCGCTTCCTCGAGGACCGAACGTTCAAGCGCGTGGGCGGCAAGGAGGACATCGAAGTCGACGTCCGCATCATCGCGGCAACCAACCGGGACATCGAGAAGGCGATCGAGGAGCGGAACTTCCGTGAAGACCTGTACTACCGGCTGAGCGTCATCCCCCTGGTGCTCCCGCCCCTGCGGGAGCGCCGCGAAGACATCCTGCCGCTGGCCCGGCACTTCCTCGAGAGCTTCAACCGCGACTTCAAGGCCTCGTTCAGAGGGTTCACGCCGGAGGTGGAGGCGCTGCTGCTCCAGCACGACTGGCCCGGCAACATCCGCGAACTGCGAAACGTGGTGGAGAGGGCGGTCATCCTCGCGCCGGGAGACACGATCGGGGTGGACAGCCTCCCGTGGAAGGTGCGGGGCGACCGGCCCAAGAACGCGCGAACCGGGGAACCGGGGGTGGTGATCCTCCCGGACACGGGACTGGACATCGACGACGTGGAACACGAACTGATCGTGCAGGCGCTGGAGAAGACCTCCCAGAACCAGACCCGGGCCGCGAGGTTGCTGGGGCTCACGCGCGATGCCCTGCGCTACCGGATGAAGAAGTACGAACTCCTCTAGCCCGTCCCGGGCCACCCGGACGAAAGCGATGACGAGAAGGCTCCCCGCGGAGTGGGAAGAACAGGACGGGGTGCTCCTGGCGTGGCCCCATGGCGACACCGACTGGGCCGGGGACCTCGAGAGCGTCGAGCCGGTCTTCGCGGCGATCGCCGCGGCCGTTACGCGCTTCGAGACCGCGGTGGTGGTCGGGCCGGAGCCGGGGCGGATCGCCGCGTGCCTTCGAGCGGCCGGCGCACGCGGGGACCGCGTTCGGGTCCACGCCGTGGCCACCAACGACACCTGGGCGCGGGACTTCGGCCCCGTCACCGTGGAGGCGGGCGGGAGGCCCCTGCTCCTCGACTTCGGGTTCAACGGGTGGGGCGGCAAGTTCGAAGCAGGGCTCGACGACCGTGCGACGCGGGTCCTGGCCGCCTCCGGAGCCTTCGGCTCCACGCCCCTGGAGACGGTGCGGATGGTCTTGGAGGGGGGGAGCATCGAGAGCGACGGCCGGGGCACGGTGCTGACCACATCGCGGTGCCTGCTCGCCCCCACCCGCAACCCGCACCTGGACCGCCAAGGCATCGAGCGGGCCCTCTGCCTTCACCTGGGCACCCGCCGGGTCCTGTGGCTCGAGGCCGGGCAACTGGCCGGCGACGACACCGACGCCCACGTGGACACCCTGGCGCGCTTCGCGCCGGGCGACACGATCGTGTACCAGGGGTGCGACGACCCCGCGGACGAACACTGGGACCCGCTGGGCGCCATGGCGGAGGAACTGGGGGGGCTGCGCACGGAAGACGGCGGGCCGTACCGCCTCGTGCCCCTCCCCTGGCCCCGGGAGCGCCGGGCGCCCAACGGGCGACGGCTGCCGGCCACCTACGCCAACTTCCTGGCGGTGAACGGAGCGGTGCTGGTTCCAACCTACGACGACCCCGCGGACGCGGGGGCCCTGGCGGCGGTGGCCGCCGCGTTCCCGGGCCGGGAGGTGGTGGGGATCGACTGCTCGCCGGTCCTCCTCCAGCACGGCTCTCTCCACTGTCTCACGATGCAGCTTCCGCGAGGGGTGCTCCCATGAACCGACCCGGCCTCCTGTCCCTGGGACTCGTCCAGCAGTCCTGCTCGGCCGATCGGGCGGAGAACCTGGCGAGGACCACCGCCTCGATCCGAACTGCGGCAGACAATGGTGCAAGCCTCGTGCTCCTCCAGGAACTCCACACGAGCCGCTATTTTTGTCAAATTGAAGACCCGACCCTCTTCGACCTCGGCGAGCCGATCCCCGGCCCCACGACCGGAGCCCTCGCCGCCGCGGCCCGGGAGTGCGGGGTGGTGGTCGTGGGGTCGGTCTTCGAGCGGCGCGCCGCGGGCCTCTACCACAACACCGCCGTGGTCCTGGAGCGAGACGGGACCCTCGCGGGCACCTACCGCAAGATGCACATCCCCGACGACCCCGGCTTCTGCGAGAAGTTCTACTTCGCGCCGGGCGACCTCGGGTTCCGCCCGATCCCCACGTCCGCGGGGATGCTCGGCGTCCTGGTGTGCTGGGACCAGTGGTACCCGGAGGCGGCTCGACTCATGGCGCTGGCCGGAGCCGAGATCCTCCTCTACCCCACCGCCATCGGCTGGGACCCCCGCGACGACGACGGGGAGCGGGAGCGGCAGCGGGACGCCTGGTTCACCGTCCAGAGGGCCCACGCGGTGGCCAACGGCCTCCCGGTGGCGGTCGCGAACCGGGTGGGCTTCGAGGCCGCCCCGCAGGGGCCCGGCATCCGCTTCTGGGGGACGAGCTTCGTCGCCGGCTGCCAAGGCGAGATCCTGGCCCGGGCGGGCGAAGAGGAGCAGGTGTTGCTGGCGACCGTGGACCTGGGCCGCACCGAGGAGGTGCGCCGCATCTGGCCTTTCCTGCGCGACCGCCGCGTGGACGCCTACCAGGGGCTGACGCGCCGCTACGGGGACGAGGAGGGCTAGCGCCGGTGCCCGGCGTGGTCCTGGAAGTCCGAGGCGCCCTGGGGCTCATCACCCTGGACCGGCCCGAGGCGCTCCACGCCCTCGACCTCCCGATGATCCGGGCCGTGACGCCGGCCCTGGACCGGTGGGAGCACGACCCGCAGGTTCACGCCGTGGTCATCCGCAGCACGGGTCCCCGCGCGTTCTGCGCGGGCGGCGACATCCGGCGGGTCTGCGAGGCCCGGCAGCGGGGCGAGGGTTCCCTTCCCCGGGACTTCTTCCGCGAAGAGTACGCGCTCAACCTCCGCATCCACCGTTTCCCCAAACCGTACATCGCGCTTCTCGACGGCATCACCATGGGGGGCGGCGTCGGGCTCTCGGTGTACGGGTCCCACCGGGTGGCGACCGAGCACACGGTCGTCGCCATGCCGGAGACCGGGATCGGCCTCTTCCCCGACGTGGGGGGCGGCTACTTCCTCCCGCGGCTTCCCGACGAGCTCGGCACCTACCTGGCGCTCACGGGCGCCCGCCTCGGGCCCGCCGACGCCCTCGCCGCCGGGATCGCCACCCACTTCGTCTCCTCGGCCCGCCTCCCCGCACTCCTCGCCCGCCTGGAGGAGCCTCCCCTCCGCACGGGCGCCATCGACGCGGTCTCCGCCGTGCTGGCCTCCTTCGCGGAGCCCGCCGGAGCGCCGGACCTCGCCCCCGTGCGGAAGGAGATTCGAGAGGCCTTCGGGGGGGACTCCGTGGAGGGGATCCTCGCCCGGCTCCGTCGGCTGGACTCTCCCTGGGCCCGGGAGACCCTGGAGTCTCTGGCCTCCAAGTCCCCGACGAGCCTGAAGGTCACCCTTCGCCTGCTGCGGGAGGGAGCCCGCCGCGGCCTGGAGGAGGAACTGCGGGTGGAGTACCGGCTGACCCAGCGCTTCGTGGGAGCCCACGACTTCTGCGAGGGCGTGAGGGCGGCCCTGGTGGACCGCGACCACCTCCCGCGCTGGAGGCCGTCCGGCCTGGAACAGATCGCCCCGGAGGACCTGGACGCCTGGTTCGCGCCCCTGGAGGAGGGCGAACTCCTGCCCGGGCAGTGGCCGCCACCCGGGTGAGCGCAACACGAAGGACCCGAGCCCGGGACAGCAGAAGGGCCCCCGAGGGGGCCCTTCGCGTCACCTCATCGGACGTTCTCCTCAGCCCAGGTGCTCGAGCACGATCCGGAGCACGCGGCGCAGGGGCTCGGCCGCACCCCACAGGAGCTGGTCGCCCAGGGTGAAGCCGGTGAGGAAGTCCGGGCCCATCTTCATCTTGTGGAGCCGCCCGATCGGCACCTCCAGGGTGCCGGAGACCGCCACGGGGGTCAGGCGGGCCAGTGTGGCCGTCTTGTCGTTGGGGACCACCCGCACCCACTCGTTGCCGGAGGCGAGGATGTCCGTGACCTCGTCCAGGGGCACGTCCCGGGTGAGCTTCACGGTAAGGGCCTGGCTGTGGCAGCGCATGGCGCCCACCCGCACGCACAGGCCGTCCACCGGGATGGGCCTCTCCGAACCCAGGATCTTGTTGGTCTCGGCGAACCCCTTCCACTCCTCGCGGGTCTGGCCGTCCTCCACCAGGCGGTCGATCCACGGGATCAGGCTGCCGGCCAGGGGGGCGCCGAAGGCCTCGGTGGGCATGGCCGCGCCCCGCTGCTCCCGGGTCACCCGGGCGTCCAGGTCCAGCGCACTCAGGGCCGGGTCGCGGAGCAGGTCCCGGGAGGCCCCGGCGATGGCGGCCATCTGGGCCACGAGCTCGATCATGTTCTTCGCGCCGGCCCCGGAGGCCGCCTGGTAGGTCATGGTGGAGAGCCACTCCACCAGCCCCTCCCGGAACAGCCCGTTAAGCGCCATGAGCATGAGGCTGACGGTGCAGTTGCCCCCGGCCCAGGCCTTGACGCCGGCCGCCAGGCCCGCGTCGATCACCCCGCGGTTCACGGGATCGAGGACGATGATGGCCTCGTCGCGCATCCGCAGCGTCGACGCCGCGTCGATCCAGTGCCCGCTCCACCCGGACTTCCGCAGGTCGTCGTACACCGCCTGGGTGTAGTCCCCGCCCTGGCAGGAGACCACTACGTCGAGGGCAGCGAGGGCCCCCAGGGCATGGGCGTCGGCCAGGGGCGGAGCCGGCAGCCCCACGTCGGGGGGCGCATCCCCGACCTGGGAGGTGGAGAAGAACACGGGCTCGAAGCCGCGGAAGTCGCCTTCGCTCCGCATGCGGTCCATCAGGACCGAACCGACCATCCCCCTCCAACCGACGAAACCGACCCTTCGCATCCGAATCCTCTCTTCCCCTCGCGGGTCTCCTGGTGTCCCCCCGCTTCCCGGGCGCGTCATTCTGTCACCGAGCCGACGGGAAGGCAACGCCCCCTCGGGGGCGCCGCTTGCATTGCGCCGGCCGTTCGCCCGAGATCGGGGCCCCGATCGGCGCGCCCGCGGCGGGCGGCGGCGCGCTGGGCCTTCCGGAGGACGCGGACGTGGAGCGCAAAGACGGCAGACACAGGCCGGTGGACGTCCGGGAGTACAACCGGCGCGTCGACTTCCACCGCTCGATCCACCTCGAACCCGACGACGGCGCCCTGCTGGCGCTGTGCGAGGCCTACGGGGAGCGGCGGCGCCCCGAGGAAGCCTGACGCCCCGGCGTCCTTCCCCTCCTCCGGAAGGGGCACGGCGGCAGGGCCGCGCGGTCCCGGCCTCTCACCGCTCTCCCGCCGCCAGCAGGCGGCGCACCTCCGCGACGAGCGCCGGCAGCACCCGCCCCGCGGGCCCCTGGAGGAACACGTCGGTGACGCTCTCCGTGAGGTGGGTGGCCGCCACGTTCACCTCCACCACGGCGGCCCCGCGCCTCCGGGCGGTCCAGGGCATGCGGTTCGCGGGGGCGACCTCGGCCGAGGTACCCACCACCAGCATCACGCCGCACGACCGGGCCAGCCGCTCGCCTTCCACCGCGGCATCTTCCGGGATCTCCTCGCCGAAGAACACCACGTCGGGCTTGAGCAGGGCGCGGCAGTCGCACGCCGGAGGCGTGCCGCGCCGGCGGGCATCCTCCCGGGCGTAGCGCCGGCCGCAGGACAGGCAGGTGAAGCTTCGGTGGGAACCGTGGAACTCCACCACGTGCCGACTCCCGGCAGCCCGGTGCAGCCCGTCCACGTTCTGGGTCACGACCCCGGAGAGGACCCCGAGTTCCTCCAGCCCCGCGAGGGCGCGGTGGCCGCCGTTGGGCCGGGCGGCGTCGAGCACCTCCTCCAGTTCGGCGAGCATCCGCCAAACCCGGGCGGGGTCCCGCCGGAACGCGCGCAGCGTGGCGTACTCCTCCGGCGGGTAGCGCGTCCACAGGCCTCCCGGGCTCCGAAAATCCGGGATCCCGCTCTCCACGCTGATCCCCGCCCCGGTCAGCGCAACCGTCTCGCCCCTCTCGGCCAGCAGGGCGGCGGCCCGCTCGAGCCCCGAACTCACCCGGCGGCCCCTTCTCGAAAGGCCTCGACCCGCGCCCGGATCTCCCGGAGGCGGGTCCGGAACCTGGGTCCGGAGGGGAGGATCTTCTCGACGAAGTGGTGCCGGATCGAGTTCTCGGTCCACCGGGGCTCCGCGCCGGCCGCGGGCCGGAAGGTCCGGGAAGCGTCCTGGTCCACCCACTCGCCGGGGATGTCGCACAACAAGCACCGGGCACCTTCCTCCTCGCGCTCCACCACGAGATCCAGGTGGCACACGGGGCAGGCGCCGGGCTCACCGCGATAGCCGGCCTCGCCTCGCCCGAGGGCTCCGCCCCCCTCCGTCGCCCGACGGCACGCGGCCTCGTCGTCGAGGATCTCGCCGGGCCCCTGGGCGTGGCCCAGGACCTGGTCCACCACCGGCATGCCCAGGAACAGAAACGTCAGGCTCACCTGGGCGAGGGTGAAGGGCTCCCAGCCGGGCACCCCGGCAGCCGCAACCGAGAGCCCGGGCCGGCCGACGAACTCCCGGGCGAGGCCGAAGCGGATCATCCGGTCCTGCAGGTTCTTCACGGCGGCCGTGGCGCCGAGCACGTAGGCCGGCGACCCGAGGACCACCCCGTCGGCCCACCGGAACGCCTCCAGGAACTCCGGGAACCGGTCCCCCTGGACACAGTCGCGGTCCTTGAAGACGCAGGCCATGCACCCCACGCAGGGCCCGAGTTCCAGGTCGGCCACCCGGAGGAAGCGCGTCTCCGCCCCTTCCGATTCCGCCCCCCGCAGGGCGTGACGGACCAGGAGGTCCGTGTTCCCCCACTCCCTCGCGCTCGCGCTGACCCCTAGGATCTTCTTCACGTCTCGCCTCCTGTCGGACCGGGCACCGTGCCGGAGTATGTTTTTCGTGCAGGGACCGGTCAAGCGCGCGACGTCCGGCGGGCGGAGCACCCCCGAGGGCCCCTTGACTCTGTCCAGATTGACCACTAGCCTGTCATGTGTCTCGCATGATGGTCATGTGTGACACGATGGGCGGGAGGCGACGGCCTCCGCCCGGCAAGGAGCAGCGCCATGGGGCTGACGTTGGGAGTGACCTGCCTGTGCGGGTCGGTCTTGGCCTTCTTCCTCCTGCTGCTCGCCTGCCGCAACCCGAGGCCCTCCCGGTGGAGCGACGACTTCCTGGTCGCGAACGTCTTCTCCCCCCTCCTCATCGGCGTGGCGGTGTTCGGCACGGCCGAGCTCGTTCGCGTGGCTTTCCGGACCGGGGTCGCGGACTGGGAACCCGCCCACTTCCTGCCCGCCGCCCTCGCCGTCGCCCTGACGGCGTTCGCACTGAAGGCGCTGCGCATCCGGCGGACCCTGGCTTCCTACGCCGGGGGGGGTGCCGAGGCGCGAGTCGTCGACCTGTCTTCGGTGCGGCCGGGGGCTCTCCGGGACGAGCCCGAGCCCCCCGTTCGCCCCAAGGGCCGAAAGCGGGCGGCCTGAGAAGAGCCCGACGGGTTCGGGTCCTTCGGCGGGGCCCATCTCATTGCCCCCCCGACGAGGACGCCTCGAGTTCGGCCAGGAACTCCATCACCCTGTCCTGGCTCCCTCCGAGGTTCTCGTAGAGGATCCCGTGGCGGTCCGAGTGGACCCACAGAAGGTTCTTGCGCGGGGACCCGAGCTTCCCGAGGATCCGCGGGGCGCTCTCGGGATCGACCGTGGGGTCCTCCGTGCTCTGCATGAGCAGCACCGGGCACTCCACCCTCTCCAACCCCTCTTCCATCGCGTCGATGAGCTGCCCCAACTCGTAGAGCGCCCGGATCGGCATGTGGCGGTAGTTGATCTGGGGGTGCTCCGTGTTCGCGTGGTGGAACAGCATGACGCCCTTCACCAGGGCCGTGGATCCCGCCAACACGTTCGCTCCGTGGACCAGGGGAACGAGCTTCATGGCTCGGTCCCTGAGGCGGACCGGCGCACCCACCGCGGCGACGCCCTCGAAGCGGTCCGGCCACTCCGAAGCCAGCCGGAGGGCCAGCGCCCCGCCGGTGGAGAACCCGACGAGGCACAGGCGGGGTGCGAAGGCCCCCAGGATCTCCACTCCGCGCCGCACCGACTCCAGCCAGTCCTCCCAGCGGCGCTCCAGGAGGTCCCACGGGGAGGTGCCGTGGCCCTTCAGGCGCACACCCAGCGTCGGGTACCCCTCCAGTCGGAGGCGCTCGCCCAGGGGCCGCATCTCGGCGGGCGACGCCGTGAACCCGTGGACCAGCACCACGCCCAGCGGGCGCCGGTGCGTCCTGGGGAGGAACAGGAACGGCTCGCCCGACGCGGTGGCGGTCTCGTCCCGGTTCACCTCCTCGTGCCGAGGCCGATGGAACGCCTCCCGGTCCCACCCGTGGGCGATCTTCTCGTCGTCGAACTCCAGCAGGGCCCGCTCTTCGGGCGAGAGACGGTCCGCAAGGCGCAGCGCCCCTGCCACCGCGTCGGTGGCCGCGGAGAGGGGCGAGAGCTCGTTGTGGTAGACGGCGAGGGGGTTCCCCACCCGCACCTCGTCGAACCCCAGTTCCTCACACAACCGTGGCAGGAAGCGGTACCGGTCCTCGGCCCGCTCGACGAGCCCCGAGGCGACGAGCATGTCGAACAGCTGCTCGAGGCCCGGGCAGCTCCCGCGGAGCAAGCCGCCGTAGGCCTCCGGGTTCTTCAGGCTTCGATGCAGGTGGATGCCGGCGGCGGCCTGGAGGTTCTTGACCGCCAGGTAGAGGGTGCGGTGGAACGCATCGACGGGAACGGAATCCTCCCCGGCGTCCACGAGAAGGAAGACCAGGTCTGCGGCGAGGTGGCTGAGGTTCACCGTGAGACCCCGGTACATCTCGCGCATGTAGGCGTCCCGCAGCCGCAGCGCCTTGCCGCGCACCCTGCGGTCCCACAGGCGCCCCTCCCACGGAGACCCCCTCCCGCCCGCTTCCAGCAGACCGCCCGGCGTCCCTACCGTTCGGGCCACGCGCTTCGCCAGCCAGCGGTCCAGGGGGCCGAGGAAGTCCGCGGGCGCCACCGGCTTCCCCAGCCGGATGTCCATGTCCGTGTCCTTGAGCAGCAGGTTCCCCTCGATGAGGAGTTCCTCGGCGAAGCGGGGCTCGAGGCCTCGGCCGAAGAGCTGGGCGCCCTGGCGAAGCCAGTTCTGTTCGGTACGAATGGGGTAGAAGGTGATGTTGGCGGGTACGATCCGGGTGGGGCGACGGGCCGCGGCCACGAGCGCCTCGGGGCCGTCGAGTTCGAGCGCCTCGGACCAGCGGGCCAGGCGGTCCTCGTCCCCGGCTTCCCTCGCCTCCCGGACCGCGCGCCGGAAGGCTTCCACCGCGAGGCCCACGACCGCGGCTCCCCGGTGGTGCTTGCGGCGTTCCAGTGCGGAACGGGAGTAGACGCCGTACTTCCCCGCCCGGTCCACGACCCGGCGGTCCTTCACCATGCCGCCCTCGGGGAACAGGATGATCTTGCGCCCGCGGAGGACCTCGGCGGCGAGGAAGCCCAGCAGGCCCGGGTGGTCGTTCGGCACCCCGCCCAGGCTGAGCAGGTAGCGCGAGAACGAGTCGTCCTCCTCGAAGAACTCGGCCGAGCCCACCGACCGGCTCACGGCCCCGATCTCCCGGTAGATCAGGTACTGGGGGATGAACGTCTCGAAGCGCGCGAAGTGGTTGAACAGGAAGATCTCGCCGGCCTCCAACTCCTGTCGGGTGCCGTGCAGCTTGACGTTGATCTTGAGGAATCTCTCCAGAAGCGAGATGGTGCGCCCGGTCCAGTCGTAGACCGTCGGGCTGATCCGGAAGTCGGCCTCGGTGAACATGCGCGCGGCCTCCCTCGGCTCCGTGTACCCCCGGCGTACCCCTTCAGGCACCCGTCTCGGGCGCCAGGGTCTCCACCAGGTCCGGGGGGAGGCGCGTGAGCCGGCCCTCCGGGCCCAGGACCGCGTGGTCGGTGGAGCCCTCGGTCAGCAGGTCTCCTCCATCCCCTCGGATCTCGTACCCGAAGGAGACCCGAGCCCCTCGAGCCCGGAGCACCCGGGTCTCCACCGTGAGGAGGTCATCGTACCGGGCGGGCCGCAGATAGCGACAGCAGGCCTCCGAGACCGGCAGCCGCAGCCCCCGAGCCTCGACCTCCCGGTAGGTGATCCCTCTCGCCCGGAGGTATTCGTTGCGGCCGTACTCGAAGAACCGGAGGTAGTGCGCGTAGTAGACGACGCCCATGGTGTCGGTGTCGCCGTAGAGGACCCGGTAGGGCGAGGAGATCACCACAGCCGCGCCCGTCCGAGGACCTGCTCCATCAACCGGTGGGCCTCGGGCACGAAGACCCCCGTGGCCGCGGCGGCCGCCTCGGTGAAGGCCTCTCCGGGAACGGACGAGGCCCCGTCGGAGCGGTACAGCGCGAAGGGCACCGGCTCGGACGTGTGGGTGCGAAGGTGCAGCGGCGTGGGGTGGTCGGGCATGACCAGGAGGACGAAGGGCTCGCCCATCGCCTCCAGCCCGGCCCGGACGGGCGCCACGATTCGGCCGTCGAAGTCGGCGATGGCCCGCACCTTGTCGGCCGCCCTCCCCGAGTGGCCCGCCTCGTCGGGGGCCTCCACGTGCACGAAGACGAAGTCCGAGCGGCGGAGCGCGTCCAGCGCGGCCCCGGCCTTCCCCTCGTAGTTGGTGTCGAGGTATCCGGTGGCTCCCGGCACCTCCAGCGCCTCCAACCCGCACACCCGGGCGATGCCCTTGAGCAGGTCCACGGCCGAGACCACCGCCCCCGACAGACCGAAGCGCTCCCGGAACGACTCCATGCGAGGGCGCCGCCCCTGCCCCCACAACCACACCGAGTTCGCCTCCTTCTTGCCCCGGTCGCGCCGCTCCCGGTTCACGGGGTGCTCCTTCAGCAGGATCTGGGACCCGGTCATGATGCCCAGCAGCGCATCCGCCCCTTCGCCCTGCGGCAGGTACGTCTGGATCGGTTGCCCCATGATGTCGTGGGGAGGGGTCGTGCGCGCTCCGCCGAGTCCTCCCCGCCAGACCAGGAGGTGGCGGTACGACACGCCCGGGTAGAACTCGAACCCGTCGTCGCGGAGTTCCCGGGAAAGGGTCTCGACGATGCGCCGGGCCTCCTCCGTCGAGATCTGCCCCGCGGAGAAGTCGTCGAGGAGCACCTCCCCCACGCCGACCCGGAGGGTGACCAGATTCATCCGGTACGCCACGTCGTCCGGCCCGAGGCCCACGCCCATGGCCGCGGCCTCCAGCGGGGCCCTCCCGGTGTAGCACACCCGCGGGTCGTACCCGAACGCCGAGAGGTTGGCCACGTCGCTGCCCGCCGGCATGCCCTCCGGAACGGTCCTCGCGAGCCCCAGGGTTCCCTCTCGCGCCAGGGCGTCCATGGCGGGCGTGGCGGCGGCCTCGAG
>CAZJSF010000079.1:0-12833 GCA_964548515.1 uncultured Thermodesulfobacteriota bacterium
AGCCAGCCGGCCACCTGTTCCTTCCACTCCCGCAACGGCTTCCGCCAGACGGGGTTCTGGCTCATCACGCCGCCCCGGCACCTCGCGAACCCCACTTCGGCCAGGCCCTCGGACACCGCCTGCCCCAGGTCCATGAAGTAGGGTTCGACCCGCTCCCACGCCTCCTGGGGATAGTCGGCCAGGATCATCCCGTGGTCCTGGTCGCTGCAGAAGTGGTTCTCGCCGCGCCCGAGGCTCCCCATGACCAGGAAGCAGAAGGGAACCGGGGCCGTTCCGCGCCCGGCTTCCTCCAACCGCAGGATCGCCAGTTCGAGCACCCGCCGGTGGACGTCGCGGCCGATCCCGGAGAGCAGCCGGCTGACCTCTCCGGCCGGGACCCCCTCCTCGAGCAGGCCGGCGCACACCGCCTGGGTCTTGCGGTGGGCTTCCGCGAGGGACGACAGGGACGGCGCTCCCTCGATCCGTTCCGCGAGTTCGAGCGTCTCCCCGCTGGCCTTGTTGAGGAGGTCGCGCATGGAGACGACGCCGACCAGCCTGCCCGCGTCGGCGACCGCCAGGTGGCGGACGCCCGACCGGCGCATCGTGCCCACGGCCCGGTAGAGGTACGCGTCCGGAGGGACGCAGACCAGGGGAGCGCTCATCACGTCGGCGATCCGAACCACTTCGGGGTCCGACGCCCGGGCGGTCACCCGGTGCACGAGGTCCTTCTCGGTGACGATGCCCAGCGGAGTGCCGTCGCGCTCTACGAACACGGCGGTGGCGCCGGTCTGCGCCATCACCTCAGCGGCCTGCCGCGCCGACGCGTCCTCCGGAAGGCTCGGGGCGGGGCTCTCCATCACCTCCGTGACGAGCCTCCGGAAGGGGAAGCTCTCGAGGCGGGTCAGGGGCACCCGGGCCGCGTCCTGTCGGACGCGTTCGAACAGGTCCTCCAGGCGGCGCGCCATGTTGGACGCCAGCACCTGGCCGATGGACGGGTGGGTCTCGACCAGCCCGCGCAGCACGTCGGTCTCGATGCGAAGGATCTCGCCGGGCCCGACGATTCTCGCGGAGGCGGGGAAGGGGTCGCGGGTGAAGACGCTCAGCCAGCCCACGAGGTCTCCCGGTTTCGAGAGGCTCACCGCCCGCTCCTCCTCGGGAGGGCCGACCAGGATCTCCGCCGTGGCTGTGACGAGGTAGAAGACGGCCTCCGGTGGGCCCTCGCGCTGCCGGAACAGGTAATCCCCCGCGGCGACCGACGCCCGCGTGACGGCGTTTCCCAACTCCTCGCGCACGGCGGACGGAAGCTCGGCCAGGCGCGGAAGACCTTGAAGGAGAAGTTCCAGTTCTCGGGCCATGGGAGTCGGTTCGGCGGTGCGCCCCCGTGGGGCGCTGGAACGGGGCGGGCCCGGCATCGGGCGGACACGGGATGCTACGATCAGGGGTCCCGGGTGTCAACGAGGGAGGGCGCTTTCCCCGCACGCCGAGGGACTTTCCCAGGCGGCTCGTTTTGAGATATGGTTTGAGGCCGAGCGAGCCACCGTGGTCTCCGGGGGGCGTGGGTTGGTGGAGGGGCGCGGGATGGAAAAGAAGAAGATTCTCGCCGTCGACGACGAGCCCAACATCCTCCTGTCCCTCGAGTACATCCTGGAGCAGGAGGGCTACGACGTGTACGTGGCCCGCGACGGGGACGAAGCCTTGGAGACGGCCACCCGGGTCTCCCCCGACCTCATCCTCCTGGATGTGGCCATGCCCCGGAAGGACGGGTACGAGGTGTGCCGCGAGCTCCGCCAGCGCGGCGACCTCTCGGCCGTCAAGGTGCTCATGCTGACCGCCAAGGGGCAGCCCCTCGAGCGCAAGAAGGGCCTGGAGGTGGGCGCCGACGTGTACATCACCAAGCCCTTCGCCGCCGACGAACTCCTCCAGAAGATCCGTTCCGCCCTGCGCACATGAGCGCCGCGGCCCTTCCGGGAAGGATGCTCCACCGCAAGGGCCTGCGGAGCCGGATGCTGTGGACCCTCGCCGGCGTGGGGGTGGTGCCGTTCCTCGTGGTTCTCGGGGGGGTCTTCCTGGTGGCCCGGCACGACGTCGGGGCGATCCGCGGCGGTGACCTCGCACGGGAAACCCGCGTTCTCGCGGATCAACTGGAGGCTCAGATCGAGGCGGCCGGCCGCGGCGCGGCCGGCCTCGCCAGCCTTCCCGAGGTGCGCGGCTATCTGGCCGGCTCCCAGCCCTACCCCCACGCCGCCCTGTCGGCCGCCCGGCGCCTCCTCCCCGGCCTTCGCAGGCTCAACTTGGTCCCGAAGCCCACCCCGGCCGACGCCCCGGCTGCCGGTCCGTCGGGTATGGTCTCCTGGGGTACCGAAGAGACGCTGGAGTACCGGATCGGCGTCACCGATCTCGCTGGGTCTCCGGTGGGCTTCGTGGAGGCATCCTTCGATCTCGACCGTGTGAGCAAGCTCCTGGAGTGGTACCGCAAGGGCGAGAGGGGGCGTGCCGTGCTGTTCACGGCCGAGGGGCACCTCCTGGCCGGGCCGCAGGAAGTCCCCCTGCCTCCGTCGGGGCCCTGGCTGTCGGGCTGGACGACGTACGAGGTGCGAGGGCAGGACTTCTTCGCCGGGGTCACTCCGGTCGACCCGGGGTCGAGCGGGTTGACGAGGGGGTGGTTCCTGGCGCTGGTGACCCCGGCCTCGGAGATCTACGGCCCCTTCCACCACGTATCGGGCCAGGTCGCCGTGGTCCTCGTGATCTTCGCGGCCGTGATCCTGGCGCTGGCGTGGCGGGTGGCCGACCAGTTCCTCCGGCCCATCCTACAACTGCGCAACGGCGCCGAGATCATCTCCCGGATCAACCTGGCGCACCGGATCTCCGTGCAGACGGGCGACGAACTCGAGGACCTGGCCCAGCAGTTCAACGAAATGGCACAGAGTCTCGCGGGCGCCTACGACGACCTGGAAGCCCGGGTCAAGGAGACGACCCGCTCCCTGCAGGAGGAACGCAACCGTCTGGCCGCCGTCTTGCGGACCATGGCGGAGGGCGTGGTGATGACCAACGAGACGGGCGAGGTCCTCCTGATGAACCCGGCGGCGCGCCTCGCCCTCGGCGGGCGTCCGGCGACCGGCATCGGCGCCCCCCTCGCCGACATCCTCCCGGCAGACCGGCTGGAGTTCTACCTCCGCCGCCTGCGGGGGCGGTGGGACGAAGGGCGCGAGGCGGTGGAGCAGGTGGTCTTCCCCCTGAAGAACGGCACGGTGCTGCGGGGCTCCCTCGCGGCGGTGGCCGCCCCCGGGGGCGCGCGCGCCGGCTTCCTGGTGGTCTTCCGCGACACGAGCTCCCGGGCGGCCGAGGAGCAGAAGCTCGAGCGCACCATGAGGGAGATGCCCGAGTTGTTGCGGGGCCCGGTCGCGGCGGCCTCCTCCCTGCTCGAGACGCTCGGGCGCCACCCGGAGATGCCGGCGCAGAAGCAGGCCACGTTCCTCGCCGGCGTGCGCGAGGAGGTGACGCGCCTGTCCCAGAGGCTCCACCTGGTGGAGGAAGCTTCTACGGTCGCCAAGTCGCTGGGTGCCGAGATCCCATCGGATCCGCTCGAACTGGTCCAGGAAGCCGCTGCGGCCCTGCCCGGTGGGTTCATCTGCGTGCACGCTCCGGAGGGGCCGCTGCCCTCGGTGCTCGTGGAACCGTATTCCTGGGTGGCGTGCCTGTCCGAGATCCTCCGGTGGATCGGCGGCCGCGTGGCCGGGTGGGCTCCGGTGAACGTCGAGTTGGGCGAGGAGGACGGCGCGGTCGTGACGGCCTTCCGAGTGGAGGGCGTGGCCGAGTTGGACACGAAGGAGATCGGCGCGCTGACGATTTCCCTGCGGGGGGAGCCCCAGATCAACCTGTCGGAGGCGGTTCGCGCGAACCGGGGCGAACTGTGGACGCGGTCCTTCGAAGGGGGGGTGGAGGTGCGGCTCGGGCTGCTCCACGCCCCCGGAGGCGTGGTGCGGCGGCGGCCGGACGGAATCGCGGACGAACAGCCGGAGTTCTACGATTTCGACCTCTTCGTCAGGAGGCCGGCCCGAGAGCCCGAGGAGATCCTGGGAGCGGCCCTGGGGGACCTCGAGTACGTCGTTTTCGACAGCGAGACCACGGGGCTCCAGCCCTCCCAGGGAGACCGGATCGTCAGCTTGAGCGCGGTTCGGGTGCGCGACGGCCGCGTTCTGCCGGCCGACACGTTCCACGCGCTCGTCAACCCGGAGCGTCCGATCCCGGGTTCCTCGAAGCGGTTCCACGGCATCGACGACGCAATGGTGCGGGACGCGCCCGTGCTGGCGGAGGTGCTCCCGCGGTTCTACGAGTACGTCGGCTCGGCCGTCCTCGTCGCCCACAACGCGGCGTTCGACAAGAAGTTCCTCGACATGGGAGCCACGGCGGCCGGGTTGGCGCTCCTGGAAAACCCCGTGCTGGACACCTTGTTCCTCTCCTACGGCATCCACCGCGACTTCGACGGGCACAACCTCGACGCCATCGCCGAGCGGCTCGGCGTGACGGTCGAGGGGCGGCACACCTCCCTGGGGGATGCGCGAGCCACCGCCGAGGTATTCCTGAAGCTGATCCGACTCTTGGCGCCTCGCGGAATCGAGACGCTGGCGGACGCCAAGGCGTTCTGCGACCGCATGCTGCTGCTCCGGTGGCAGACGGCGCGTTTTTGATACCCGGGCAATGAGCCGGGAGCGCGCGTTGCCGGGCTGGGTGCGGTCGGGCCCGGCCTGAGGGAGGCGGGGATGGAAGTCGTCACCCGGCGTCTGGCGGCCCTGGTCGTCGTCGGCGCCATCGCGCTGTTTTCCCCGCTCGTCGGGGCGTTCAGCCGGCCGGAACTGGTCGCCGGGATCCCCCTGCTGGCGCTGTACGTCTTCGGTTGCTGGGGCGCGCTCGTGCTGGCCGCCTGGGCGCTGACCGGCCGGAGGCGTCGGTGACCCCGCGCACGTTCTGGGTCGCGCTCCTCGGCCTGGGGTACGTCCTGGGCCTCTTCGTCATCGCGTACGCGGCGGACGAGGCCCGCAGCCGGGGACGGAGCCCGGTCGACAACCCCTGGGTGTACAGCCTTTCCCTCGCGGTCTACTGCACCTCATGGACCTTCTACGGCAGCGTGGGGCGGGCGGCGGCCCAGGGACTGGGTTTCCTCCCCATCTATCTGGGGCCCACCCTGGTCTTCCTCCTGGCGCCCACGGTGCTGCGTCGGCTCGTGGTCCACTGCCGCGCCGAGGGCGTCACCAGCGTGCCGGACCTCCTGGAGTCCCTCTACGGCAAGGGGCGACTGCTCGGCGCGCTGGCCACCGTGATCCTCGTGGCGGGGGTCACCCCGTACATCGGCCTCCAGCTCAAGGCGGTGGGTTACACCTTCGACCTGATCAGCGGCCGGCAGCCGAGCCCCGAGCTCCTGGGCGACGCGTCCTTCTGGGCGGCACTCGGGCTCGCCTGGTTCGCCGTGCTCTTCGGGGCGCGCTCCCTCGTGACCACCGAACGCCACGAGGGGATGGTGGCCGCCGTGGCCTTTGAGAGCGCCGTGAAGCTGGCGGCGTTCCTGATCCTGGGCGCCTACATCACGTGGGGGATCGGGGGCGGGCTCGGTTCCCTGTTCTCCCGGGCGCTCGAGAAGCCCGAACTCGCGCACCTCTTCCTCCTGGGCGGGGGCTCCGGGACCTCGGCGGCCCAGTGGCTGAGCCTGAGCGTGATGTCCGCGGCCGCAGTGGTGCTCCTGCCCCGCCAGTTCCACATGCTGGCCGTGGAGAACATGCGCGACGACCACCTCCTCCCGGCGGCTTGGATCTTCCCGGCATACCTGTTCCTCATCAACCTGCTGGTCCTTCCGGTCGCCGTGGTCGGCCTGCTGGAAGGCGTCCCCGGCTCGCCCGACTTCTTCATGATCTCCCTGCCGCTCTCGGAAGGGCGCACCGGGCTGGCGTTCCTCGCCTTCCTGGGAGGGTTCTCGGCCGCCACCAGCATGGTGATCGTCTCGGCCGTCGCCCTCTCGACCATGATCCTGCACCACCCGGGCATCGCCCTCCTGGGGGGCTTCTCCTCGGCCCTCGGCCGGCTTGGTCAGGCGGACCTGAGCCGCCACCTCCTCTTCGCGAAGCGCCTCGTCATCCTGGGTGTCGTGCTCCTGGGCTACGCCTTCAACCGGTGGATCGGGGAGTCGCACACCCTGGTCAACATCGGCCTGCTCTCCTTCTCGGCGGTGACGCAGTTCGCCCCCGCGGTCTTCTTCGGCCTCTACTGGAAGGGGGGGCGCCGGGAGGGAGCCGTGGCGGGTCTCGCCCTGGGCTTCGCGGTCTGGGGGTACACGCTCCTTCTCCCGAGCTTCGTGGAGTCGGGATGGGTGCCCGCCGGCTTCCTGGAGCACGGGCCCTGGGGCATCGGGCTGCTGCGGCCGAGGTCCCTGTTCGGCTTGGAGGGTCTCGACCAGTGGACCCACGCCCTGGTGTGGAGCCTGGTGTTCAACCTGGGCGGGTACCTGGCGGTCAGCCTGGGGGTCTCCAGCCGCCGCCGCGTGGCCGAGGCGGATGTCGACGCGCGGGCGGCCTGGGCCTCACGGGACGACCTGGAGAACCTCCTCACGAGGTTCGTCGGACCCATGCAGGCGAAGGCCGTGCTCGGCGCCCTGGGTCCCCGCACCTCCCCCCAGGCGATGGTGGAGGCCGCGGAGCGCTGCCTCGCGGGCGCCCTCGGGACGCCGTCGGCTCGGATGGTGATCCAGAGCTTCCTGGCCTGGCCCCGGGACCAGTCGGTGGAGATCCTGGACGTCTTCGGCCGGGTCTCCCGGAGCCTGGCCGAGAGCCGGGACACCCTGGAGCGGCAGCTGCGGGAGCTCATGGTGCTCCACGAGGCGTCGAGCGCGCTGGCGGGCAGCCTCGACATCGACAGCGTGCTTGGACAGGTGCTGCACCTGATCCACCGGGAGTTCGGGTTCGAGTACCTGGCGGTGCGGCTCCTGGACGACGACGGCAAGCTCCGCATCCGCAACCACGTGGGCCTGGACCCCGCCTACATCGGGATATCGGCGGTGCCGCCGAGCGAGGAGACCTACTTCGGCACCTGCTTCCTCCGGGGGGAGCCGGTCGTCCTGGAGGACGCGAGGCAGGTGGAGAAGCCGCTCTTCTTCCGCCAGCTCACCCAGAACGTGCCGGTGACGGCGCTGATCCACGCACCGATGCTCCACGAGGGCCGGTCCATCGGCGTGCTCACGGCGTACGGGACCCGGGGCCCCATGCACTTCACCGAGGAGTTCGTGAGCCTCTTCGCCGCCATGGCGAACCAGTTGGCGCTGGCGGTGGTGAACGCGCGGCTGTATGCGGAAGTCCACGCGTACAGCCAGGCCATGGAGGAGAAGGTGCGGGAACGGACCGGGGAGCTGGAGGCCGCGAACGCCCGGCTCCGCGAACTCGACCGCCTGAAGAGCGACTTCCTCTCCACGGTGAGCCACGAACTGCGCACGCCGCTCACGTCGATCCGCTCCTTCTCCGAGATCCTCCTGCGCTACGACGTGGACAACCCCGAGCAGCGGCGCAAGTTCATCGGGATCATCAGCGCCGAGGCCGATCGGCTGTCCCGGATGATCAACGAACTGCTCGACCTGTCGAAGATCGAGGCGGGCCGGGTCGAGTTCAACGTGGAGCCCGTGGGGCTGGAGCAGGCCATCCTGAAAGCATTGGACGTGGCCCGCCCGCTCTTCGCCGAGCGGGGCGTCATCGCGCGGCCCGACGTGGAAAAAGGCCTGGCGCTGGTCCTGGCCGACCCGGACCGGCTCCAGCAGGTGCTGGCCAACCTGCTCTCCAACGCGGCGAAGTTCGCCCCTCCGGAGTCCGAGGTGCTGGTCTCCGGGCGCCGCCGGGGCGGGTTCGCGGTGGTGAGCGTGGCGGACCGGGGCCCGGGCATCCCCCACGACCGGCGCGAAGAGGTCTTCGAGCGCTATCGCCAGGTTCGCGATCCGCAAAAAGCGCACCCGTTGGGGACGGGGCTGGGCCTGTCCATCTCCCGGGAGATCGTGGAGCGGCTCGGCGGGCAGATCTGGGTCGAGAGCGAGCCCGGCGAGGGCGCCACGTTCTCCTTCACCCTGCCCCTGGCCGCTCCCTCCGACGAAGCGCCGCCGATCCCGCCGGAGGGCGGCCACCCGCCTGCTTGACTCCCCTCGAGCCCCCGTGTGAGCATCTGCCCTTTCCCCCGAATCCACGGGGCGGGGAGGAGTAGATCGTGGGAACGGGTTCCGCTGTGGTGCTCCTGGGGCACGGCAGCCGTCGCGCCGAGGCGAATCGCGGCCTGGAGCAGGTCGCGCGGGCCGTGGGCTCCCTGCTCGACGGCGAGGTCGTCGAGGTCGCGTACCTGCAGCTCGCACGTCCCGGGCTCGCCGAGGCCGTGGAGCGGTGCGTGGCCGCCGGCGCGCGCCGGGTGGCGGTCGTCCCCTTCTTCCTCTTCACGGGCGCGCACGTCCTCGACGACATCCCGGAGGAGGTGGAGCGCCTCCGCGCGCGCCACCCCGGGGTGGTCATCTCCGTGGGGCGCGTGCTCGGAGACCACCCGAAGCTCGCGCAGGCCGCGGCCGACCGCGCGCGGGAGGCTCTGGGATGATGGGCCCGTGGGGCTACGATCTCCGCCCCGAGGAGATCGAGAAGAAGAGCTTCGAGATCATCGCCGGCCTCGTGGACCTGTCGGCCTACACGCCCGCCGAGGCCGCCCTGGTCCAGCGGGTGGTCCACGCCACGGGGGACCCGGGCTTCGCGGGCATCCTGGCGTGGAGCGGAGGGGCTATCGCAGCCGGCGCCGAGGCGCTGGCGGGCGGGGCGCCGCTGGTGACCGATGTGGAGATGGCCCGGGCCGGCGTCAGCCGAGTCCGGACCGAGCGGCTCGGCGTCGAGGTCCGTTGCCACATCTCCGACCCCGCGGTCGCGGAGGAGGCCCGCCGGCGGGGGGTAACCCGGTCCATCGTGGCCGTGGAGCGAGCCGTCCGGGAAGAGCCGGGCGCGGTCTTCGTCTTCGGGAACGCCCCGACCGCGCTGTTCCGGCTGCTCGAGTTGGCGGACGCGGGCGCGGCGAGTCCCGCCCTGGTGGTGGGCGTGGTGGTGGGGTTCGTGGGCGCGGCCGAGTCCAAGGACGCCCTGATGGCCCGGGGAGACCTCCCGTGGGTGTCCTGCCGGGGCAACAAGGGCGGGAGCAACGTGGCCGCGGCCTGCGCGAACGCGCTGCTCAAGGCGGCCCTCGGAGAGGTCTGACCGGGCGTGGGGCAGAGCCGAGGGCTCCGCACGGGGTTCAGCACCGGTGCCTGCGCCGCGGCAGCGGCCAAGGGGGCCGCGTTGCGCCTGGCCGGTCTCTCCCCCGAGCGCGTCGCGCTGCGTCTCCCCTGGGGTTCTCCCGTTGCGGCGGACGCGTGGTTTCCCCTCGTGGGCGTCAGCGGCGCCGAGGGGCAGGCCACGGCGGGCGTGGTGAAGGATTCCGGAGACGACCCCGACGTGACCGACGGTGCGGAGATCCGGGCGACCGTCGCTTGGGCTCCCGCGGCGCCCGGCCCGGACGCCCGCTGCGTGCGCATCGAGGGCGGTGCGGGCGTGGGGCGGGTGACCAAGCCCGGGCTCGCCGTTCCGGGCGGCGAACCGGCGATCAACCCGGTTCCCCGCGCCATGATCGACGCGGCCGTCCGCGAGGCGCTCGAGGAGGCGGGGGTGCGCGGCCCGGCTTGCCTGCGGGTGACGATCAGCGTGCCGCGGGGGGAGGAACTCGCCCGCCGGACCCTCAACGAGAGGCTCGGCATCCTCGGCGGGCTCTCCATCCTCGGCACCACGGGGGTCGTGATCCCGCTTTCCGCCGACGCCTGGACCGCCACCCTGGACGCCGGCTTCGACGTGGCGCGGGCGGGGGGCGTCGGGCGGGTGGTCCTCTCCCACGGGAGGTCCAGCGAGACGGCGGCCCAGGCGCTGCTCCGGGACCTTCCGCCGGAGGCTTTCGTGCTCATGGGAGATCACGTGGGGTATGCCCTGGACGGCGCGGCCCGCCGCGGGCTCGCAGTGATCCTCGTGGGCCAGTTCGCGAAGTTCTGCAAGGTGGCGGCGGGTTGCTTCGAGACCCACGTGAAGGACTCCTCCCTCGATCGCACGGTGCTCGCGGACCTCCTGACCGAGGCGGGGTTCCCGGACTCCGATTCCCGGGCGGCGTTGGGGGCCAACACGGCCCGGGAGGTGTTCGAGCGGCTCCGGACGCAGGGCGACCGGGGTGCGTTCGAAAGCCTGGCCCGACGTGTCGCGGCACGCGCCGCCGAGCGGGTGGGGCGCCGGGTGCCGGTCGAGGCCATCCTCTTCGGCTACCACAAGGAGGTGCTGGCGCGCGCGGCGCCCGAGGCGGAGCGGTGAGCGTCTCGGCCCGGGTCCACGTGATCGGCATCCCCCCGGGTGCCGAGGGGCTGCCCGAGGAAGTCCGGGAAGCCGTCGCATCCTGCCGCCTGCTGGCGGGGGCCGTGCGCCACCTGGAACTCGTCGACGGGTTCCAGGGGGAGACCTGCCCGCTCGAAGGCCGCCTTTCGGAACTCCTGCACCGCCTCGAGGCAGAGCCCGCGCTCACCGCCGCCGTCCTGGCTTCGGGGGACCCCGGTTTCTTCGGGGTCGCCGGCGCCCTCGTCAGGAGGCTCTCCGCAGCCCAGGTGCGCGTGTGGCCGGCGGTCTCCTCGATGCAGGTGGCCTTCGCCCGGGTCGGAGAACCGTGGAGCGACGCCCGCTTCGCGAGCCTCCACGGCCGCCCGCTGGAAAACCTCGCCGCGGTGCTCGGGGCTCCCCGGATCGGGCTGTTCACCGACCCCGAGAACGGTCCGGCCCGGATCGCCCGCTACCTCGTCGAGAGCGGGTGGGCGGGGTTGGAGATGGTGGTCGCGGAGGACCTCGGCCTTCCCACCGAGCGGGTGCGCCGGGGTGCGGTGCCGGATTTCGAGGGCTGGGAGGGTTCCCCCCTCAACGTGGTGCTCCTGCTCGGCGGGGACGGGCGTTCGCAGCCGCTCGGCCCGGGGTTGCCGGACGAAGGTTTCGCCCGCTCCGGCGGGCTGATCACCAAGGCCGAAGTCCGGGCCGTCGCGCTGGGGCGGCTCGGACTCCGCCCCGGGGGCGTCCTGTGGGACGTGGGCGCCGGCTCCGGCTCGGTGTCCGTGGAAGCCTGCCTCCTGTTCCCCGGGCTGCTCGCCTACGCCGTGGAGAAGGATGCGGACCGGGTGGAGCACATCCGGGAGAACCGGCGCCGCTTCCGGGCCGCAGGGGTCGTCCCGGTGGCCGGGGAGGCGCCGGGGGTGCTCGGCGGCCTTCCCGACCCCGACGCCGTGTTCATCGGCGGCAGCGGCGGGGAGCCGGCGCGCCTTCTCCAGGCCGCCTGGCAGAGGCTTCGCCCGGGTGGGACCCTGGTGGCCGCCGCCGTGCTGGTGGAGACCCTGTGCGACATCCTGTCCTGGGCCGGGGACGCGCGCGTCGAGGGAGACCTCCTGCAGGTCGCGTGCTCCCGGTCGCGACCGCTGGGGGACCGGCGGCGCTGGGAGCCCCTGAGTCCGGTCACGCTCTTCTGCGCCCGTCGGGCGGGGGGTGGACCGTGAGCACCGGAGCGGCCCCCGGGGAGGTCGTCTTCGTCGGAGCCGGACCGGGCGACCCGCGGTTGCTGACGGTTCTGGGCCGGGATGAGCTGGCCGCGGCCGACGTCGTCCTCTATGCCGGGAGCCTGGTGAACCCGGAGATCCTCCGGTGGGCGCGGCCCGGGGCCGAGGTGCACGACACGGCGGGCATGGACCTGGGGGAGACCCTGGAGGTCTGCCGCAGGGCCTCCCGGGCGGGGAGGCGCGTGGTCCGGCTGCACACGGGCGACCCATCCCTGTACGGGGCCATCCAGGAGCAGATGGCCCCCCTGGAGGCGGAGGGGATCCCCTGCCGCGTGGTGCCCGGGGTGAGTTCCGCCTTCGCCTCCGCGGCCAGCCTGCGAACGCAGCTCACCCTGCCGGAGGTCAGCCAGACGGTGATCTTCACCCGCCTGGCCGGCCGCACCCCGGTTCCGGCTGGCGAGTCCCTGGAACGCCTGGCGGCCACCGGCGCGACGCTGTGCGTCTTCCTCTCGGTGGACCGGATCGGAGAGGTCGCCGAGGCGTGCCTCGCCGGCGGGCTGTCCTCGGAGACCCCGGTCGCGGTGGTGAGCCGTGCCTCGTGGCCGGACGAGGAGGCGGTGGCGGGCACCTTGGGGAACATCGCGAGCCGCGTGATGGCCGCGGGAATCTCCCGCCAGGCGATGATCCTCGTCGGCGAGGCCCTGCGCCCGCGGCTCACGGGGTGGGACGGTTTCGAGCGCTCCCGTCTCTACGACCGGGCCTTCTCCCACGGTTACCGGAAAGGGGAGCCGTGACCGGCGACCTGCCCGGCGGGACCTTCTTCGCGATCGCCCTGACGCGGGACGGAGCGGGCACCGCCAGGCTCCTGGCGGAGACCCTCCCCCGCACCCGGGCGTTTGCCCCGGCGCGCTTTTCCGGGGAAGGGGTGGAGGGGTTCGGGGAGCCCGTGGCGCAGCTGATCGCCCGCCTCTGGCCCTCGGCCGGGGCGTTCCTCCTGGTGATGGCGGCGGGCATCGCCGTTCGGGCCATCGCACCGCTCCTGGAGGACAAGGCCCGGGATCCCGCCGTGGTGGTGCTGGACGCCGCGGGGCGCTTCGCGGTGCCGATCCTCTCCGGCCACCTGGGGGGAGCGAACGCAGTGGCTCGGGCGGTGGCCGGGGTGCTCGGGGGTGCGGCGGTGATCACGACCGCCACCGATGCGGCGGGTCGCCCCGCCGCCGCGGTGGGGGCCGCCGGGCGCGGGCTCCGGGGCGGAGACCGG
>CAZJSF010000080.1:0-2340 GCA_964548515.1 uncultured Thermodesulfobacteriota bacterium
AAGGCGGGGTCTTTCGGGAACTGACAGGGTGCCCTCTCGTCTTCCCGAAGAAGCGGTTCCAAACCGCCGACGCCAGCGATGACCTCTGGAACGGCCCTACGGAGCTCGGTCTCCTGCGTTGGACCAGGCGCACACAACGGACTCTGGCGGCTGGCTTCCGTGACGGCTTCTACGGGGCCGGACCTCACCTCCCGAGGTCTAGCGCGGCAAGCAAGCCGGCGTCCACCCTGTTGAGTGCTGCCTCCGACAATGCGCCGATCCGCTTGGTCAGTTTGGACCGATCAAGCGTTGTCACCTGATGGCACAGGGCCACCCCCTCGTGCTTGAGGCCAGCGGTTCCCTTCGCGAGCGGCACAGCCGTCGGGCCACGTCGGGCTTGCGACACCGAGGTCGAGCACGGGACCACAATTACGGACCGCCACGTCGGAACGTCATTGAATCCGTCGTGTGAGACAACGATCACCGGCCGCGTGCCCCGCTGCTCGGATCCAGACCGAGGCTGGAGGGCCGCCACATACACCTCACCTCGCTTCATTGGCGTCCTCCCCGGCCAGCAGTTCCACACCTGCCTCCTCCAATTCCTCGTCGAGGTCTGCTGAGGTGCCGGCACATGCCGAGGCGTAGGCCGCGATCTCCTCGCGCAGCCGGCTCCGTCGGCGTTCCTCGAGCCACTCGATCAATGCCTCCCGTGCAAGCGCCGTGGCCGGCCTGCCGCATCGCTCGGCTTCCTCGCGCAACATGTCTCGCAGGTCCTGGGGTAGGGGCAGGTGGAAGTTGGCAGTGGCAACAGTTTTCATGGCATACCTCCTGTCATGAATATATGCCATGGATGGGCTGGCCGCAATGCTCGGGGAAACAGAGAGGGAGACAGAGGGGGACGTCCTTCACTCGACAACTGGCGGGGCAAGTCGGGGACGTCTATGGGGACGTCTGTGGGGATTCGGCACTACTCGCTGGGACCGGGCACGTGGCTGAGCGGAATCTTGGACAAGTTCCGGCGGCGAAGATCGGTTCTCCACAGCTTGTCGGGAAACGTTTTCCCGGCATACAGAGGAGGGCCTCGGCGACGGGATTGCCTGCCTGCTTTCAGAGGGCACGAGCCCGAAACCATCGAAACCGGGCTCGCCGGGGCCGGTCCTATCTAGCGGACGAGTTACTGAGGGTCCGCTCGGGTTGGTTCCTCGGTCCTAAGGCAATAGCAGGGCGCGTCGCTTCCTCCCGCATCTACCTCGGCGCTCTTGACGCCAGGTCGCCGCACGCCTATTATCTTACTGGTAAGACTGAACTCTCGAAAGGAGCCCCCATGCAAGCCGTATCCACTACCAAGATGTCGTCCAAAGGTCAGGTCGTGATCCCCGAGCAGGTTCGGAAGTGCTTGAATCTCAAGGCGGGGACACAGTTCGTCGTTCTGGGAGAGGGCGACGTGGTGATTCTCAAGACCATCACTCCGCCAAGGGTGGAGGAATTCGACGAGATCATTGGAAAGGCCCGTGCCCAAGCTCATTCTGCAGGGATGACACCGGGTGATGTGGCAACCGCGCTTCGGGAGACCCGAGCCAAGGGATGAGGCTCATCATCGACACAAACGTGTTCGTTTCAGCCGTGTTTTTCGGCGGCTGGCGAAGCGATATCCCGGCATCGACCCCGACCCGATCGTGGCTCTCCTCGTCAAGAAGGCGGTCCTCGTTCGGCCAGCACGCCTTCCGGAGCGAGTCTGTGCCCATCCCGACGATGACAAGTTCGTTGCGGCGGCCATCGGAGGGCAAGCGGAAATCGTTGTCAGCGGAGATCGTCATCTCCTGGACGTTTCTGGGCGTCGCGGCCTGGTCGTGATGAACCCTTCCACCTTTCTCGACCATTTCGAGTCGCATCCGTAGCGCGGGGTGAACCCGAGAGACACCGCAGGGGAGTGAGGAAGGGAGCGGCGGTGTCCACTTGAACCGGTTGGCGCACGAGGGGTCGCGTGCCGGGATCCTGCCCGGCGGGCATCTTTGCGACACCCTTCCTCGGCACATCCAAGGAGCCCTCGGCAGCGGGGTCGTCTTCCTGTCGAGTGTCGGACAAAGCCAAGACGGTCGAATCGGCCCTGACCGAGGCAGGCCCATCCACGAAAGCGAAGACGACCCTCAGCATCGTACCCACACCGACATCGCCGCTGGCATGCCGGTGGGACTGGCTTGCCTCTCGTCCAACTCTCGCCCTGAAGCGCGGAATCATCCGCCCGTGAGGTCCCGGCACTCCGGGTCCGCAGCCCGGCGGACCCGGGATTCAGGGGGCCTTGAGGATCTTGCGGGGAGCCAGGGACACCTCTCCGCCGGAATCGAAGGGGAGCCGCCCGGC
>CAZJSF010000080.1:2440-12572 GCA_964548515.1 uncultured Thermodesulfobacteriota bacterium
GGCGCTCATCGACTTCTAAGCGGGGCTTCATCCCGCTCTCATGCGCCATGGCTACCCTGTTGGTGCGCGAGAGCACCAGGAACGCTCCCCGGAGGGCGATTCCCCCCGGGAGCCCGATGCGCGGGGTTCCGGGGAAGGCGCGGAGGGGAGCGGGGACGCGGGACGTCCCCGCTCTCTTCTCTCTTGCCGGGTGCGACGCGTTCCCTCTCGCTCAGGCTCTCCCCGGAAGGGGGAGGGCCGGGTGTGCCGCGGGCGCAGGCCGCCGCGCGGGAAGAGCGCTCACCCAGGAGAGGACCACCGCCGCGAGGTACGGCAGGGACTGCACCAGCAGCGCCATCGACCAAAGCAGGGCGCCGGGCATCTCCCGGCCCTGCTGGAGCGCGACCCCCAGCGCGGCCAGCCACAGGGCGGCCCCGAGTCCCGCCTCCTCGGCCGCGTGGAGCAGCGCCTGGACCGCCGCCGGGCGGTTTTCGCACTTCGGCGTGCGGAAGAACGGCTTGCCCGTCGTGACGAGCCCCTGGATCACCGCCTTCGCGATGGTGTGCGAGAGCGCCAGGCCGGCCAGCGCGGCTGCGAAGGTCTGGGCCCGCGAGGCTCCCACCCGGGAGCGGTAGAGGGACACCAGCTTGGCCACCTTGAAGAAGAAGAGCGCGAGGGGCGGCAGGACGAACACGGCCAGCGGGGGGTCCACGTGCTTCGGGTCGAGCACGATCGCCCCGGACCAGGCCAGCGCCGCCGCCGTGTAGAAGAGGTTGAGCCCGTCCGCGAGCCACGGCAGCCACCCCGCCACGAAGTGGTAGCGCTGCCCCCAGGTCAGCTTTCCGGCCTGCCGCCCGAGCAGCGTGCGGCGGTGCCGGCGGAGGATCTGGATCGCGCCGTAGGCCCAGCGGAACCGCTGCTTCTTGTAGTCGAGGAAGGTGTCGGGCATGAGTCCCACGCCGTAGCTGCGCTCGACGTAGGCGCCCTCGTACCCCTGCTCGAAGATCCTCAGGCCCAGTTCCGCGTCCTCGGTGATGCACCACTCCGCCCACCCGCCGACCTCTCGGAGGACGTCGGCCCGGATCATGGTCATCGTGCCGTGCTCGATGATGGCGTTGCGGTCGTTGCGGGTGACCATGCCGATGTGGAAGAACCCCCGGTACTCGGCGTGGCACATGCCCTTGAAGAGGCTCTCCCCGCCGTCCCGGTAGTCCTGGGGGGCCTGAACGAAGCCTATTTCCGGGCGACGGAAGTGGGGCACGAGGTCTCGCAGCCAGCCCGGGCTCACCTGGTAGTCGCTGTCGATGACCGCCACGACCTCGGCGTCCGTCGCCGTGCGGGCCAGGGCGAAGTTCAGGGCGCCGGCCTTGAACCCCGGGAGCGGGTCCACGTGGAAGAACCGGAACCGCGCGCCGAGCTCCCGGCAGCGCTCCTCCACGGGCCGCCACACGGACGGGTCCTTGGTGTTGTTGTCGATGACCAGGACCTCGTAGTCGGGGTAATCGAGCCGGGCAAGGGCGTCGAGGGTACCCACCAGCATCTCGGGGGGCTCGTTGTAGGCCGGTACGTGGATGGAGACCTTGGGCAGGGGCGCCTCCCCAGGGCACTCGGAACTCCCCACCGCCTCGAAGGGCCGGCGACGGCGGGTCACCCAGCGGGCCTCGGCCAACTCGTGCCCCTCGGTTAGCAGCACCAGGGCGACCCCGAGAAGGCCCACGGCGAGCACCACACCCACCGTCACCGTGAAGGGCGTGAGGTACTGGTGGCCGTAGTCGTAGGCGATCCAGACGACCCCGGCGCCCAGGCCGTTGGCGAGCGCGGCGAGAAACCCACGCCCCCTGCGCCGCAGCGTGCCGCTGTCGATCAGGAGCGTGGCCAGCATCAGAAAGCCGATCAGCGCTGCCGCACCCGCGAGCGCCCTCCACTGGGGGATCCGCACCACGGGCTCCGTGAACGCGAACTTCTGGTTGCGGTAGACGTCGTAGACACCCCAGTAGGCGCCCACGGCCCCCTCGGTCTCCGTCTTCCAGGGCTGGTCGAAAGCCTCCATCAGGTAGTAGTCGTACCGCGCCGCTTGTGCCCGCGCGAGGAACCTGCGCAGGAAGATCGCCTCGTTCGCCTGGGAGGCCACGGAGCTCCTTCGCGTGCGTCCGTTGCTCGGCCAGCCCACCTCGGCGAAGACCACCGGCTTGCCCGGGAAGGCGGCCCGGAGCTGTTCGTAGTCGTCGATCACCGCGTCGACGGCCTCCTCCAGGGGCACCCCTTCCCAGTAGGGCAGCATGTGGGCCGCCACGTAGTCGGCGTGGGCGACCAGGGCG
Source organism: uncultured Thermodesulfobacteriota bacterium (assembly GCA_964548515.1). Classification (GTDB taxonomy): domain Bacteria; phylum Desulfobacterota; class Deferrisomatia; order Deferrisomatales; family JACRMM01; genus CAZGRT01. The sequence continues at coordinate 4,738 of CAZJSF010000080.1, forward strand.
GGGTGCTTGAGCCACACGTGCCACGGCTCTCCCGTGCTGACGGGCACCCGGACGGCCGCCCGCACCCGGTCGAGGTAGTCGATCAGGGCCTCCGGGGTCAGGTCCCCGCGCAGCACCGTCTCGTTGCCGACGATCACCCGCGTCACGTTGCGGTTGTGGCGGGCGACCTCGACGAGCTTGGCGACCTCCCGCTCGTTGTCCTCGAGGTTCGCGGTGAGCCAGGCGCCCGCGGTAACGGTCATGCCGTGGCGGCGGGCCAGCGCGGGGATCTCCGCGAGGGTCCCGCCGACGCCGTAGGTGCGGATCGAGCGCACCTTTCCGGCCAGCAGGGACAGGTCCGCGTCGATCTCCTCGCGGGTGGGAAACTCCCCCTCCGCGGGGTCCTCCCCCATGCGGAGGGGGGAGAAGGACATGCCCGCCACCTGGGAGGGCCACGGGGGCTCGGCGCTCGGACGGTTTCCCAGCGCCCAGAACCCGATCGTGATGGCGGCGAACGCGGCTGCGACACCGCCGTTGACGAGGCGAGACCCCTTCCACATCGGACGACCCTTCGGAGAAGCGCGGGCACCCCGAGGATGCACGCACCCGTCGCGGCGCGACCGGACGGCGGCGCCACGGGGGCGGCTCCCTGCAATAGAGCGGCACTCGGGGAGAATTCGGGGGCGGCGCTACTCCAGCACACCGCCTGGCGGGCATCTCCCGGACGGGAGGCTAGCCACAGGCAAGGCCGGGGATCCTAACAGAACGGAGGGTGCGGGGGAAGGGGGTTCACTGTGCCGGGACGATACGCCCTGCACGGACGGTGAAGATCTTGGGCTCGGCGGCGATGTCGCCCCCGGGGTGGGTCGTGAGGGGCCCCGTCACGGCGTTCACCGCCCACAGGGAGCCGAGCCTGCGGCGCAGGGAGTCCCGGGTCTCGTCTCCGAACCCCGTCCCCCCGAAGACCATGACGGACACGGCGTCGTAGGCGTACGCCTCGATCACACCCGGGGGCTCGCCGTACTGTGCCCGGTACGCATCGACGAATTGCCGCGCCTCGGGCCGCGACGGATCGAACTCGCCGGCGAAGAGGGCCCCCGCGACGGACTCCTCGCCAACCTCGACGAAGGCCGGGTAGTTCCACGTGCGAAGCCCCAGGAGGACGACCCGCTCCACGTCGTGAAACGCCATCTGCGGGGCCACCTGGGCAGCCTCCAGCCCCGGCACCGGAAGGAAGAGCCCCTCGAAGTCGACGATCGGCTCGGGCCGGTACCGGGCGAGCCGCTCCTCGTCCACCTCGATCTCTTCCGCTTCGCCGAAGGGCCGCTCCTCCGGACCGGCCTCTTCGGGCCCGGCTCCCGCAGCCTCGGCTTCGGTCGGTTCGGCATCCACCGGCTCGGCTTCCGCGGCCTCGGCTTCGGGGACCACCCCACCGAAGTCGAGCGCGCGCAGGAGCTCCCGCTCTCGTTCGAGCCGGATGCGCTCGTCCTCCAGGAAGCGCTCCCGCACCTCCTCCGCGCTCAACCCGTACACCCCCGTGAGTCTCTGGATGGCCTCGTCGGGAGCGCGGGCCGCGGGGTCGAAGGCCTCGACCCCCGTGATCTCCCCGCCGCGCCGCACGGCTTCGCTCCAGAACAGGTCGCGGTAGCGCCTGCCCAGCGCGGTGTCCGGGTAGAGGATGGCGAAGCGGCCGATCCCCCTCTCGTCGATGGCGTACTCGACGAGGCGGGCGGTCTCGTCCTCCTCCCGCAGGTACAGGCGAAACGCACCCCCGCCGGCCGCCTCCGGTGCGGGGGTGAGGCAGACGACGGGGACCCCGAGCTCTCTTCCGACGCGGCTGCTCTCGACGGCCACGTTGCCCTTGAGCGGCCCCACCACCCCGAGCACGCCTCGGGCCGCCAACTGCCGGAGCGCCGCCGTGGCCACCGCCGCGTCTCCGGCGGAGTCGGCGACCGCGAGGCGGATGCCGGGATCGTCCCCGCCCGAGAAGAGCCGGCTGGCCAGCAGGGCTCCCCTGAGCGCTCGCTCGCCGAAGGGCCGCAAGGGGCCGGAGAGCGGCAAGAGTAGCCCGTACAGGCCGGGGCGTTCCACCGAGGCGGCCCACCGCAGCCGGAGCTCCGTGGCCCGCCGTCCGGATGCCTGGTCCGCGAACTCCCGCTCGACGTCCGCGAGGAGGGCGTCGGCCTCCGCCTGCCTGCCGTCCGCCCGCAGGAGAAGGGCCACCCGGAGCCTCGCCACCCCACTGGCGGGACAGGACGGGCACCGGGAGATGAACTGCCGCAGTTCCGTCTCCCCGGCCCCCTCGACCAGGTGCAGCGCCCGGAGGCGGAACTCGTCCGCCTCGATCTCGGGCGCCTCCTGTGCCGCGACCTCCCAAGCCTCCACGGCTTCGGCGAGCCGGCCGGCGCCCTCGAAGAAGATCGCACGCTCCGCCCACGGATTCCGGGCCCGCGGCGGCTCCGCTCCGATTCCGCCCCCTTCGGGCGCCCGCTCTGCCGCCGGGAGCGGGCGCTCCTGCAGCTGCGGCGCCCAGGGGCTCAACCACTCGCGGTCCAGGGGAGGCCAGGACGGCTCCTGGCGCAGGGGAGACGGGGAGGCCGGCGCCGGGGGCGCGACCTCGGCGGGGGCTTCCGCCGCGGGCGGCGGCGGTTCCCGCACGGGGACCGGGGTCCTGGGCGCGGCGCACGCCGCACCCAGCACGAGGAGACCGAACAGGCCCGGGGCGAAGGGACGTCTCATGTCCGATTCGAGGCGAGGTGTCAGGGCCGAGAAGGGTACCAGAGGCCCAGGACGGGGAGCAATCAGCCCGCCGGCTTCCGCGCAGACTTCCGGGAGCGCTCCGCGGTGGGCTTCCCCTTCCGGGCTCCGAGCCGCTCGAACTCCCGCAGCAGCTTCTCCTGCTTGGCGGTGACCTTCGCGGGAACCTCGACCTGCACGACGATCCTCAGGTCCCCGCGTCGGGCTCCCCGGCCCGTGGGAATGCCGTGCCCCTTCAGCGTCAGGACGGCCCCGGGCTGGGTCCCGGGAGGCACCCGCAGCGCGACGCTCTCCTCCAGGGTCGGCATCTCCAACTCCGCCCCCAGGACGGCCTGGACCAGGGAGACGGGGAGCTCGCACACGAGGTCTTCGCCCTGCCGGCGGAAGAGGGGGTGCGGCCGTACCGACAGGACCACGTAGAGGTCGCCGGGCGGGCCCCCGTGGGATCCCCCCTCGCCCTCGCCGGGGACCCGCAGCCGGGTACCCTCGTCGACCCCCGCCGGCACGGCGATGGAAAGGCGTCGGCGCTGCTGGGCGATTCCGCGCCCCCCGCAAGCGGGGCACGGGTCGGACGCCACGCGGCCCTCCCCGCCGCAGCGGGGGCACTCCCGCTCGACGCTGAAGAACCCCTGCTGGAACCGGGCTCGGCCCTGCCCGTGGCACTCCGGGCACGGGGCCGGAACCGTGCCCCTCCTGGCCCCGCTCCCGCGGCACTCCGCACAGTCGCGCAGGACGGGGATCTCGATGTCCCGGGTGCAGCCGAAGACGGCCTCCCGGAAATCCAGGGGCAGGTTGTAGCGAAGGTCCTGCCCGCGCTCCGGCCGCGGCCCCCGATGCCGACGGTGCCCGAAGACGTCGCCGAAGATCTCGCTGAACAGGTCGTCGACGTGGGTCCGCAGGTCGAAGTCCGCGGCGCCGCCGCGCCGGTCCTGGAAGGCGGCCCGATGGCCGAACCGGTCGTACTCCGCCCGACGGCCCGGATCGGACAGGACCTGATACGCCTCGGCCAGTTCCTTGAACCGGGCCTCGGCCGCGGCGTCGGAGGGATTGCGGTCCGGGTGCCAGCGCAGCGCGAGCCGGCGGTAGGCCCGTTTGATCTCGGCCTCGCCGGCGCTGCGGTCGATCTCCAGTACGTCGTAGTAGTCGCGCTTCGCCACGAGGCCTACGGCATTTTCGGGACCCGCGAGCCCCGGAACGGAAACGGGGGGCCGGCTCGGCCCCCCGGTGGGTCACCCGGATGCTACTTCACTTCCTCGAAGTCCGCGTCCACGACGCCTTCGTCCTTCCCGCCCGGCGCCGGCCCGCCGCCTCCCTGCGAAGGCCCGCCCTGGTCGCCGCCCGCCTTCTTGTACATCTCCTCGGCCAGCCGGTGGGAGGCCTGCGTGAGGCCTTCGAACGCGCTGCGGATCGCGGCCACGTCCTCGCCCTTGAGCGCCTCCTTGGCCTCGTCCATGGCCGTCTCGATGGAAGACCGGCTCGCCGCGTCGATCTTGTCGCCGAACTCCTTGAGGCTCTTCTCCGTGGAGTAGACGAGGCCGTCGAGGCGGTTGCGCTCCTCCACGACTTCGCGGCGCCGATGGTCTTCCTCCGCGTGCGATTCGGCGTCCCGGACCATCTTCCGGATCTCCTCCTCGCTGAGACCGGAGGAGGCCTTGATCTCGATGGACTGCTCCTTGCCCGTGGCCATGTCCTTGGCCGAGACGTGGAGGATCCCGTTGGCGTCGATGTCGAAGGTCACGTCCACCTGCGGGATGCCGCGCGGCGCGGGCGGGATGCCCACGAGCTCGAAGCGGCCGATGGTCTTGTTGTCGCGCGCCATGTCGCGCTCGCCCTGGAGCACGTGGATCGACACGGCGGTCTGGTTGTCCTCCGCCGTCGAGAAGACCTGGCTCTTGCGGCACGGCACGGTCGTGTTGCGTTCGATGATGCGCGTGAACACTCCTCCGAGCGTCTCGATGCCGAGGGAGAGGGGCGTGACGTCGAGCAGCAGCACGTCCTTGACGTCGCCCGCGAGCACGCCCGCCTGGATGGCGGCGCCGAGCCCGACCGCCTCGTCGGGATTGACTCCCTTGTGGGGCTTCTTGCCGAAGACCTGCTCGACCTTCTCCTGGACCTTGGGCATCCGGGTCATGCCGCCGACGAGGATCACGTCGTCGATCTGAGCGGGCGAGAGACCCGCATCCTTGAGCGCCTGCCGGCACGGGCCCTCGGTCTTGTCCACCAGGTCGCCCACCAGTTGCTCGAGCTTGGCGCGGGTGATTCGGATGTTCAGGTGCTTCGGCCCCGCCTGGTCCGCCGTGATGAACGGCAGGTTGACGGTGGTCTCCATCGTCGTGGAGAGTTCCATCTTGGCCTTCTCGGCGGCCTCCTTGAGCCTCTGCAGGGCCATCTTGTCGCCGCGCAGGTCGATCCCCTGCTCCTTGCGGAACTCGTCCGCCAGATAGTCGATCACGCGCTTGTCGAAGTCCTCGCCCCCGAGGAAGGTGTCGCCGTTGGTGCTCTTGACCTCGAACACCCCCTCTCCGATCTCCAGGATCGAGATGTCGAAGGTGCCGCCGCCCAGGTCGTAGACCGCGATCTTGCGCTCGCCCTTCTTGTCGAGCCCGTAGGCCAGCGCGGACGCCGTGGGTTCGTTGATGATCCGCTTCACGTCGAGGCCGGCGATCCGGCCGGCGTCCTTGGTCGCCTGGCGCTGGCTGTCGTTGAAGTACGCGGGGACGGTGATCACCGCCTCCTTCACCTCGTGGCCGAGGTATTCCTCCGCGGTCTGTTTCATCTTCTGGAGTACCCAGGCCGAGATCTCGGCGGGGCTGTACTTCTTCCCCTTGATCTCCACCCAGGCGTCCCCGTTGGTGCCCTCGACGATCTTGTAGGGCACCATGCCCATGTCCTTCTTCACCTCGGAATCGGTGAACTTGCGGCCGATCAACCGCTTGATCGCGAAGACCGTGTTCTCCGGGTTCGTCACCGCCTGCCGCTTGGCAGACTGCCCCACCAGGCGTTCCCCGTCCGGGGTGATGGCGACGATGCTCGGGGTGGTCCGGTTGCCCTCCGGGTTCGCGATGACGGTCGGGTCGCCCCCCTCGATGATCGCCACCACGCTGTTGGTGGTGCCGAGGTCGATACCGATGATCTTGCCCATGCCTGCGCCTCCGATCTATCGACAGAAAAATGGACGCGCCGGGCGCGTCCTTCGTCCAGGAAGAAGCAACCTAACCATCGCCCTTCGGGGCGGCAACCGCCGTCACGGAAACTTTCGCGGGCCGCAGGAGCCGGCCCTTGAACGTGAACCCGGTTTCGTACACGTCGGCGACCCGGCCGGCCTCGTCGCCGGGCACCTGGACCATCGCCTCGTGGAGCGCCGGGTCGAAGCGCGCCCCGAGAGCCTCGATCGACGAGACCCCGTGGCGGCCCAGCGTCTCGTGGAACTGCCGGATCACGTGCCCCAGCCCCTCCGCCAGCGACTCCCCGCCCCCGGCGTCTCCCGGGGCGGCATGGGCAACCGCCCGCTCCAGATTGTCGAGCACGGGCAGGAGGTCCCTCAGGAGGGGCTCCGCGGCGTACTCGAGCGCGTCGCGGTACCGCTTCTCCGTTCGCTTCTTGAAGTTCTCGACTTCCGCCTGCTGGTAGAGGACCTCGCTCCGCAGTGCGTCGATTTGCGCGTCCTTCTCCGCCAGAACCTGGTCGACGGACACCGCCTCTCCCTCGGTGGGGAAGTCGCCGGGGGCCGCTTCTCCGGCGCCTCGCCCCTCCCGTTCCTGCGCAGCCGACTCCGGCCCGCGATCGCGTTCGGTCATGATCTCCTCTCTTGTCCGCCGGGTCTCAAACCGTGTCGAAGATGCCGCCGAGGAGCCGGGCGGTGTAGTCCACCAACCCCACCACCCGCCGGTAGTCCATGCGGGTGGGGCCCAGCACCCCCACGCTCCCGAGCACGCGGCCGTGCCGGCTGTAGGGGGCCGTCACCAGGGAGCATCCCCGGAGGTCCGCCAGCGGATTCTCCTCGCCGATGAGCACCTGCCGGCTAGGGGCCTCGCCGGCTCTCTCCAACAGCTTCAAGATGAGCCCCTTCTTCTCGAAGGCCTCGAAGAGGTGCTTCATGCGGTCCGCGCTGTTGAACTCCGGCTGCGCCAGCAAGACCACCGGGTCCCCGAGATAGAGGTCGCCCTCCGGCTCCGGGTCGCCCATGGCCAGGCTCCCCAACTCCAGCGCCCGCTGGAGCAGGGAGTCGTACAGCGCCACCTCGTTGGCCATCTCGGCCACGATCCGCTCCTTCACCTGCCCGAGGGGAAGCCCTTCGAGGAGCTCGTTGAGGTAGTTCGCCATCCGGTCGAGGTCGGGCTGGGTGTCGATCTCGGGTGCGAGCACCGGCCGATGGTGCACGACGCCGGACTGGGAAACGAGCACCACCAGCACCCGCCCCGGGCGCAGGAGGACGAAGTCGATGTGCCGGAACACGCTGGCCTCGAACCTGGGAGCCGCGACGAGGCCCACCTGCCCCGCCGCGGAGGAAAGGACCCGGGAGGTGCTCTCGAGAAGCCCCTCGATATCCGTGGTCTCCCCCGATGCGAGCCCGCTGCGCAGCCGCCGCCGGTCCGCTGCGCCGAGCGACCCGGGGCACATGAGGGAGTCGACGTAGTAGCGGTAGCCGCGGTCCGTGGGCTTTCGCCCCGCGGACGTGTGGGGCTGGTACAGGTACCCCCACTCCTCCAGGTCGGCCATCACGTTTCGCACGGTGGCCGGGGACACCCCAAGCCCGTGCTTCCTGGCCAGGTGTCTCGACCCCACGGGCTCCGCCGACTGGACGAACTCCTCCACGACGGCCGCCAGGACCTTCTTGTCTCGCTCGCTCAGGTTGGGCTCCATGGAGCGCCTCCCTCCTTTAGCACTCACGGCTCGAGAGTGCTAAGTTCGCACGGTAACAACGCCCCCCCCCTGCCGTCAAGGGAGTGCGCCTGCTTCGAGCAAACGGGGAGAGCGCGGGAGGACGAAGGCGGGCGGGGGCCGGGAGGGGCGCCGTTCGGCGGGGTCGGGAGGCGGGGCCCTCGTGGGCCGCCGCCCCCCCGGTTCTCTCAGTCCTTCTTCCCCTCGTCTCCGAAGAT
>CAZJSF010000081.1:0-12543 GCA_964548515.1 uncultured Thermodesulfobacteriota bacterium
GCGGCCTCAGCCACCTCCACGACCCGACGACCGACGCCGGGATGCCGTAGCCCGCCGCCCGGCGGAACAGGCCTGCGCGCCCCGACCCTACAGGACGAGAGGGCCCCGATCGCTCGGGGCCCTCTCGTCCGATGGGGTCTCGGCCCTGTCCCTGGCCCGGCCGGGAGCACACTCGGTCAGAGCGCGTCGCGCTCGCCCCTCCCGCGGTTCTCGCCCCGTTCCCTGCGGGCCGCCGCCAGGAGTTCGTGCTCGTAGGAGAGGCGCAGCCGGCCGGATTCCCCTTCCCCGCGGATCTCCAGGCGGATGGAGACGGCCCCGGCGGACCAGGTGCTCTGGTACGGCCCGCACGACGGGTCGGCCACGCACGCGTAGAACTGAAGCGGCTCCCGGCCCTCCGCCGGCCACGGGAACTCCTGGGAGACCGGGGCGCCGTAGTTCTCCTCTAGGAGCCGCTTCAGCTCGGCGTACCGCGATCGCGCCCCCTCTCCCCTCCCGTCGTCGGGGAAGAGGTTGCTGCTCCACTGCACCGAGACGAGCCCGTACCGCTGCGAGAAGAGCAGCCCGTAGGAGTACGCGTCGGCCAGCTCCTTGGGGACGCGGCTCGCCACGATCGCGGAGAAGAACTCCCCCTCGTCCTCGCGGATGACCTCGAGCCCGGGGAGGCGGCGGGCCTCTTCCCGCGACATGCCCCACGTGAGCCCGAAGGGGCCGGCCTCGCCCCACGCCGGGGGGACGACCAGGGCGACACCGAGCGCCGCAGCGGCGGCAAGCGTCACCCGAAGCATCGCGGATCTCGCCACCGCGGCTCCCGCTCCCGCCGGCACGGACCTAATTCTTGCCCGGGGCCGTCTTCACGGAGATGGCCGTGGCTTCCGTGAAGGTGGCCTCCACCTGGTCGCCCACGGCGATGTTCTCGAACTGCGCCGGGTCGCGCACGCGCAGCTCGACCGTGCGCTCGGGCCCCCGCAGGGTGATCGTCTGCGTCTGCTTGTCCATCGCGACGACGTCCGCCGTGACCATCACCTCGCGCACCGCGGCTCCCGCGGGCTTCTCGCCCTTGGCAGCCCGGTTGGCGCTCTCGCTCTCGATCCGGGTGCGGATCCCGCCGCCCCCCTTGACCAGCTGGAGCACGATGCCGACCGTGTAGCGCACCTCCACCTGGTCGCCCACGCGGATCTGGTCGAAGTTGCGGACCTCGTCCCCCGCGACGACCGTCACCCGGTTGCCTTCGGGACCCTTCAGGGTCACCGTCCGCGCCTCCGCGTCCAGGGCCTCGACCGTGGCCGTCAGCTGGGTGCTGACCTGCTCCGACACCTTGCCGAGCTCCCGGGACGAGGTCACGCCGACCGTGCTCGGGGCCTGCTGAGCGGCGACGACCGCCGGGAGGAGTGCCAAGACTGCCGCGAGGATCGCCTGTCGTGTCTTCATGTTCCTTCTTCCCCCTTTCTGGGGCCGCCTCGCGGCCGTTCGGGGTGGTGGACGCCGAGGCGCGGCAGTGTACCAGCATTTTCCCGGCTGTCTCGCCCCTTCCGGTCCGTTTCCGACGGCGGCACGTCTTGACGCCGTCCGATGCCCTGGTACAAGCGCTTCTGGGCCGTATGCATCCTCCCAGGCGGAGCGCCATGCCCCCTTCCTGCACGATGACCGTCGAACGCCCCTCGGCCGACCGGGTGGTGGTGCGCCTCTCGGGCCGGTGGACCATCGAGGAGGACCTGCCTTCGCTGGAGGCCCTGGAGAAGGAGATGGGCGCGGGGCCGGGGGGCGCCGGCGTGTGCTTCGACACCACCGGCGTCTCGGCCTGGGACTCGGCGCTGGTGACCTTCGTGCTGAAGGCCCGGACCGCCTGCGTCGCCCGGGGGCTCGCCTTCGAGGAGCAGGGACTCCCGGAGGGGCTTCTCGGCCTGATCCGCCTGGCCACGGCGGTGCCGGAGCGCAAGGGAGCCCGCAAGGAGGAGGTCCGCGAGCCCTTCCTCGCCCGGGTGGGGAAGGCGGCCCAGGCCCACGTGGCGGCCCAGAAGGGCGCCCTGGGCTTCATCGGCGAGGCGTTCCTGTCGGTGCTGGCGCTGCTGCGCGGCCGGGCGAGGTTCCGCCGCGCGGACTTCTTCACGATCCTCCAGGACTGCAGCCTCGGCGCGCTGCCGATCGTCTCGCTGATCAGCCTGCTCGTGGGGCTCATCCTCGCCTTCGTCGGCGCCGTGCAGCTCGTGATGTTCGGGGCGCAGATCTACGTGGCGAGCTTGGTGGGCATCGCCATGGTTCGCGTCATGGGCGCCATCATGACGGGCATCATCATGGCCGGGCGCACCGGCGCGGCCTTCGCCGCCCAGCTCGGCACCATGCAGGTCAACGAGGAGATCGACGCCCTCAAGACCCTGGGCATCTCGCCCATGGAGTTCCTCGTACTTCCGCGCATGCTCGCGCTCATCGTGATGATGCCGCTCCTGTGCCTGTACGCGGACCTCATGGGCATCCTGGGCGGGATGGTCGTGGGCGTCGGCATGCTCGACCTGGGGGTTGTCGAGTACTTCAACATGACCAAGGCGTCGGTGAAGCTGAGCTACTTCTGGGTGGGTCTGTTCCACGCCGCGGTCTTCGGGGTGCTGGTGGCGCTGTCGGGCTGCCTGCGGGGCATGCAGTGCGGCCGAAGCGCGTCGGCGGTGGGCGCGGCGACCACGTCGGCCGTGGTGACCGGCATCCTGAGCATCATCGTGGCCACCGCCCTGATCACCATCGCGTGCAACGTGATCGGCATATGAGCACCGAAGCCCCCATCGTCGTCGAAGACCTCACCATGGCCTATGGGAGCTACGTGCTCCAGCGGGACCTGACTTTCACGATCCGCAAGGGCGACATCTTCATCATCATGGGGGGGAGCGGCTGCGGGAAGAGCACCCTGATGCGCCACCTCGTGGGTCTCAAGAGCCCGGCGAAGGGCCGCGTGCTCTACCACGGGGTGAGCTACTGGGACGCGCCGCCGGAGGCGCAGCGGGCGATCATGAGGACCATCGGGGTCATGTTCCAGAGCGGCGCCCTGTGGAGCTCGATGACCCTGGCGGAGAACGTGATGCTGCCCCTGGAGACCTTCACGGACCTCAAGCCCTCCCAGCGGCGCGAGATCGCGGCGCTCAAGCTCGCCCTGGTGGGGCTGGCGGGCTTCGAGGACTACTACCCCTCGGAGATCAGCGGCGGCATGCAGAAGCGCGTGGGCGTGGCCCGCGCCATGGCCATGGATCCGGAGGTGCTCTTCTTCGACGAACCCTCGGCCGGCCTCGACCCGGTGAGCGCGCGGCTCCTGGCCGAGCTGATCCTCGAGCTCCGGGACAGCTTGGGGGCGACCATGGTGGTCGTGACCCACGAACTGGCGAGCATCTTCACCATCGGGAACAACTCGGTGTTCCTCGACCCCGTCACCAAGACGATGATCGCCCAGGGGGACCCGAACAAGCTGCTCGCGGAGTCCGAGGACCCCCGGGTGCGGAACTTCCTCACGCGGGGCGAGGCGGCGGCGTGACCCGGGCAGGACTGCCGGAGGGCAGCCGAAGGAACGGAGGCGTGCGATGAGCAAGAAGGCGAGCCCGACCCTCATCGGGGCCTTCGTCGTGGGGGCCGTGGTGCTGGCGTTCGCCGCGATCCTGGTCTTCGGGGGGGGGAAGATCTTCTCCCACACCCGCCGGTTCGTGGTCTTCTTCGAGGGGTCCATCAAGGGGCTCAACGTGGGGTCCCCGGTGGTGTTCCGGGGCGTCAAGCTCGGCACCGTGGCCGACGTGCTGCTCCGCCTGGACACCGGGGACCTGTCCGTGTCGATCCCCGTGATCATCGAACTGGACCCGGAGCGATTCTACAAGTCCGGCGGAGAGTTGCCGAAGGGCAAGGGGATCCAGGACTGGATCGACAAGGGGCTCCGGGCGCAGCTCGAGCTGCAGAGCCTGGTCACCGGCCAGCTCATGGTGGGGTTGGACTTCCACCCCGACAAGCCGGCCCGACTCCAGGGCATCGACGTGGGCGTGCCGGAAATCCCCACCATCCCGACGCCCCTCCAGGCATTTCTGCAGAAGGTGCAGGAGATCCCGCTCCACGAGATCGTCTCCCGGGCGACCCAGACGCTGCAGGAGATCCAGGAAGCGCTGGCCAGAGCGAACATCGGGGAGAGCCTCGAGGCCGCCGAGGAGACCCTGCGGGGGCTGCGCGACCTGGTGCAGGAGGTGCGCGCGGGGGTGAAGCCGATCCTGGCCGGCGCGGACCGCGCCGTCGCCAAGGTCGAGACGTTGACGGAGAACGCAGACGGCGCGGTCACCGAGGTCCGCACCCTGGTGCGCGACACGACGGGGCGGGTGGGACCCACGATGGACCGCGTGGACCGGACGCTGGAGGGCACCCAGGACCTGGTGAGACGCCTCGACGCCCAGGTGGACCCGGTGGCCGCCAGCGTCCGAGGGGCCGCAGAAGACGCCGGGGCGCTGATGCGCAGCGCCACCGAGAACCTGGACCCCGTGGCCGCCAGCCTCCGCAGGGCGGCCGACGAGGCGGCGGAGGCCCTGGAGGTCGCGAAAGACGTCTTGGGTGCCGTGAGCGGCCGCGTCGCCCACGAGTCCCCGCTGGCGTACGAACTGACCCAGACGCTGCGGGAGGTTTCCGCGGCGGCCCGGTCGCTGCGCGCCCTGGGCGAGTACCTTCAACAGCGGCCCGACGCCCTCATCCGGGGCAAGGCCGCAGAGGGTGGCCGATGAGACTCTGCGGAACGATGGGACGGAGCATGGCGGCGCTGATGGCCCTGGTCGTTACGGGGTGCGGGGGCTTGCTCGGCAAGGGCACGGTGGAGCCCACCCGGTTCTACCTGCTCGAAGCGCTCGCCGAGCCGGGACCCGCCGCTTCCTCCACCTTCGGGCAGCAGTCCCTGGGCGTCGGCCCCGTGACCCTGCCCCGCTACCTCGACCGCCCGAGCATCGTCACCCGGGGAGGAGCCAACGAAATCAACGTGGCGGACTTCTTCCAATGGGCCGAGCCCCTCGTCGACGGCGTTCCCCGCGCCGTGGCCGAGGACCTGTCGAGCCTGCTGGGCACCGAGCGAGTGTACGCCGTGCCGGCAAACCTCCCGGAGGCGCTCGACTTCCGCGTCGTCGTCGACGTGATCCGGTTCGACGGCGCCCTGGACGGCGAGGCCCGCCTGGAGGCCCGGTGGACCGTGTTGGACCTGCGCAAGGACCTCCGGGTGGCGGCCCGGCGCTCGTCGGTCAAGGCGCGCAAGGTCGAAAGCGCCGACCACGGCTCCCTCGTCACGGCCATGAGCCGGACGCTCACAGACCTCAGCGCCGAGATCGCTGAGGTCGTCCGGGGGCTCTGACGCCGGCCCACCCCGGAGCCGCTCGGAGCGCCTGGAGTTCGCGCGGCAAGGCATCCCGACTTGCGGGGGCCCCCGCCCCCGTGGACTGAATCTTCCGCGCGCGGCCGCGGCGTGCCGAACCCGGGGGGCAGAGGAGACACACCATGGCGGACAGCATCTACAAGATCGTGGACGTGGTGGGGACGAGCCCCAAGTCCTGGGAGGAGGCCGCGAAGAACGCGGTCGAGACCGCCTCGAAGACCCTGAGGGATCTCCGGGTGGCGGAGATCGCGAAGTTCGACCTCAAGATCGAGAACGGCAAGGTCGCCGCGTTCCGGGCGCGGGTCAGCCTCTCCTTCAAGTACGAAGGCGACTGAGGGGCCCCGGGAGCGGTCGGCGCCGGTCCCCGACCCCCCCGGCGGGAGCCCCGAGGCCGTGGGCCCCCCGTCCGGTGCCCGGACGAGCCGTTGCGATAGGGGAGAATCCATGGAGCCCTGGCTCAACGACGCCGTGGCCAGGCCGATCGAGGCCGTGGGAACCGCCGTGGACGTGGCGGGGGTCGCGGTCATCGCCCTGGGCATCGTCTCGGCGGCGGTCCAGTTCCTGCGGCACTACCGCCTGCGGGGAGCCGACCACTACAAGGCGTTCAAGGTGCGGACCGGCCGGTCCCTGCTGCTGGGCCTCGAACTGCTCGTGGCGGCCGACATCATCAAGACCGTCGCGCTGGTCCCCACCTTCCAGAACATCGGCGTGCTGGCCGTGCTGATCGTGATCCGGACCTTCCTGAGCTGGACCCTGGAGCTGGAGACCGAGGGCCGCTGGCCCTGGCAGCCGGAATCCAAGGCGCCCCCGGAGGACCCCGCCGGGTGAGCACCGGGGGCGGCCGCCTCAGGTGGACTCCTTGAACCGGGCCATCATGATCCGCTGCATGCGCCCGGTCACTTCCCGCCGGTCGTGCCCCTCCCTCAGGCGCCGGCCCAGTTCCCGGCCGGCCGCGTCGGCGGCCGCGAGCACGTCGGGCTGCTTGGTCACCCGGGGAATCATGTCCTCGGTGATCCTGACCCCTTCGCCCCAGATCATGCGGGGCACCCCCACGCCGCACGTCTCCCCGTAGCCGCAGCTGAAGCACGCGGCCGCGCCCTGGCCCGAGACCTTGGCCACGGTCTCGACGAAGCTGTACAGGAAGAACTTCTCGATCTCGTCCGCCGGGAAGGAGCCCCCCGAGCCCCCCACCCCGACCGCCACGCCCAGCTTGCCCCAGAGCGCGTCCCCCTCCCGGTGGCGGAACTGGTACCAGCGCTCCAGGAAGGCGTGGGTGACGGCGTTCAGCGTGGAGTAGAAGTTCGGGGCCCCGATCACGTAGGCGTCGGCCTCCACGATGCTCTGGCGGAGCGGCCGGAGATCGTCGTCGAGGACGCACACGTTGTCCTTCACGCAGCCGAGGCAGGCGATGCACCCGCCGATCTTCTTCCCTCTCAGGCTCACGAGCTCGTAGTCGCAGCCGGTGGCCTCGAGCACCCGCCGCACCAGCGCGGCGACGCCCGATTCGTTCTCCTTCCGCGTGCTCCCGCAGATTCCCAGGATCTTCATGGGCCGCCTCCTCCCTTCGGTGGTCTCTTCGTGACTGCCCGTGCGCAGCCTGCGCCGCGAACGCCCGGCCTCGGTTGAGGGCCCGGGGCATTGAGCGTATCATGGCGCCCCTGGCGTTTTCGAGCCTCCGCAGCCCGCCGCTCGCCGAACCCGACCGCACCGGCGCGGGCCCGCCCGAGACCCCCTCGAGGATCCACGTTGTCGACCCCTCCGCGCAGCCCGACGCCGGCGGCCCGCTTCGAAGCCTGGCTGCAGAACCTCCGCCCCTCGGAGCACACCGCCGTCTTCGGGATGGCCGTCGCGGTCGGCGTCCTGGCGGGTCTTGGCAACGTCCTCTTCCGCAGCCTCATCGAGCTCTTCCACGTCCTGGTCTTCCAGACGGGCTGGCGCGCCCTCGGCCTAGACGCGGGCCTCCCGGTCCTGCTGCTCCTCCCCCTGCTCCCCATGGCCGGGGCCTGCCTGCTCGCGCCGCTCGACTTCCTGTTCCCCGGCGAGGTCATGGGCTACGGGCTCCCCCGGTTCCTGGAGAACGTCAACCTGCGGGGCGCGATCTTCCGGGCGCGAACCCTGGCGATCAAGTCGGTGGCCTCCGCGATCACGATCGGGACGGGCGGCTCCGCGGGCATGGAGGGCCCCATCGCCCAGATCGGAGGCGCCCTGGGGTCCCTCGTCGGCCAGGGGCTCCGCGTGGGGAGCGAGCGGCTGCGGACCCTGGTGGCGTGCGGCGTGGCGGGGGGCGTGGCCGGCACCTTCAACGCCCCCATCGCCGGCGTCTTCTTCGCCCACGAGATCGTGCTGCTGCGCTCCTTCGAGGCCTCGAGCTTCACGCCGGTGGTGATCAGCGCAGGGATCGGCACCCTGGTGACCAGGGGAATCGAGGGGAACCGGCCGGCGTTCCACGTTCCGGAGTACGCGCTCCGCAGCTACTGGGAGGTCCCCCTCTACCTGTTCCTCGGCGTTCTCGTGGCGGTGGCCGCCGTCCACTTCATCCGGAGCTTCTACGCCATCGGGGACCGTTTCGACGCGGTGCGGCTTCCCGGCCGCCTCAAGCCGATCCTCGGCGCCGCGATGACCGGGGCCGTGGGCATCGCCCTGCCCCAGGTGCTCGGCAACGGCTACGAGCACGTGGAACGCGCCCTCGCGGGAAACCTGACCGGCTGGCTCGTGCTCTTCCTGGCGGTGGCGAAGATCTACGCCACGGGCTTCACCCTGGGGTCGGGCAACGCCGGCGGGGTGTTCGCCCCGAGCCTCTTCGTGGGGGCCATGCTCGGGAGCGCCTACGGCTCGCTGGTCACCTACCTGTTCCCGGAGGTGTCGGCCGGGCCGGGGGCCTACGCGCTGGTCGGCATGGGGGGCTTCCTCGCCGCCGCCACCCACGCGCCGATGACCGCGATCTTCCTGATCTTCGAGATGACGGGGTCGTACTCGGTCATCCTGCCCATCATGTTCGCGTGCGTCATCGGCTACACGGCGTCCCGCTACCTCCAGCGGGACTCGATCGACACCCTGGAACTGGCCCGCAGGGGGATCCACCTCGAGGCGGGCCGCGAGGTGAGCGTGCTGCAGTCGATCCCGGTGGGCGACATCATGAACCGGGACGTCGAGACGATCCCGGAGAGCATGCCCCTGCGGCAGATCCTCCAGTTCATCCCGCGCTCCCGCCACGTCACCTTCCCGGTGGTGGACTCGGGCGGGAGGCTGGCCGGCATCCTCAGCCTGCAGGACTTCCGGGAGATCGCCTACGAGGAGGGCCTGGAGGACCTGATCGTCGCGGGAGAGCTGAGCACCCCGGACGTCGTCACGGTCTTCCCGGACGAGAGCCTCCGGGACGCCCTCGCCCGGATCGGGTTCCGCAACATCGAGCACCTTCCGGTGGTGAGCCGCGAGGACCCGGGCCGGGTCCTGGGCATGCTCTCCCGGCGGGACGTGGTCTCTGCGTACAACAAGGCGCTGATCGACCGCTCCCTGCGCCCCGGCGAGGAGTGACGTGAACCCGGAGCGGACGGAGGACCTTCGGCGGGAGCTGAACCCCGCGCAGTGGGAGGCGGTGAGCCACGTCGCCGGCCCCCTGCTGGTCCTCGCCGGCGCGGGGAGCGGGAAGACCCGGGTCCTCACCTACCGCATCGCCCACCTGATCGCGGCGGCCGGCGCCGACCCGCGGTCGATCCTCGCCCTCACGTTCACCAACAAGGCGGCCCGGGAGATGCGCCGGAGGGTGGAAGCGCTCCTGGGAAGCCGGGCCGCGGGGTGCTGGATCGGCACCTTCCACGGCACCTGCCTCCGGATCCTGCGCAGTCACGGCGACCTGCTTCCCGCGGGCCCCGAGTTCGCGGTGTACGACGGGGACGACCAGAAGAAGGTCGCCCAGTCCGTCGCGGCGGGCCTGGGGCTCGACCCCAAGCGGTTCCCGCCCACCGCCCTCCTCTACCGCATCCACCGCGCCAAGGACGAAGGGCTCGGCCCCGACGAGCTCGACGAGACGCCGGGCAGCCCGTGGGGGAGGGTCCTCCGGGACTTCTACTCCCTGTACCAGGCGAAGCTCCGGGAGGCCCGGGCACTCGACTTCGGGGACCTGCTGGTGGAGACCCTGCGTCTGTTCCGGGAGCACCCGGAGGTGGCGGACCACTACCGGCGCCGGTTCGCGCACCTGATGATCGACGAGTACCAGGACACCAACCGGGTCCAGTACTGGATCGCCCGCGAAATCGCCCTGGGCCACGGCAACCTGTGCGTGGTCGGCGACGACGACCAGTCCATCTACGGGTGGCGAGGAGCGGACCTGCGCAACATCCTCTCCTTCGAGCAGGACTTCCCCGGCGCCCGGGTGGTCAAGCTCGAACAGAACTACCGGAGCACCCGGGCCATCCTGGAGGCAGCCACCGCGGTGGTCTCGCGCAACGCCTCGCGCCACGCGAAGACCCTGTGGACGGTGCGGGAGGGCGGCGAGGCGGTCCGCGTGCACGAAGCGCCCACCGAGGAGGAGGAGGCCGCCTGGGTCGCCGACACCATCGAGGCCGCCGTGGCCGGCGGCCTGCGCCACTCGGACGTGGCGGTGCTCTACCGGATGCACGCCCTGTCCCGCCCCTTCGAGGAGGCGTTCCTCCGGCGCCGGATCCCCTACGCGGTGTACGGGGGCCTTCGCTTCTACGACCGCAAGGAGGTCAAGGACGCGCTCGCCTACCTGCGCCTCGTGGCGAACCCGGACGACCCGGTGGCGTTCCACCGCATCGTCAACTCGCCGCCCCGGGGCATCGGGGCGGTCACCCTCCGGGCGCTGGAGGAGCTGGCCGCAGCCCGGGGGATCGGGCTCGGAAGCGCCGCGGAGGCGGCCGTGGAGGAGGGCGCCCTTCCCACCCGGGCGGCGAGGGCGGTGGCGGGGTTCGCGAGCCGGCTCCGGGGCTGGCGCGATCTTCTCGGAACCGTCCCGACCCGGGAACTCCTCACGCGCATCCTCCAGGAATCGGGCTACCTCGAGTCGTTGAGGCTCGAGGGACCGGAGCGCTCGGAGGAGCGCCTGGAAAACCTCGAAGAGCTCCTGAACGCCGCGGAGGCCTTCGAGGTGGAGGACGGAGGCGGGGTGAGGGCGTTCCTCGACCGGGCCGCCCTGGTGACCGACCAGGACCTGTCCCCGGACCGGGCCGACGCCGTCACCCTCATGACGCTCCATTCGGCCAAGGGCCTGGAGTATCCCGTGGTCTTCCTCGCCGGGCTCGAGGAGGGGGTGTTCCCCCACCACATGAGTTCCACCTCGCCCGGCGAACTGGAGGAGGAGCGGCGGCTCTGCTACGTGGGGATCACCCGGGCCATGGACCGCCTCTTCCTGACCCGGGCGCGGGTGCGTCGCGTCTACGGCGCCGAGGGCTACCTGCGCCCGCCGAGCCGCTTCCTGCGGGAACTGCCCGAGGGGGTGCTGGGACGATCCTCTCCCGTCGAGCCGACCGAGCAGCGGGAGCCGGAACTGGCCTCCGATTCCCGGCGCTACCTCGTGCCCGAGCCGGGCGAAGCCGACTACCGAAGCGGCAGTTGGGTGCGGCATCCCCGCTACGGCGAGGGACGGATCCTGCGGGTGGACGGCCGGGGGCCCCGGGCGGTGGTGTCGGTGCGCTTCACCTCCGGCGGCGAGCGCCGCTTCATGGCGGCGATGGCGGGCCTCGAAGTGGCCCTGGACGACTGAGAAGGACCCGCCCGGGGGGGAGACCGTCATGGCATTCGCCGGAAACCCGCGCAAACAAGCCGCGGACGTCGCCGACGGCTACGTGCTCCTGAGCCCCGTGGCGCTGCGCGGCCAGGACCTCGGGAGCCTCCGCACCTTGAAGCAGGCCCTGGAGATCGAACTGCGCGACACGCGGGCGGCCACGGTCCCCGCCGACGACCCCCTCGCCGCGCAGCGGCGCCAGCGGAGGATCCTGAGGCTCAACCAGGCCCTCGGCGTGCTCCGCACCTTCGCCCTCAAGCGAAAGCTGCCCCTCTAGCCGGCACTCCGCGTCTCAGTGGAATAGGGAGCCAGACCGTGTCGCCAACCCCATCGAGACCCCGAGGTGCCCGTTGCTCCGCAACGCGCCCCGGGGTCTTGTCGTGTTCGGGTGTCCTGGAAGGACGGCTCTCGTCTTCGGAGTCTCAAGAACCTCGCCTCCGATGAGTTCTTGGGACTTTGATTGATGAGACGGGTTCTTGGGACGGGCTGGCGGCGCGGTTTCGCGGGAGTCGCTAGGAGTGCCGAAAATGGGGGGGATTGTGGGACGGGTGGAAGGACCTCTTCTCCTTCCAGAGACACCTATCCAATCATCCGACTCTAGCCATTGGGTTTCGGAAACTGCCGGTGGAAGTCCGTAGGCAAGACCAGCAGGGTGAAGTCCAAGAACACTCTTGGAAGGATGAGGTTGCGACTAGTTATCGGTCAAGCCCAAGTCCCTGAGTAGTGCGAGCCAATGCTCTTGTATTTTATTTCTGTCCGAAAAGTTGGAGAGCCACTGCCGCACTGAATAATATGGGAATTCCTGCCTCAGCTTGTAGACTTCGCTTCGGGCCGTTTCATGACACCCCGTTTCCGAGAAAGCTATTGCTCGCAATGCCATCATATGAGGCCCGTCCGGGCCTCCTTGTTCCACATTTTGCATGAATGCCTCTTTGGCGCGCTGATGTTGCCCGTGGAGCAGCAAAGCGAGGCCCAAAACGTTCCAGCACGGAGATCTGGTGTTGTCCTTCTCGAGCAGTACTGCCTTCTGCCCGCCGCGAATGGCCTCCTCGGGTTCACCGACGATGCAGTATGTGAGTGCGCGCCAGATGTGTGCCCACGGATTGGCCGGATCGACCGCAATGCCGCGATCCGCCTCTTGCAGTCCACGGTCTCTGTCCCCTAGCAGCACCAAGGCGAGGCCCAGCACGGCGTGACCCGTAGCAAAGCCATCTTCGATCGCGATGGCGCACTTGGCCAGACGAATTGCCTCCTCGAGATCCTCCAGTCTTTGATCAGAGTGTCCGAACAAGACGGCATGACAGTACGTTACAGCCGCTCCGCAAAAACCTCCGGGAAAGTTTGGTTCCACCTCGGTGAGGAATTCGAAAAGTTTGCGTCCGGCTAACAACCGAGCTTTGCTCGACGGGGGATTCAATAGCGCATTGGCATCGTTGTA
>CAZJSF010000082.1:0-12497 GCA_964548515.1 uncultured Thermodesulfobacteriota bacterium
TGGGGGGCCAGATGTAGGATTTCTGGGCGAAGAACTCCTTGAGCGGGTCGTTCTGCACCGTGCCCCCGACCCGGTCCCAGGAGACCCCCTGCTTCTCGGCCACGGCGAGGTACATGGCCAGGAGGACCGGTGCCGGGTGGTTGACGGTCATCGAGGTCGTCACCCGGTCGAGGGGGATGCCGTCGAAGAGGATCTCCATGTCCCGCAGGCTGTCCACGGCGACCCCGCACTTGCCCACCTCCCCCCGCGACAGGGCGTGGTCGGAGTTCACGCCCTTGAGGGTCGGGAAGTGGAACGCCACCGAGAGCCCGGTCTGCCCGTGCTCGAGCAGGTACTTGTAGCGCTGGTTGGTCTCCTCCGGGGTCCCGAACCCGGAGAACTGGCGCATGGTCCAGAGGCGGCCCCGGTACATGGTGCTCTGGACGCCCCGGGTGAAGGGGTACTCCCCCGGGTAGCCCAGGTCCCGCAGGTAGTCGGAGCCGGCCACGTCCTCGGGGGTGTAGAGCCTGCGGACGGGGATCTCCGACAGGGTGGAGAACGCCTCCCGGCGCTCGGGGTGGCGGTCGAGGGACCGCTCGACCTCCCCCTCCCACCGGGCCGTCTCGCTTCGGAGGGCTTCGCGCTTCGGGTCGCTCATCGTCGCCTCCTCCAGGGCGGCCTCGGCCGCCCCGGGCATCGCCTCACTGGGCCAGCAGGTTCCTCGAGATCACCATGCGCTGCACCTCGCTGGTGCCCTCGTACAGGGTAACCGCCATGGCGTCCCGGAGGTAGCGCTCCACGGGGTACTCCCGCACGTACCCGTACCCGCCGTGGATCTGGATCGCCTCCCGGCAGACCCTCTGCACCATCTCGGTCGCGTACACCTTCGCCATGCTGGCCTCCTGGGTGTACGGGCGGCCGGCCTCCTTGCGGTGGGCGGCCCGCAGGGTCAGGAGGGTCGCGGCCTCGATCTGCGTCGCCATGTCGGCGAGCTTCCACTGGATGGCCTGGAACTCCGCGATCGGCTTGCCGAACTGCCGGCGCTCCCTGGCGTACCGGGCGGCCGACTCGAAGGCGGCCCGGGCCAGCCCGCAGGAGTTGGCGGCGATGCCGATGCGCCCTCCGTCGAGGCTCGCGAGCATGATCCGGAAGCCGTCGCCCTCCCGGCCGAGACGGTTCGACACCGGCACGCGGCAGTTCTCGAGCACGATCTCCACCGTGTCCGACCCCCGCTGGCCGAGCTTCTCCTCCTTGCGGCCCACCTTGAGCCCCGGGGTCCCCCGCTCGACGAGGAACACGCTGATGCTCCCGCTGCCCGCGGAACGGTCGGTCCGGGCCGCCACCATCAGGACCCCGGCGTAGGACCCCGACGTGATGAAGACCTTGCTGCCGTTGAGCACGTAGGAGTCGCCGTCCCGATCCGCCGTCGCCCGGAGGCTCCGGGCGTCCGAGCCCGCGTTGGGCTCGGTGAGGGCGAAGGCCCCGGCCGCGTACTCCCCCGAAGCGAACCGGGGGATGTGGCGGGCCCGCTGCTCCGGTGTGCCGAAGCGCCAGATGCTCTCGCACACCATGTTCGTGACCGAGGTGGTGACCGCGTGGCTGGCGCAGGCCGCCCCGATCTCCATCAGCGCCAGGGCGTACGCCACCGCCCCCACACCGGTGCCGCCCTCCTCGGCCGGCACCAGCATGCTCATCAGGCCGAGCTCCGACATCCTGCCCAGCGTCTCCCGCGGGAAGCGCTCCTCCCGGTCGACCGCGTCGGCGATGGGGGCGATCTCGTTCTCGGCGAACCGCCGGACCATCTCCTGGACCATGCGGTGCTCTTCCGTCAGTTCGAATTCCATGGAGTCCCTTGGGGTCGCGGCGGCGGGCGGGGCACGGGAGACCGGCTCACAGCACCTCGGGGCTCGCCTCGGCCAGGTGCTGGTAGTGGCATCGTCGGCAGTTGTCCTTGTTGCGGTCCTTCCGGTGGCAGTCGCCCGTGAAGCAACCCGCCATCGTCGGCCGGTTCGTCTCCACCTGCGCCTTGTCGTGGGCGATGTTGCGGTGGCAGTCGAGGCACCCCAGGGGGGCCTGGCCGTCCTCCGGAGGTGCCAAGTGGACCTTGTGGTTCAACTTGATCACCTTGTCGCGCTCGGTCTCGGCGACGCGGATGCCCTCGTGGCAGCCCTCGCACCGGGGCTCGATCCTGTCGTCGGCCGAGAGGTACTTCTCCGGGATCAGGGTGTCCCGCACGTAGGCCAGCGCGTTGGGCGACTCCGGGAGCTCCCCGTGCTGGGCGTGGCACTCGTGGCACGCGACCCGTTCGGACGGGTGCGACTGGCTCCGCTTCCACATCGCCGTGAGCTCGGGATGGCAGGAGGCGCACTGGGAGGGAGCCGTGTTCACCCACCGCGCCGCCCCGACGAACGCCGCCAGCCCCGCCAGGGCGAGGACGGCGAGAAAGCCGGCGATGCCCCCCTTGGTCATACGGGAGAAGCGTCGAATCAAGAACATGTCGACTCCTAACGTTCCGTTCAGACCTTGTGGACCGTCACGCGCACCTCACGCCAGGCCTGCGCCCCGTGCTCGTCGGAGGTGAAGGGACTCATGGCGGCGACCGAGAACCCTGCCCCGTGGGCGTGCCACCACGGCGCCTCGCCCCCTTCGGTGCCCGGAGCCGCGATCCCCAGCGGATTCGACAGGAAGCCCCTCCGCTCGACCAGGAGCGGCCGCTGAGGGGTTCCCGAGGGGACCGCCCGGGCCGTGGCCGCGACCCCGCCCGCCCAGTGCCCGAAGTCCGCCGCCACGGCCACCGCCTGGGGATGGATGCCCTGGATGGGCACCACGGGCGCCACGGCGTGGCCCACCTCGGTGCGGATCACCACCCGGTCCCCGGCTTCCAGTCCCAGCCGTCTCGCCGCCGCGGCGTTCATCAGGAGCGGGTTCTCGAAGCGGATCTCCCGCCCCCAGCGCGAGTTGGCATACCCGGGATCCAGTTCCGGGTACTCGAGCACCACCAGGGCGAAGGTCTCCCCCTCCAGCCGCTTGAACTCCCGGGGGACCCGGTGGACCAGGCGCGCCCGCACCTCCACGAGACCGCTCTGCGTCGGGAAACCCCGCTCCGCGGCCCATGGGTAGGAGGCTGTCCGGCCGAGCCAGGATCCCTCGCGGCCCAGCCTCTCGAACCCGCCGTCGGCGGCGAGGGGGGGCACCGTGTCTCCCAGTTCCCGCACGTAGCTCCCGCAGTCGGGGTGAGGAAAGTCCTCCCGGAGCGGATGGCCGAGCCGGTCCAGGACCCCGAGGAGCAGGTCGCCCAACTGCCGCGCCTCGCCGAGGGGAGCCGGGCGAGGGGGATCGAACAGCCGCCCGGGGTCCGTCTCGGGGCTCGCGAGGAAGGCCGGCTCGGAGGAGGCGCGGGTGGCCGGCTGCTGGAGGACGGCGTAGGGGCGGCCCTCGGGCGTGTAGCCTCCCAGCAGGTTCCACATCTCCAGGTCGGTCGACGCGGGCAGCACCAGGTCGGCCAGTTCGGCCGTCTCGGTGAGGTGGGTGTCCATCGCCACCAGGAGCCCCACCCGGGACTCGTCCGCGAAGGCCCTGCGCACGGTCTCGGTCCTGGGACTCCAGTAGAGCGGGTTGGCGCGGTAGGCCAGGTAGAGGGAGGCCCTCTCGTTGCCCGCCAGGATGTCCTTGACGGCTCGCGTCCGGGGAAGCGTCGGCTCGAAGGAGGGGAGCCAGGACGGAGCGTGGGCGAGCCGCACCCCCACGCTCTCCGGGCCTCCCTCCAGCGAGTTGAGCAGCGCGGCGGCCGCCTCCAGGGTGAGGGCCTGGGTGGTTCCCGCGCCGTCCGCCACGCAGAGGGAGGGGCGCTGTTCCGCGACCCGGCGCGCCAGCTGGACCAGCCGGATGGCGGGGATGCCCGCCGAGGCCTCCACGAGGTCGGCCGTGTAGGGGAAGAGGGTCTGGAGGAGCTGCTCCGGCGTGGCGCCGGTCGCCCGCGTCAGGTCCTCCGGATCGTACCAGCGCTCCGAGAGCAGGATGCGCGCGAGCCCCAGGAGCACGAGGGCGGCCGTGCCGGGGCGCACCGGGATCCACTCGTCGGCGAGGCTCCCCGTGGGCCCCTCGTAGGAAGAGAGCGCGACCACCTGGGTGCCCCCGGCCCGGGCGCGCATCAGGTCCTGGGCCCACGCGGAGAAGCCGGGCCCGCCGTCCAGGGGCCGGGCCCCGGCCAGGAGGACCATCGCAGCGCCGTCGAGCCTGGGCCTCCCCAGGGGGAGCCCGTAGACCGCCCGCTGTGCCTCGCGGGCCGACCACGCCATCGAGGCCCCGTGCTCGATGCGCCGCTCCACGCCGAGCCTCTGCAGGAGAACCCCGGCGAGGGGGTCGGGCCGTCCGACCTCCACGTACGCGGACGCGGGCGCAGCCCCCAACACCGGCGCGACCAGGTCCAGCGCCTCGTCCCATCCGATCTCGCGCCACCGCCCGGCGCCCCGCGGCCCCTCCCGGCGCAGGGGAGCGAGGACCCGCTCCGGATCGTACACGGCCTCGAGGGCTTCGTACGCCCTCGGGCACAGGGCGCCGGCCGGAGCGGCGGACGGGTTGGGGCCCACCTGGACGACTCGGGACCCGTCCCGGAAGGCCACCAGGGGGCACGCGGCGCCGCACCCGGGGCAGGCCGTCGGAATCGGGTCGCGGAACTTCCTCAGGGCGCGGCCGGTGGAGGCGTTCCAGGGCTTCTCCACCGCCCGCAGGCGGCGGACCTGGTTCTCCATCGCCAGACCGGCGCCCCCGCCGACGCCGGCCGCCAGGAACTGCCTGCGGCTCAGCGGGTTCACGACGGCCCCCGTCGGAGTACCCCGCGGGAGGGGCCGGCGATCGAGCGTCTACGGCGGAAGCGGGACAAGTTGGCCTCAGAGCAAGGGAATGTGCTCGCCGCCGAGCACGACGTTGCAGCGCATGACGAAGATCCCGACCATCACCAGCACCGACGCCGCGCCCAGCACCGCCACGTTCCGCGTCCTGGGCGACGAGACCAGCACGAGGGGGACGACCTTCCCCAGCAGCGTCTCCACGCCGAGGAACAGCGGCGCGAACGCGCCGAACAGGAACAGCCGCGCCGTCTCCATCGACTCGCGCTCGCCGAAGTAGTGCACGCCCAGGTCGGAGAGGCTCAGGAACAGGTCGAACACCAGCAGCCAGAGGAGCATCTTCCCGAGGCCGAACACGACCTCCGTGTTCACCTCGCCCTTCTCGCTGAAGAAGCGGTCCTTGATGATCGTGACGAGGATCATCATGGCCACGCCGGAGACCATCGCCGAGGTCAGGAAGAGGATGGGCATCATGCTGGAACGCCACAGCACGTGGGCCTTGGCGAAACTGAGGATGAACCCGGTGTACCCGTGCACCATCAGGGCCAGGGGGATGCCGATGAGGCCGAACGTCTTGGTGAGCCGGGCGTTCCCCCGGAACATGAAGTAGCCGTAGACGATGCAGTTGAGGGGGTACAGGGTGAGCAGGAACGACCCCCAGGAGATGGGACTGGTCCCGTGGATGTACACGAACAGGTGCCAGGCCCGGAGGGGGCGCCCCGAGTGGAGGAGCAGGAACATCGGCGCCGCCACGAGGAGGAGGGTCGCGAGGACCACCCCCACCTTCCCCACCGGCTTGTACTTCTCGAACCCGAATCCGTAGGCGAGCGTCGAGATGATGAACGACCCGGCGGAGAGGCCCGTGAGGTAGAAGTAGATCGCGATGGAGAGGCCGAAGGCTTCCTGCTGGGGAACCGTGTAGAGCAGCGTCATGGCCTCATTCCTCCCCGTGCGTCCCGACGAGCCGGGCGGCCTCGTCGTCCAGGCCGATGTAGAACACCCGGGGCTGGTTGCCGGTCTCGGGCTTGAGGACCACGGCCGACTCCCGCGCCAGGGTCCGCGCGATGGCACTGCCCGGGTCCTCCAGGTCTCCGAAGACCATCGCCCCGGTGGGGCACGCGGAAACGCAGGCGGGCGGGCCGTACCCGTCCCGCACCCGGGGCCAGCACCAGTCGCACTTCTCGGCGACCTCCCGGGTCGGGTGGATGAACCGAACGGCGTACGGGCACGCCGCCATGCAGTACCGGCACCCGATGCAGCGGTGGGGGTCGATGTACACGATCCCGTTGGGGAGGCTGTAGGTGGCGACCACGGGACACACCGTGGTGCAGGCCGGCTCCTCGCACTGGTTGCACAGGATCGGGACGAAGTGGCGCCGCACCTTGGGGTACGTCCCCTTCTCCACCTCCTTCACCCACGTGCGGTACACGCCGAGCGGCACGTCGTTCTCCGCCTTGCACGCGACCTGGCAGGTCCGGCACCCGATGCACCGCCGCAGGTCGACCAGGAATCCGTAGCGCGTCTTGGCCATGCAGAGCTCCCCTCGGCCTCAGCCGTCGCTTCGGCGGTACAGGGTGGAGAACCCGAGGAACAACGCCAGCAGGGCACCGAGCCCCGCGACGCCCCAGAACCCGAGACCGTACAGCCACCGGAGCGCGCCGGCCACGGGCTGGTCGGAGGCCAGCGGCCGGATGTGCAGGGAGGCGTACACGCTTTCCCCCTTCGTCTCCGGCACCCGGTGGCACGCGGGGCACCGCTGCTCCGTGACGGCCTCCTCTCCGTGGGCGGCCTCCCCCTGGTGGCAGCCCAGGCACTCGCACACGCTGTACCGGTCGGAGAGGTCGCCCTTGCCGTGGGCGCCGATGCGGAACCGGGCCAGAGCCCCCCCCACGTCGTAGGAGCGCACCTGATCCACGTGGCACGCGCCGCACGTGGCCGGCAGGCCGGCCCTCGCGACGGTGGACTCGGGATCCTCGCTCTTCCTGACGTAGTGGGCCGTGTGGCACTGGGGGCAGAAGGGGGCTGCCGGATTGGCCTGCTCCCAAGCCTTCCCGTGTTCGGTCTTTGCCCAGCCCTCTCCCTTGCGGGCCTCCTTGGGCGGTGGCTTGATCCCCTTGGCCTCGAGACGCTTGAGCGCGTCGGGCGGGAAGACGCCCGGGGGCGGGACCTCGCTGTGGCACGCGCGGCAGTCCACGCGGGGGTAGCCCGTCCTCGGGTGGGCGTTGGGATCGGCGTCCGCGTGGCAGTCCACGCACTCGATCCCCTTCTGGCCGTGGGTAGAGAAGACGTATCTCTGGAGGTCCACGTGGAGGTCGCGAAGCACCCCGTCCGCGGAGCCGGCCCCGAACCCCTCCAGTCCGTGACACTTGTCCAGGCACTTGTCGTTCGTGTAGGGCTTCTCGATCCGCTCCGTCGGCGGAACGAACCGTGACGGCGGCTGCTCGGCGCGGGCCCCCGCGGCGAGCAGCGGCATCCCCAGGGCAACGGCGAGAACGGCGGCTCTGTGCATCGCGGCTCCTCCCCTCAGCCCAGGGCTTTCTCGAGGATCTCGGCCAGGTCCAGGACCCGCACGTCGTCCTCCCGCTTGTGAGCCTTCACGCCGTCGGTGAGCATCGTGAGGCAGAAGGGGCACGCGGCGCCGATGACCTCGGCCCCGGTGGCCAGGGCCTCCTCGGCCCGCGCGTTGTTGATGCGGGGGCTCTCCTCCTCCATCCACATGCGCCCCCCGCCGGCGCCGCAGCAGAAGTTCTCCTCCCGGCAGCGCTCCATCTCCACCACCTCGATCCCGTCGATCCTCCCGAGCAGCTGCCTCGGCTCGTCCACCACCCCGGCGTAGCGGGAGAGGTAGCACGAGTCGTGGAACGTCACCCGGGCCGCGTTCGGCCGCACCGGCCGGAGGCGGCCTTCGGCCACGAGCCCCAGGAGGAACTCGGCGTGGTGGACCACCTCGTAGTTGCCGCCGAACTGGGGGTACTCCTTGGACAGGGTCTTGAGGCAGTGGGGGCAGGTGGCGACGATGCGGCGCACGCCCACGGCGTCCATGGCCGCGATGTTCTCGGCCACCAGCGTCTGGTACAGGTACTCGTTGCCGGTCGCCCGGGCCGGGTCGCCGCAGCACTTCTCCTGCGTGCCGAGGATTCCGAAGCGCACCCCCGCCCTGTCGAGGAGGCGGACCGTGGCCGCCACGACCTTCTGGTACCGGTCGTCGTACGCCCCCGCGCAGCCCACCCAGAGCAGGACGTCGAACTCCGGGCTCTCCTCCTCCGTGAGCACCCGCGGCTGCACGCCCCGGCGCGCCATCCAGTCGTTTCGGGCCGACCAGCCGACGCCCCAGGGGTTGAAGTTGTTCTCGAGGTTCTTGTTCACCGTCACCAGTTCGGGGGGCATCTGCCCCTCCATCAGCACCAGGTGGCGGCGCATCTCGACGATCTTGTCGACGTGCTCGATCATCATCGGGCACGCCTCCATGCAGTGCCGGCACGTCGTGCAGGACCACAGGTCCGCCTGCTGCACCCCGGCGCCGTCGATCAGGGTGTCCTCGAAGGCCTCGGCGGTGCCCTTCCGCAGAGCCGGGGCCTTCGCCAGCCAGTGGGCCTTCAGGTCCTGGACGACCTTCTTGGGGTTGAGGGTCTTCTCCGTGGCGTGGGCGGGGCACCGGGCCTGGCAGCGGCCGCAGCGCACGCAGGCCTCCAGGTCCAGCAGGTGCTTCCAGGAGAACGTCTCCACCTGCCCGACCCCGTACACCTCGGAGTTCTCGATGTCCACGGGCCGGAAGGCCCCCTTGGGGCCGAGGTTCTGGAAGAAGACGCTCGCCGCACCGAACAGGACGTGGGAGAACTTCCCGAAGGGCAGGGAGGCCACGGTCAGGAGGACCAGGAGCAGGTGGAGGCGCCACACCACGCGCACGAGCCACGCCGTGACCTCGGCCGGCAGCGCCTGGAAGGGCAGGCTCAGGAGGAACCCCACCGGGTGCCAGAGGTTCCAGCCTCCCCCGGTCACTCCGATCCGGACGCCGGTGAGGAGGAGACCGGTGACGAAGAGCGAGAAGAGGAGGAGCAGGGCCCAACGGTCCTGCGGCTTCTCGTCGAGCTGAGGCGGCCGCTCCCGGTAGCGGCGCCGCCACAGGCGCCACGTCCCGTAAAGGCCGAGGCAGCCGAGCGCCTCGACCAGCAGGCTCAGCGGCCCGGCCACGACCGCGGGCAGGCGGAAGGACACCTGGACCGCGACGATGATGAGCAGCATCAGGGCGAAGGCCGCGAAGAGGAACAGGTGGTTGCGCCCGACCGGGTGCTCCCGCAGGATCCTCCGGTGTCCGGCGACGGCCCGCCACAGCTCCAACGCGCGGTGGCGATGGTCGCCGCCGCGGTCCTCCGCGGCACCCAGCCGGATGCGGCCCACCTTCACCGCGACCCCGGCCGCGAACACCGCGGCGACCAGCAGGAGAAGTCCGAAATCCAAACCGTTGACCATGATCGCCCCTTCCAACCTCACGGCCCGGACGGCCGTGCCGCGCGAAGGGCGGCACGGCGCACCGGAGAACGGCTCAGGCCTTGGCCTCTCGGATCTTCTCCAGCAGCTTCGGGACGGCCTTGAACAGGTCGTCCACGAGCCCGTAGTCGGCGACCTCGAAGATCGGCGCCTCCTCGTCCTTGTTGATCGCCACGATGACCTTCGCCCCCTTCATGCCCGCGACGTGCTGGATCGCCCCGGAGAGGCCGCACGCCACGTACAGGTCGGGCGCCACGATCTTCCCGGTCTGGCCCACCTGGAGGTCGTTGGGAAGCAGCCCCTCGTCCACCACGGCCCGGCTCGCCCCGAGGGCCGCCCCGAGCAGGTCGGCGAGCTGCTCGACGACCTTCACCCCCTCGGCGTCCTTCACCCCTCGCCCGGCCGTGACCACGGTCTTGGCCTCGGTGAGCTCGGGACGGGCCGACTTGGTGAGCTGGTAGGCGACGAACTTCGCCGGCAGGGAGGCCGCGTCCGCCGGCACCGCGAGCTCCGACACGGCCGCGGGCACCCCGCCGGGAGCGGCCGCGTCGAAGGCGGCCTCCCGGACCGTGAGCACGTGGACGTCCGTCGCCACGGTCACCCGTGCCTCCGCGTTGCCCGCGTACATGGGCCGCACGTACACGACCCCGCCCTCTCCCTTCTCGAACCGGATGACGTCGCTCACCATCCCCGCGTCGAGCAGCGCCGCCAGGCGCGGGAGCAGATCCTTCCCGGTGGTGGTGGCCGGGGCGAGCACGGCCTTGTACCCCTTCTCCTTCACCAGGGAGCACGCCGCCGAGGCGTGGGCCTCCGCCGTGTAGTCCGCCACCGCGGCCGCCTCGCTGAAGTGGACCGTCTTGGCTCCGAAGTCCTTGAGCTTCTGCGCGCCGGCGCCGGCCCCCTTGCCGAGGACCAGCACGTCGTAGTCCGTCCCCAGCGTCTCGGCCAGGGCCTTCCCCGCCGTTACGGCCGGGTAGGAAGCGTGCCGGACGTCGCCCTCCCTCATCTCCGCGATCACGAGAATCGACATGGGTCTCTCCTTATACGCCTTGGGCGTTCGTGGATCCGGGCTTCCGCCGTCAGATGACCTTGGCCTCGTTCTTGAGCTTGTCCACCAGTTCCTCCACGCTCGCGACCCGCTGCCCCGCCTTGCGCGCCGGCGGCTCCACGAACCCGAGGATCTTCGTCCGGTTCCTGGGCTCGACGCCGAGGTCCGCGGGCGTCACCTTCTTCACCTCTTTCTTCTTGGCCTTCATGATCGCGGGGAGGCTCGCGTAGCGCGGCGTGTTGAGGCGAAGGTCCGCCGTGATCACGCAGGGCAGCCCCACCTCCTTCGTCTCCAAGCCCCCGTCGATCTCACGCTGCACGACGGCCTTGCCGCCCTCGATGCTCAGCCGGAAGGCGAAGCACGCCTGGGGCACGCCGAGCTTCGCGGCGAGCATCTGCGAGGCCTGGTTGCTGTCGGTGTCCACCGACTGCTTCCCGGCGATCACGACGTCGGGCTTCTCCGCCTGGTACACGCCCGCCAGCACGTCCGCCACGGCGGAGCTCTCCAGCGCCTCGGACACGGTGACCAGGTATGCGCGGTGGGCCCCGAGGGCCAGCCCGGCGCGAAGGGTCTCCTCGTTCTCCGGTCCGCCGATGGAGACGAGGACCACCTCGCCCCCGCCCTTCTCGGTCAGCCGCACGGCCTCCTCGATGGCGTACTCGTCGAAGGAGTTGATCAGGAAGTTCACCCCCTCGGTCTCGATGCCCGAGCCGTCCTTCTTCAGCCGCACCTTCACGTCGGGGTTCGGCACCCGCCGGATCGGAACCATGATCTTCATCGCCGCCTCCTCTGGTCGGTGTTGAGCCTGTCCGTCAATCCCGCAGCACGGAACGCGCGATCACCATGCGCTGCACCTCGCTCGTTCCCTCGTAGATCTCGGTGATCTTGGCGTCGCGGTAGAACCGCTCCACCGGGTACTCGTCGATGTAGCCGTAGCCGCCGAAGACCTGGATGGCCTCCCGCGTGACCTTCATCGCGACGTCCGAAGCCATGAGCTTCGCCATCGCCGACTCCTTGCCGAAGTTCTTGAATCCGGAGTCCTTCATCCACGCCGCCCTCCAGGTCAGCAGCCGGGCCGCGTCGATCTCGGTGGCCATGTCGGCGAGCTTCCACTGGATGGCCTGGAAGTTCGAGATGGGCTGCCCGAACTGGACCCGTTCGCGCGAATACGCGACGGCGTGCTCCATGGCCCCCCGGGCGATCCCCACGGCCTGGGCCGCGATCCCGATTCGGCCCCCGTCCAGGGTCTGGAGGGCGATCTTGAACCCGTCGCCGGGCTTCCCGAGGAGGTTCTCCCTGGGGATCCGGCACTCGTCGAAGACGAGCTCCGCGGTGGAACTCGCGCGGATGCCGAGCTTGTGCTCCTCCTTGGCCACCTTGTAACCGGGGGCGTCGGCGGGCACGACGAAGGCGGAGAGCCCCTTGTGGCCGGCCGCCTTGTCCGTGGCGGCGATCACCACCGCGACCCCGGCGGGACCGCCGTTGGTGATGAAGATCTTGGAGCCGGTGAGAACCCACTGGTCCCCGTCGAGGACCGCGGTGGTCTTCTGGTTCCCGGCGTCGCTCCCGGCCAGGGGCTCGGTGAGCCCGAGACAGCCGAGCATCTTCCCGGAGGCGAGCGGCACCAGGTACCTGCGCTTCTGCTCGTCGGTGCCGTGCTTGAGGATCGGGTCGCAGCAAAGGCTCGAATGGGCCGAGACCACCACCCCCGTGGACGCGCACGCGGCCGACAGCTCCTCCACCACGATGGCGTAGCAGCGGTAGTCCATCCCCCCGCCGCCGTACTCCTCGGGAACGGCGACGCCGAGGAAGCCCAGTTCGCCCATCTGCCGCACCAGGTCCATGCGGAAGGTGGCGGTCTTGTCCATCTCGGCCGCGTGTGGCGCGACCTCGTCCCGGGCGAACTTCCGGGCCGTGTCCCGGACCATGGTCTGGATGTCATCCAACTCGAAGTTCATGCCCTGCCTCCTGTCCGGCTCGGGATCGAGCCCGCACGCGCGGCTCCGGCCTCACCGTCCCTGGAAGGACGCCTTTCGCTTCTCGAGGAACGCGGACATCCCCTCCTTCTGGTCGGCCGTGGAGAAGCACAGGCCGAACAGTTCGCTCTCCAGCACGCACGCGTTGTCGAGGTCGAG
>CAZJSF010000083.1:0-12400 GCA_964548515.1 uncultured Thermodesulfobacteriota bacterium
GGAGGCGTCGATGAGGGTGATGCCCAGGTCGATGTTGTCGACGAGGGTGCGGTACCGGGACTGGCTCTGCCGGAGGGCGCGCTCGGTCTCCTCCCGCGAGCGGCGCTGCCGGGCGTTGCCGAAGGCGTAGATGAAGTACACGAAGAACGGGATGAAGAGGAGTTCCGCGGAGTCCTCGTACACGTCCGCCGCGTCGGTGATCCCGGCGGCCTGGAGGACGTTCGAGAGACCCACGAGGGCGTAGATCCCGAAGCACACCGAGAGGAGCACGCGGCACTCCTTCGGAAACTGGTCCCGGGGGAGGCGCGGCACCAGGAGGGCCGCGGCCGCGAAGGCGAGGGTGGACACGAGGTCGGCGACGGCGACGGGATTCACGGGCCCTCCCGGTCGGCGGCGCGGGGAGCGGCCGCACCGGCAACGAAGGCCAGGAAGAGCACCCCGGCGGCTGCGTAGCACAGGTGCTCGGCGACGTTGAGCGCCTCCGGCCACGCGAACCCCTCGAGCACGGTGAACGCGTAGCCGAGGAGGAGCGAGCCGAACCCGCCGTACAGGAAGCCCCCCTTGGGCATCGGAACCCGGCGGGCGATCAGGGCGACGACCATCGCCGACCCGAGACCGACCAGGAGGTTGACGACCTCGGACTCCTGGAACATCGATTCCTCCCCGGAGGAAGTGAGGGGGACCGCGGAATCCCCCCTTGTTACCGATGAAACGCCCGGGGGTTTCGCCCGGGCCCTTCCCGGGCTACTCGGCGAGGCCCAGGTCGATCTGGGCCGGTTCCCGCGGTCCGGCGAAGACACGGAACTTCTCGTAGAGGTCCAGGGCCTTCCGGACGTAATAGTCCACGTTCTCGTCGGGCGCGTCGGGGTTCCACTCCGCGGCCGCGCGCGCGTTCTCGAAGACGCGCACCCTGGCGCCCTCGCCCGCCACGTAGTACGTCACCTGGTCGCCGGGCTGGAAAGGGCGGCCCGACGCGAGCGCGAGCTCGTAGGCCGCGGACGCGTTCCGGCTGCTCTTCGAGCGCTTCTGGCGGTACACCTCCAGGCTGTCGTGGAGGGTCTCGGTCTTGCCGAACCAGTCCGGGCCCCGGCGGTGGGAGCGCAGTTCCTCGACGCAGCGGTCCCGGAGGGCCGGCAGGTCGGCGGGACGCCCTTCCAGGATCGCCCGGAACATCTCCTCCATGAGCTCCCGCTGGAAGCGCTCGATCCCCCGGGACCGGAGCCCCGAGCCCTTGATCCGGAGTTCGCCCTCCCAGGTGAGCAGGACGTAGTTCTTCACCTTGTAGGAGAGCATGGCACGGTACCGTCCGCCCATCTCGAGCCGGATGCCCTCCGGCAGCGTGTCCCGGATCGTCTCCACGAAGGCCGACTCCGCGTCGGCGCCCCGCACGGAGTCCGGCGGCACGAAGTAGACGCCGTCGGTGTCCACCTCCACCGGCCGGGCCCCCCTGGCTCGGAGTTCGTCGATCACCTGCTGGATGATCCGTCTCCCCTCGGCGGTCACGCGGGCGGCCGCCTCGAAGTCCGCGAAGTGGCCCTGGGGGAACCCGAGGTACCCGTAGAAGGAGTTGATCAGGACCTTGTAGGTGCCCTGGAGGGCGTCGAGGAGGGCCCGCTCCTCCGGGGCCCGGGCGGCACGGAGCTTGTCCTTGGCGTCGAGCCGCCAGGCCGTGAGGTCCCCGAGCAGGCTCGGGAAGACGCCCTGGTCGTCCCTGGCGGGCCGGATGCCGCAGGAGAGCATCACCGAAGGGTAGAGGCTCTGGACGTCGCAGTTGACCACGGGGCCGACGACCCCTTCCACGAAGAGGTCGGTGTACCCGCCGGGAAACGTGCTGCGCTCCGGCGGCCGCGGGACCGCCCGCATACGGCGCAGATACTCGCGCAGGAAGAGGGCGTCGATCTTGGTGGCGTTTCCCCGGGCGACGACGTTCTGGTGGCTCAGGGGGAACACCTGGGTCTGGAAGAAGTGGCTCTGGCCGAGGACGCGGGAGATCTCGCGGGTCTCCCGCACGTCGTCGAGGCCGTAGGCCACGAGCCGGTCCATGTCCTTCTCGTGCAGGCCGGGAAGTTCCGAGCGGTCGACGTAGGTGCGGTCCTCGGGCGCCACGCCCAGGTGACGGGCCACGGCCTTGAGGCCGAAGCTCTCGAGCTCCCGGGTCCCGACGTCGTAGAGTTGGACGAGGAAGAGCGTGTCGACCACCTGGCGGCCGTGCACGTCGAAGCGCCGGTAGTTGATCGTCCTCTCGGCGGCGTGGAAGCGGCTCGGGCGCCCCCGCGCCTCGGAGCCGTCGCGGCCCCAGGCCAACCGGCCGCCGAAGCGCGAAGCCCGCGTCTCCAGGTAGGGGAGATCGAAGTTGAACAGGTTGTGGCCCTCGAGGACGTCCGGGTCGCGCTCCCGCAGGAGCTCGCCCAGGCGCTCCAGCATCCCGGGTTCCGGGAGCCGGTCGCCCCGGAGGCTCGCCTCCCACCCCTGGGAGTCGGAGAGGCTGACCAGGGTGATGCGGTCGCCCTCCCGGAGCGCGTTCGGGAACTCGTACCCCTCGCTGACCGTGGTCTCGATGTCCACCTGGAGACGGTGCAGGTCCTCGAAGCGGAGCCCCTTGTACAGGGTCCTCCCGCTCGCCATCAGGTACTGCTGCACGGGGTCGGAGACGAAGTGGAAGGGGCCGTCCGGCACCCCCGGGGTGCGCCCGGTCGCGGCCGCGAGGTGCCGCAGGGCCGCCCGGAGGGCCTTCCAGCCCGGGAAGCGGGCCAGGACCCTGTAGTCCCACGGCCCCTCCAACGGCTCGAGCCGGACCGGGCCGCTCCACCCGGTGAGGAGGTCCGACGACTCCAGGAGGAGGAAGGGGGCGAGCCCGTCCTCCTCCCGGAGGATCCCGCGTTCGGTGCGGACGTACAGCACGACCCGGTCGTCGCCGGCGGGCTCGACGGCGACGATGCCCTCCTTCGGGTCCGCCCCGAACAGGGCGGGGTTCGAGTCGTAGGGGAGTCGGGCCATGGGACGGCTCTCCGGTGCCGTGGGGTCGTGCGCCGGAACCCCGCCCCGGAGGGGGGCCGGGCCCCGAAACGACGGGAGCCGAGACGAATCGCCCCGGCTCCCGGAGGGTCGACCCGCGGGGCGTTCTACTTCTTCTGCATCTGCTCGAGCATCTTGCGCGCCCGTGCCCCGGGGCCCTCGGGGATCCCCAGGAGGGTCTCGATCACCGGGCCGACCTCGGCCTTCGCCTCGTCGGTCTTTCCCGCCTCCAGCGCGGCGGCGGCCCCGTCCAGCCGGGCCACGGGGTCCGCGGCGGCGGCCCCGCCGGTCTCGGCCTCTTCCTGCGGCTCTCCCTTCGCCTGTTCCTTCGCCTTTTCCTGTTCCTGCGGGGCGGGCTCCGCCCCGGCCGGCCAGAGGCGTGCGATCTCGTCCTCCTCGGTGTGCTCCAGGGCTGCGCGGGTGAGTTCCACCGCCTTGGCCACGTCGCCGTCCGCCAGGGCGAAGTGGGCGAGGCCGGCCAGGCCGGCCGGGAGGGCCGGGTCGAGCTCCACGGCCTTCTGGAACGCCTGGCGCGCCTTGTCGCCCGCTCCCTCCTTGTCCTCGGCCTGGAGGCCGAGGTGGATCAGCCCGTCGAGGGCGTGGGCGTCGGGGAAGTTCGGGTCCTCCTCGAGCACCTTCTCGAGCTTCCCGAGGGCCTTGGAGAACTGCCCCCGCTCGAACTGCGTGCGGGCCAGCCCGTAGTTGAGCTGGATCTTCTTGTCCGCGTGGTACCGCTCGTGCTTGGGTTTCTCCGCGGCGGCCTCCGCCTCCTTCAGCCCGAGCAGCTCCTTGACCTTCCCCTCCATGTCCTCGTAGGCGCTCGTCGGGTGCCCGGAGAACTCGTAGACCACCTTCCTCTCCCGGTCCAGGAAGGCGGTGGCCGGCAGGGCCACGACGCCCCAGCCGTTGTACTCGCCCAGTTCCTTGTCCAGGGCCACGGGGAAGCCGATCTTGTGCTCCTCGAGGAAGGTCTTCACCAGGGTCGCGAGGCCGGGAGGGGCCTCCGCACCCTCGGCGTTGACCCCGACGGCCTTGAGCCCCTTGTCCCCGAACGCGTCGACCAGCTTCTGCACGTCCGCCAGCTGCGGCGCGGAGTTGGGGTTCCAGGTGGCCCAGAAGACGAGGATGGTCAGGGGGCCTTCGCCGTGCAGCGCGGCCAGTTCGACGGGGTTGCCGTCCGGGTCCGGGAGGGTGAAGGCGGGGGCCTCGTCCCCCTCGTGGACGTTCTTGAACGCGGCGGCCGAGGTCGAGTCCACGAAGCAGGTCAGGGTCGCGATCGTGAGCACCAGGGCGGCGAAGCGTTGGACGTGCGACATGGGTCCTCCTGCCGTAATGGATCTCGTTCCAACGGAGCCGATCGTGTCGGCCCCGATCCGAGTCTGGAAAACTACCATCCC
Source organism: uncultured Thermodesulfobacteriota bacterium (assembly GCA_964548515.1). Lineage (GTDB taxonomy): Bacteria > Desulfobacterota > Deferrisomatia > Deferrisomatales > JACRMM01 > CAZGRT01. The sequence goes on from CAZJSF010000083.1 coordinate 4,413, forward strand.
GTTTTGCTTGGATTCAAGCCGTTTTGCGCCTCCCTGGGGGAAAAGGGTGCATCCGTGGCGGGTGGTTCCCCCGGCACCGGGGGCATCGGCCGTTTCCCGGACGCCGCCGCACGCGCTACCCTGTGGCCGTGCCGCGGTCTCGGGAAGCCGGAGGGAACTCGGGTGGGACCTTGTTTTCGAGTCGCTCATGAAGTGCGGGACGCCCTCCGGGACGGGCGGGCCGTGGTGGCGCTGGAGACCGCGGTGCTCACCCACGGTCTCCCCCGTCCGAGGAACCGCGAGGCGTTGGGGGCCATGGAGGAGGCCGTGCGGCGGGAGGGGGCCGTTCCCGCCGTGGTGGGCGTTCTGGGAGGGGTGCTCCACGTGGGCCTCGACCCCTGCGGCGTCGAGCGGCTGGGAGGGGCGGGCCCGGTGCGCAAGGCGGGGTTGGCGGACCTGCCGGCGCTGGCGGCGGGCGGAGCGGACGCCGGAACCACGGTGGCCGCCACCCTCTGGGCGTGCCGGGCCTCGGGGGTGCGGGTGTTCGCGACGGGCGGGCTCGGCGGCGTGCACCGGGGCGTCGGGGAGCGCTTCGACGTCTCCGGCGACCTCCCCGCGCTCGGGCGCTTCGGGGGGTGCGTGGTGTGCTCGGGGGTGAAGGCCATCCTGGACGTCCCCCGCACCCTGCAGGTTCTGGAGACCCTCGGCGTGTGCGTGGTCGGGTACGGGACGGCGGAGCTGCCCGCCTTCTTCTGCCGGAGCTCCGGGCTCCCCCTCGGGCACCGGGCGGACTCGCCGGAGGAGGCCGCGGCCGTGGTGCGTTGCCGGGACGCCCTCGGGCTCCCCCAGGCGGTGGTGCTGGCCAACCCCCCGCCCGAGGAGGCCTCGCTGGACCGGGAGGCGGTGGAGGGGGCCGTGGAGGAAGCCCTGAGGCGCCTGCCCGCGTCGGCCGGGGACGCGGGCTCGGTCACGCCGGTGCTCCTGAGGGCCGTGGCGGAGATCACCGGCGGACGCACGGTGGAGGCGAACGAGGCGCTCCTCGTGGCCAACGCCCGGCTCGCCGCCCGGGTGGCCCTGCACCTCTGCGGGGGCCCGGACGCGGGGCCGGGGTCGGCCGGCGGGGGGTGTGTCCCTTGACCGCCCGGAGGCCCGCCGCGTATTTTGACCGCCCGATTCTCCTAACGGTGGCGGAGGCCGGATGAAGCACGTGGTGGTGGTCGGCGGGGGGCTCTCCGGGCTCGCGGCGGCCCGGGCGGTTCTCGACGACGCGGACAAGCGGGGGTTGCCGGTGCGCCTCACGCTGCTGGAGCGGGACCCCGTGCTCGGCGGGAAGATCCGCTCGAGCCGCGAGGAGGGCTACCTCTGCGAGCACGGGCCGAACGGGTTCCTGGACAACAAGCCCTCCACCCTCGCCCTCGCCGATCGGCTGGGGGTTAGGGACCGCCTGCTGCGCTCCAACGACAAGGCGCGCAAGCGCTTCGTCTTCACCGGGGGCGAGCTCCGGCAGCTGCCGGAGGACCCGGTGAGCTTCCTCCTCTCCGACATCCTCTCCATCCGGGGCAAGCTCCGGCTCGGGGCCGAGTTCTTCCTGCCCCAGGGCGACCCCAGCGAGGACGAGAGCGTGGCGGCGTTCGTTCGCCGCCGCCTCGGGGACGAGGCGCTCGACAAGCTCATCGACCCCATGAGCGCGGGCATCTACGCCGGCGACCCGAGCGTGATGAGCCTGCGCAGCTGCTTCCCCAAGGTGGCCCAGCTCGAGGCCCAGTTCGGCGGGCTCCTCAAGGGCATGCTCGCCATGCAGAAGATGGCCAAGGCCATGGGCAGGCAGGGCCCCCAGAGCGCCGGGCCGGGGGGCGTGCTGTGGAGCCTGGGGGAGGGCACGGGGGAGCTGATCGACCTGCTGGCGGAGAGCCTCGAGGGTCAGACGGTACTCACGGGGGTGGGCGCCGAGGAGATGGAGCGGGTCGACGGGCGCTGGACGGTGCGCACCTCGGCGGGCGACCGCCTGGAGGCGGACGCGGTGGTCCTGGCGACGCCGGCCTACGACGCGGCGCGCCTGCTGCGAGCCCACGACGGCGCCCTGGCGGAGAAGATGTACGCGATCCCCTACGTTCCGGCGGCGGTGGTGTGCCTCGGCTTTTCCCGCGCGGAGGTCGCCCACCCCCTGGACGGGTTCGGATTCCTCATCCCGTCCTCGGAGGGCCGGCGGATCCTGGGGTCGTTGTGGAGTTCGTCCATCTTCGCCGGCCGCGCTCCCGAGGGCAACGTGCTCCTGACCCAGATCGTTGGCGGGGCGAGGAACCCGGAGCTGGTCGACCTCCCCGACGAGGACCTCCTCGCCGCCGTGCGGGACGAGCTGGCCTGGACCCTCGGCCTGCGGGCGCCTCCCGCGTACGCGAAGATCGTGCGGTGGTCCAGGGCCATCCCCCAGTACGTGGTCGGGCACGGGGAGCGGCTCCGGGAGATCGAGGCCCGGGCGGCGGCGCTGGGCGGGATCCACCTGGGGGGCAACGCCTACTACGGGATCGGGATCAACGACTGCACCGGACACGCCGAGACGCTGGGGCCCCGGGTCGCCGCGTCCCTGGCGGCGGCCGGCGGGGGGAGCGCGTCATGAGCCGCTACGACGCCGTGGTGGTCGGGGCCGGTCCGGCGGGGGTCGCCGCGTCCCTGACCATGGCCCGGGGCGGCCTCCGGGTATGCCTCCTGGAGCGCGGACCCTACCCGGGGTCCAAGAACCTGATGGGCGGGGTCCTCTACACGAACGTGCTCGCCGAACTCCTCCCCGGGTTCCGCGAGAGCGGCGCGCCGTTGGAGCGGCACGTCTCCCGGAAGGGCCTCTCGGTCCTCACCGCCGACTCGGAGCTCGCCACCTCGTTTCGGGCCGGGGCCTGGGACGAGCCTCCCCACAATCACAGCTACACGGTGCTGCGGGCGCGCTTCGACCGCTGGTTCGCCGCCCAGGCGGAGGCCGAGGGCGTGGAACTGGTGACCGGGGTCGTGGTGGACCGGACCCTCAAGGACGACCAGGGCCGGGTGGTGGGCGTCGAGGCGAGGATGCCGGAGGGAGAGAGCCCGGAGGCCGGCAGGATCGCGTCGTCCGTGGTCGTCCTCGCCGACGGGGCCAACTCGCCCCTGGCGGAGGCGGAGGGCCTGCGGGCGCCGCTCTCCGGCCGCCGGGCGGCGCTGGGGGTCAAGGAGACGATCGGCCTCGCGGCCTCGACGATCGAGGAGCGGTTCGGGGTCCGCGGAGGGCAGGGGGCGGCCTGGGAGTACGTGGGGGAGGCGACCGCTGGACTGCGGGGAGCCGGCTTCCTCTACACCAACCGGGAGAGCGTCTCCGTCGGCGTCGTGGTCTACGTCTCGGACCTGGCGGAGAAGGGTCTGGCCCCGGCCGACGTCCTGGACCGGTTCAAGTCGCACCCGGCCGTGGCCCCGCTCCTTGCCGGAGGCGAACTCCTGGAGTACGGGGCGCACCTGATCCCGGAGACCGGCTACGACGGCCTGCCCCAGTTCTACCGGGACGGCCTGCTCCTGGCCGGCGACGCGGCCGGACTGGTGAGCACCTCCCCCAGCCACGAGGGCTCCAACTACGCCATGGCCTCCGGCGTGATGGCGGGCCGCGCGGTGCTCGCGGCGCACGGTGCGGGCGACTTCTCCGCGTCGACCCTGTCCTGCTACCGGAGGTTCCTGCAGGACAGCTTCGTCCTGAAGGACATGGAGCACTACCGGGACTGGCCGCGCTTCCTCGAGCAGAATCCCCACGTCCTCTCCCGCTGGCCCGAGGCCCTGGCCGCCGCCGCGGAGGCCCTGACCCGGGTGGGTGGGGCGCCCCGCTGCGAGCGCGGGGGCGAACTCTGGGAGCTGTTCCAGCGCCGCGTGGGGGTCCTCCCGTTCGCCACGACGGCGTTCCAGCTGCGGAACGCGCTGCGCCTGCTCGGGTACGGCAAGACGGACAGGATCCTGGAGTACCTGGCCCGGAACTGGTAGCCCGGCGGAGGAGTCGTGGAGCAGCGCAGGCCCACCATCGAAGAGAGGCTCTACGCCAACGAGACCCGGCCGGACCGGTCGTCCCACCTGGAGGTGCGCGACCCGGGCCGGTGCCGGGAGTGCGCGCGCCGGGAGTGCGTCGCCGCGTGCCCGGCCGGGACCTACCGGTGGGAGGCGGACGCCTCGCGTCTGGTGGTGCAGTTCGAGAACTGCCTGGAGTGCAGCACGTGCCGGCTGGTGTGCCCGCACGACAACATCTCCTGGCGCTACCCGATGGGCGGCATGGGAATCTGCTACCGCTATGGGTAGGTGCGGGCTCCTTCCCCGGGCGGGACCCCTCCGGCCCGCCCCAAGACGAGCGGGCAGGGCGCGCCCGGGTGGCGCCCGCCGGGGCCCGCCTTCGACTCGAGAGGACGAGCATGGACTTTCCGACCCTTCGGCTGAGGCGCCTTCGCCGCACCGAGACCCTGCGGCGCATGGTGCGGGAGACCGCGCTGACGCCCTCGGATTTCATCTACCCCCTCTTCGTGCGCGAGGGGAAGGGGGTGCGGAACCCCATCGCGAGCATGCCCGGCCAGCACCAGTTCTCGGTGGACGAGGCCGTGCGGGAGGCGCGCGAGGCGTGGGGCCTCGGGGTTCCGGCGGTGATCCTCTTCGGGATCCCGGACCACAAGGACGCCCTGGGCTCGGGGGCCTACGCGGACGACGGGATCGTGCAGCGGGCGATCGCGGCCCTCAAGGACGCCCTCCCGGACCTGTGCGTCATCACCGACGTGTGCCTGTGCGAGTACACGGACCACGGCCACTGCGGGGTCATCGAGCAGGGCGACGTGGCCAACGACCCCACGCTGGAACTGCTCGCCCGGGAAGCCGTGTCCCACGCCCGGGCCGGCGCCGACATGGTGGCGCCTTCCGACATGATGGACGGGCGCGTGGGGGCCATCCGGGACGCCCTGGACGACGAAGGGTTCGGCCGGATCCCCGTCATGGCGTACGCCGCGAAGTTCGCCAGCAGCTTCTACGGGCCGTTCCGCGACGCCGCGGAGTCTCCCCCGAAGTTCGGGGACCGCAAGACCTACCAGATGGACCCCGCCAACTCCGACGAGGCCCTCCGGGAGGTCGAGATGGACGTCCGGGAGGGCGCCGACCTCGTGATGGTCAAGCCGGCCTTGCCCTACCTCGACATCATCCGGAGGGTGAAGGACGAGTTCGGCCTCCCGACGGCCGCGTACAACGTGAGCGGGGAGTACGCCATGGTCAAGGCCATGGATCGCCTCGGCTGGGGCGACGGGAGGGGGCTCATGATGGAGAGCCTGCTCTCCATCAAGCGCGCCGGCGCGGACCTCATCCTCACCTACTTCGCCGTGGAAGCGGCCCGCGAACTGCAGGGGTGAAGGCGAGGGAGGCCGTGGGGTTCCACCCGGCCCGGGTGCGGGCCGCCGACGGGGCGGCGCTCGCCGAGGCCCCCAACCGAGGAGACGAGGGAACGATGGCGCTTCGATCGGCAGCGGTTTCCGGCACGGGAGTCCCCGCAGCGGCCCGCGAACGGGTGTGCTCCGTCCTCCGGGAGGCCCGGAGGGGCGTCGGCCTGCTCGCCGCCGCGGGCGTCCTGCTCGGGCTGGCGACGGCCGCCGCGGCCGGCGTGTCGGTGGAGCGGTACGCCGTCGCGACGGCGGTGGAGGCCCGGGAGCCGGTGGGCGAGGGTGCGACGTTCCCCGCCGACGTGGGGCGGCTGTACTTCTTCACCCAGGTCCGCGGCGCCGGCGAGGGCGACCGGGTCCGGCACGTGTGGATCTACGACGGCCGCGAGGTCGCGGACGTCGCCCTCACGGTGAGCGGCCCGGTGTGGCGGACGTGGAGCAGCAAGGCCGTTCCGCCCTCGTGGAGGGGCGACTGGACGGTGGAGGTGCGCGACGCCGCGGGCGCGGTCCTCGCCACGGCGGGCTGTCGGGTCGAATAGCGCCGATGGGCGGCTACTTCCTCGTCGACGGGACCAACCTCCTCTACCGCGCCTACCACGCCCTCCACGCGCTCCAGACCTCCAGGGGGCAGCCGACCCACGCGGTGTACGGCTTCCTGTCGATGGTCTTCCGCATCCTGCGCGAGCACTCTCCCGAGGGCCTCGCCGTCGTCTTCGATCCCCCCGGGCGCTCCCACCGCCACGACCTCTACCCCGAGTACAAGGCCAACCGGGAGGCGACGCCCGACGACCTCCGCTCGCAGATCCCCTTCGTGCACCGGGCGGTCCGGGCCCTGGGGATCCCCCTCCTGATGGTCGACGGAGTCGAGGCCGACGACGTGCTCGCCACGCTGGCGCGGCGCCTCTCGGACGCGGGGAGGGACGTGACGATCGTCACCGGCGACAAGGACCTGTGCCAGCTCGTGGGGCCGCGGATCCGGCTCCTCGACACCATGCGCGACCGGTTCACGGGCCCCGGCGAGGTCCGGGACCGCTTCGGGGTCCCCCCCGACCGGGTCGTGGACGTCCTGTGCCTCGCGGGCGACGCCGTGGACAACGTGCCGGGGGTTCCGGGGATCGGGATCAAGACGGCGGCGCAACTGGTGGCGCGCTTCGGCAGCGTCGAGGAGGTGGTGGCGCGGGCGGGAGAAGTGGGGGGCAAGCGGGGCGAGGCCCTGCGCGAACACGCGGAGCGGGTGCTGGCCAACCGGCCGTTGATCACCGTGGACACCGGGGTTCCCGTGGAGGCGGACGCGGACTCCCTCGCGCCGGGCCCCCGGAACCGCGCCGAGCTCGCCGATCTGCTGACCGAGTTGGAGTTCCACCGGTTCCTCCGAGACCTGGACCTGGAGGACGAGCGGCAGCCGCAGTCGGCGGTCGAGGTCTCCGGGGACGTGCCCGCGGACTGGGTCGCGGTGGTGCCCGGCGAGGGAGGGGAGCCCTGGCACCTCGCGACGGAGGAGACCTCGGTGGCGTGCCCGGCGGAGGAGATCCCGGACGGGTGGGCCCGCGCGCTGGCGGACCCGGGAGTGCCGGTGGTGGGGCACGGCCTGCAGCGGGCCCGGACCCTCCTCGGCCGGCGCGGGCTCGCCCTGGAGGGCATCCGCCTCGACTGCGAGGTGGCGGCGTACCTCCTCGCCCCGGGCAGGAGGGGGTATCCCCTCTCGGACCTGGCGCGGGAGCGGGCCATCCCCGCGGCCCCCGAGGGAGGGGGGCTCGCCCGGACCGCGCGAAGCCTGGCGCTGCTCCTGGAAGGGGAGCTGGAGTCCGCCGGGCTCGGGAGCCTGTACCGCGAGATCGAGAATCCGCTGATCCCGGTCCTCTCGGACATGGAGATCCGCGGCGTGATGGTGGATTCCAGGGCGCTTCGGGGGCTCGGGGAGGAGTACGGCCGGCGGCTGGAGGACCTGGAAGCCCGGCTGTTCGAGGCGGCGGGGGAGGAGTTCAACCCCAACAGCCCGAAGCAGCTGGGCCGCATCCTCTTCGAGAAGCACAAGCTGCCCGTGGTGCGCCGGACCGCCACCGGCTACTCCACCGACGCCTCGGTCCTGGAGGAACTCTCCCTCGACCACCCGCTCCCCGCCCTGGTGCTGGAGCACCGCAGCCTCTCCAAGCTCAAGGGGTCGTTCATCGACGTCCTGCCGGCCCTGGCGGATCCCGCGACCGGGCGCATCCACGCGAGGTTCCACCAGACGGTGACCGCCACCGGGAGGCTCAGTTCGAGCGGACCCAACCTGCAGAACGTCCCGGTCAAGGGGGAGGAGGGCCGGCGGATTCGGGAGGCCTTCGTCGCTCGGGAGGGGTTCCGCCTCCTCTCGGCGGACTACTCCCAGGTCGAGCTCCGCATCCTGGCGCACTTCTCCGAGGACCCGGGCCTGACCCGGGTGTTCCGGGACGGGCGCGACGTGCACGCCGAGACGGCGAGCCGGATCTTCGGGGTGCCGGCGCGGGAGGTGGACGCCCGGATGCGGCGCGAGGCGAAGACGGTCAACTTCGGTATCATCTACGGCATGAGCGCCTTCGGCCTCGCGCGGCAGCTCGGCATCGGGCGGGACGCCTC
>CAZJSF010000084.1:0-12394 GCA_964548515.1 uncultured Thermodesulfobacteriota bacterium
CGGCCGCACTGGGCGTCGTAGCGGTGCACGAACGCGCAGCCCGAGCACAGCCACAGGGCGAGGAGCACCAAGGCTGTCCGAAGGGTGCGGCGCCGGGGCTCCCCCGCAGCGAGCATCCGATTCCGAATGACTCGATTTCCCATTGTCCGTCCTCTCTTGTTCGGAATTCGACACAGCAGGCGACGTCGACCGTCTTGCCGTGTACCCCCCCGGGAACCCCGAACCTTCATCTCGTCCCACGCGGATGTCGCAGAAGCCAACAGGGTTCCGGAGTACTTCGCAATGGCCTCTGGCGGGCGACGCGGAAGCCCGCTTCGCGGAGCACGCCGTCTCCCGGCGCAGCCGGGATTTCCTACCTCCGGAAGTCTCGACTCGTGGCCCTACTGGTCGGCACGACCGCCTCCCTCCTGCAGGTCCGGGACCGACTCCTGACACGGTGGGGACGGAAAAGGAGATGCCCGACCGGGTTTCCCCGGCCGGGCATCGGCCTGACGGTGTTGTCGAGAGGTCCAGGGCACCAGGATCGGTGATCCGACGTCCTTCGGGAGCCCTCCACGCGGGAGGGGGTCACCCGAATTTCATTTTTTCACTTTCTCCTGGAATATTTTCACATATCCCTGGAACGCCCAGCTGTCTGACTACTTGCCCTTCTTCTTGCCCCGGGCGGCCCGCGCATCCACCAGGCGGTCGGCGAGGTTGAGGTCCTTCGCCATCTTCTTGCGTGCGGCCGAGTACTGCTTCGCCACCAGGGGGGTCCCCGCGGGCACGCCGAACGTGCGGCGGTACTGGCCGGGCTTCATGTCGTGGGCAGTGGCGAGGTGCCGCTTGAGGGTCTTCATGCCCTTCCCGCAAACCATGCAGAAGACCTTCTCCGCGCCGAACGCGGCGTCCAGCGGCACCGCGGGCTGCAAGTTCTCCTCCGCGGGCGCCTCCAGTTCGAAGGGCAGTTCGACCTCGTCCTCGACCCCGCCGCCAAGAGCGGCGAGCTTCGTGAACACCCGGTCGATTCCGGCGAGTAGATCCTCCTGGGTCAGTTCGTTCATCGAGGCGTGGGAGGCTACGATGTCGGCGGTCATCTGGAGAAGCATTCTTCGGTCCATCAGTCCTCCTCCTCTTCCTTCCAGTTCCAAGCGCGGGCCCCCTATATAGCGAATCCATTAACGCCGCGCAAGAAACTTCCTCTTAGGCACCAGAACGATCCTGGGACGGACCAGCCTCCGCGTACTCCCAACAGTCCGGGGCCAAGTCCGGAACTCGGCCCCTTACTCCCCGGTCTGGATCAGTGGGAACCCGCGACAAGTTGGGAAGAGAGGAGGCCACGGTTGCGGGCTGCCGGCGCGAAGCGCCATACCCGCCCGCGTGGAGGAAGGGGATCTACCCTCCGCTGCCGCCGGCGAGGAACGGAGGGGCCCCTCCCTTCCGGTAGGCCAGCGCCTGGGCGGTCGCCACGAGTTCGCCCTCGCCCCGGCAGACCCGGATCGCGTAGGTGGCCGTGCGGCCGGTTTTCGCCACTTCCTGGGCCTCGGCCACCAGGAGGTCGCCCGGGTAGCAGGCGGCCACGTAGGTGACCGAGAGGTTGAGCGCGTAGGCCACCACCCCCTCGGCGTTGGCCGCGACCTGGAAGGCCTCGTCGATCAGGCTGAACACCGCACCGCCGTGGGCCATCCCGAAGAGGTTCGCCATGTCCTCGGCGACGGTCATCTCGATGCGGCAGGACCCCTCCCCCACCTCCAGGCACCGCAGGCCCATCTTGCGGGCGTAGGGCTCTTCGCGCGACGCCTGCAGGATGGCCTGTGTGGGGTCCCGTCGCGGGGGATCGGCCGGGTGGCTCATGGGACTTCTCCTGTCTCCCAACGGAGGAAGCGCCGACGCGGCTCTCCCGCTGCGCTCAGTGGAGCAGTTGCGGCAGGTAGGTGGCCGTGGATGGGAAGGCCATCATGATCGCGATGACGACGGCGAAGGCCGGCAGGAACCACGCCACCCCCCGAAAGACCGTGGTCAGGGGCACGTCGCTGGCGATGGCGCCCACCACGAAGGCGTTCACCCCCACCGGCGGCGTGACCGCTCCCATGGTCGTGACCACCGTGACCACCACCGAGAACCACAGCGGGTCGTAGCCGAGGCGCTCGGCCACGGGGAAGAAGATGGGGATCGTGATCATCAGCAGGCCCAGGGCGTCCATGATCGCCCCGCCCACGGCGTAGATCAGGAGCATGAGCACGAGCACGACGCCCCGGGGGATGGGCAGCGCCGCGATCCACTCGGCGGCCTCGAAGGGGATGCGGGTGACCGTGAGGAACCGCCCGAAGATCACCGCGCCCGCCACGATCACCAGGATCATGCAGGACATCCGGATGCTGTCGTTCACCGCGCCGACGAACTTCTTCCAGGTGAGGTGCCGCCCCACGACGCTGATCACCAGCGCGAAGAAGGCGCCGGCCGCCCCCGCCTCGGTGGGGGTGAACCAGCCCGCGTAGAGCCCCACCATGATCACGGCGAAGAGGATCAGCATCTCGACCGACCCCGGCAGGCTCGCCACCTTGTCGCGCAGGGTCGTCGCGGGGCCCCGCGGCCCGGCCTGGGGCCGGAACCGGCACACCACCCACACCGTCGCCAGGAACAGGACGGTGAGCAGGACGCCCGGGATGACCGCCGCGAAGAAGAGCCGGGCGATGGAGTCGCCGGTGGACAGCCCGATCAGGATCAGCACCACGCTCGGGGGGATGACCACGCCGAGGGTGGCGCCGCAGGCCACCGACCCCGTGCTCAGGGCCATGTCGTACCGGAACCGCCGCATCTCCGGGAGGGCCACGGTGCTCATGGTCGCGGCGGTCGCGGCGTTGGACCCGCAGATCGCCGCGAAGCCGGCGCAGGCCATCACGGTGGCCATGGCCACCCCGCCCCGGATGTGCCCGAACCACGTGTAGGCGGCCCGGTACAGGCGCTCGCTCACCCCGGCGGCGAAGCAGATGTTCCCCATGAGGATGAAGAGCGGGATCACCGTCAGCCCGTAGGAGGAGAAGGTCTGCCAGAGCGAGCTCGAGACCGCGTTCAGGGCCGCCCGGGGGCTGACGACCTGGGCGAAGCCGAGGAAGCCCACCAGGGCCATGGCGAAGCCCACCGGGGTGCGGAACAGGAAGAGCACCGCCATGAGCGCGGCAATGCCCAGCAGGCCCACCGTGACCGGTTCCATCAGGCCTTCTCCCCGCGCCCCGAGAAGGTCTCCCAGGCGTCGGCGAACAGCGTGAGGCACAGGCCCCACAGCCCCAGCGCGACGCACAGGGCGAAGGGGTAGAACGCGATGCGCAGGGTCTCGGACACCTCGCCCGTGCGGATCATGTCGAGCCCGAGCAACGTGAGCCGGTAGGCGGCAAACCCGAAGAAGGCCCCGCACGCGAGGTGGGAGGTCCCCTCGAGGACCCGCTTCGCCCCCGCCCCGAAGCGCTCGAAGAGGATGTCCACGAAGATGTGGTTGCGGCGCTCCTGGGTGACGCCGAGCGCGAAGCCGGCGATCACGGCGCCCCCGAACCCCATCAGCTCGAAGGACCCCTGGATGGGGCGGCCGAGGGGGCGCAGGAACATGTTGGCCACGGCGACGCCCATGGTCGCCACCAGGGTGACGGAAGCCCCCCAGAGCATCCACCAATTCAGGAGTCGGGTGGCGCGCCGAAGCCAAGTCATGGATTGGTCCCCCGCGGGCGCGGGCGGCCCCCCCTTCGGGGACCGCCCGCCCTGCTGCGCGGCTACTTGCCGAACTCCGCCTCGTACTTCTGCTTGAGGGCGAACAGGTCGGCGAGGAACTCCTTGGACGCCATGCCCTTGGCCGCCAGATCGGCCTCCCACCCGTCGATCACGGGCTTCATCGCCTCGTGCAGGCCCTTGTACTCGTCGGGGGAGAGCCGGATCACCTCCAGGTTGTACTTCTCCTTCGACCACGCCACCGACTCCTTGCCGTGGTCGTCCACGTAGTCCCCCACCCACAGGGAGTGCTCCCGGGCCACCTCGTCGAACACCCGCTTCACGTCGTCGGGCAGGGAGTCCCACTTCGCACGGTTCATCACCACCCCGAAGGAGGTGGTCTGCAGGTCGGTCACCGTGGCGTACCGGAGCATCTCGGCGAAGTTGAAGTCCTTGAGGACGTCGAGCGACGAGAAGACGCCCTTGACGATGCCCTTCTGGAGGGCCTCGGGGGTCTCCGACTGGGGCATGGCCACGGGTGCGGCCCCGAGCAGCTGCAGGGGCTTGACCCCGGCGCCCGTGGCCCGCAGCTCGTAGCCCTTGAGGTCCGCCAGCGCGCGGATGGGCGTCTTGGACATGACCTGGGCCGGAGGCGCGGTGAACAGGGCGAGGATCTTCACCTTCGCCAGCGACTTGGGCTGGTACTTGACGTAGAGGTCCCACAGCACGGCGTTGGCGACCTTGGAGCTGGTGAAGCCCACCGGCAGGTCGACGCCCTCGAGCAGTTCGAACCGGCCCGGCTGGTAGGGGAACGCCAGGCAGCCGATGTCGGCCACCCCGTCGATCACCCCGTCCATCATGCCCTTGGCGTCCAGGAGCGTGGAGCCGGGGAAGGTCTTCACCTCCACCTTGCCTCCGGTGAGCTTCTCCACCTTCTGCTTCCAGGTCTCCATCTGCACCGAGGGAAACGTGGGCGCCGGCGGGAAGTTGGCGTAGGTGAGGCTGATCTTGTCGGCCGCGCCCGCGGCTGTGGCGAGGACCCCCGCGACCAGGAAAGCCCCCAGGGTGGAGAGGATGCTGCGCGCCTTCATGGTGTCCCTCCTCTGCGATGGTAGGGCCTCGGAACCTTCGTCCGAGAGCTCGGAGTGGCTCGATCCGCGGCGGCTCGCCCGTCCCGGGGGAGCCCCCGCTCGGTCGTTTCCGGCCTGGCCGGGGAACGGGAGGCCCTAACCAATACACCGGGCCGGGCCGCCATTTCAAACACCGTCTCTGCGGCCCCGGGCGCCCCCACGCCCGACCGGGGCGGCCCGTGCGCCCTCCTAGGCGTTGAAGCGCGCCAGGAGGGCCTCGAGGGCGCTCCCGCCCAGGGCCCTGGCCTTCTCCGAGATGGTGAAGCACGCCTCCCGGACGCCCCGGGGGTCGACGTCCCCGGCCTTGAGCCCCCGGGTGACCCGCAGGCCCGGGCGCAGGAGGCCCCGGAGGACTCCCCCGATCCCGGCGCGGATGTCCGAGCCGCCGACCCGGGCCACCACCTGCCCCGCCTCCACGGGATCCCCGATCTCGGCCGCCGCCTCGAACACGCCGTCGCCGGGGCAGCGCAGCACGCGCTCCCCGGCGTAGCCGAGGGTGCTGCCGGGGACCCCGGTGTTCGGCTCGGCGCAGCCGGCGTAGAGGAGCCTCCCCAGGTCGTGGCCCCGGTTCGTCTCGACCACGACGTCCACGTCCTCCCCGGCGGTGAAGCCCGGGCCGAAGCCCACCACCAGGTCGGCCATGTCCCGGTGGGTGCCCAGGTTGCGCTTGGCCACCGCGACGTCGAGCAGCGCGTGCGGGCGCCAGGAGGCCAGGCACGCGAGTTCCGGGTCCACGAGGACCGGGATCTCCCCCCCGGCGAGCACCGCCTCGAAGTCGCCGGGCCGCTCCACCCGTCTCGCCCGAACGCCCTCCACCTCGGCGGCTCCGTCCCACACCGCCTCGCAGAAGCTCACCTTGCGCCGCACGGCCAGCGGGTGGGGGATCTCGGTGAGGGCCACCCGCAGGTGGCTCCGGAAGAGGCGGTGGGCGACGCCCGTGGCCATCTCCCCGGCCCCCCGGACGGCGATGCGGAGATCGGTGAGACTCGAGTGAAGGCGCATGGGGCTCCTGTTGCGGGTGACGGGTGACAGGTTACGAGTTACGGGTCACTCGTCACGGGTCACTCGTCACCCGCCCTTCGGCCCAGGATCGCTGCCAGCACCGCCTCGGGCTTCATGGGCAGGGAGTGCAGGCGCACGCCCACCGCGTCGTAGATGGCGTTGGCGATGGCCGGGGCCGTGGGCACCAGGCCGGGCTCGCCGATCCCCTTGGCGCCGTACGGGCCCGAGGGGTCGTCGGTCTCGACGAGCACGGGCTCCACGGGGATGGCGTCCGCGGCCGTGAGGATCTTGTAGTCGCGGAAGTTGGGGTTCCTCAGGCGCCCCTCCTCGTAGATCATCTCCTCGGTCAGGGCGTACCCGACGCCCATCAGGCCCGCCCCGTAGATCTGCCCCTTGAGCAGCATCGGGTTGATGGCCCTGCCCACGTCGTGGGCGGCCACGTACCGGAGGATCTCCACGTGGCCGGTCTCGGTGTCGACCTCCACCTCCACGCCGTGGCAGCCCCAGGCGTAGGAGGCCGAGAAGTTCCCCTTGAAGTCGCCCGCCAGCAGGTCGGTCTTGGGCTCGAAGAACTCCGCGGCCATGAACATGGTGTTGCCGCTCGACGCGAAGTGGGCCTTGCGGAGGATCTTGTCCAGGGGAGTGTTCTTGGAGGCGTCCTCGCTGCAGACCACCTGCCCGTCGCGCAGGGAGAGGATCTCCTTCGGGGCCTCGAGCACCTCCTCGGCGAAGGCCAGGATCTGCTCGCGCACGGTGCGCGCCGCGGCCTGGGCCGAGTTTCCGGCCACGAAGGTCGACCGGCTGGCGTGCACGCCCACGTCCCAGGGGCACACGTCGGTGTCGCCCACGACCACGTTCACGTGGGCGACGGGGATGCCCAGGGTCTCGGCCACGATCTGGCGCAGCACCGTGTCGAGCCCCTGGCCGATGTCCATGGACCCGCTGAAGACGTCGACCCGGCCCTGGTCGTCCATCTTGATCATGGTGCCGCAGCCGTCGGACTTGTAGATCTTCGCCCCGCCCCCGACGTGCATCAGGCACGCCATCCCGACCCCCCGCGCCTTGCGGCCCCGGGACTTGGGGCGGGCGCGGGCGGCGGGCCAGTCCAGCCGCCGGGCGACCTCCTCCAGGCAGGCCCGGTGGCCGCAGGTGGCCGGGCGGAACCCCTGGGGGGTCACGTCGCCGGCCTGGTTGGCGTTGCGCAGCCGCATCTCGTAGGGGTCGATGCCCGCCTTCTCCGCCAGTTCGTCCAGGTTCGACTCGATGGCGAAGGTGACCTGGGGGGTGCCGTACCCGCGCATCGCCTGGGCGTAGGTGTTGTTCGTGTACACGCAGGTGGCCCGGAACCGGATGTTGGGCACCCGGTAGAGGCTGGTGGAGGGCATCATCATCACCGTGGGGGTGGTGGCGCCCCAGGAGGTGTAGGCCCCGTTGTCGAGCACCATGGAGATGTCGCGGAAGGTGAGGCGGCCCTCCCGGTCGCACCCCTGCCGGATGCGGATGCGGGTGGGCTGGCGCGGCGAGGTGGCCACGAACTCCTCCTCGCGGTCGAACACGATCTTGACCGGCCGCCGGGTGCGGTGGGCCAGCAGGATGGCGATGTACTCGTAGGCGTAGGTGTCGAGCTTGGAGCCGAAGCCGCCCCCCACGGCCGTGTTCACGACCCGCACCCTCCCCCGCACCCCCATGGCCTTGAGGGCCTCCTGGAAGTCGTTCTTCGCGAGGCTCGGGATCTGGGTGTTGGAGTGCACGGTGAGGTCGTCGCGGGTGTCGAAGCTCGCCACGCACCCCGACGTGCCGAGGCAGCAGTGGGTCACCCACCCGGCGTCGTACTCGCCCTCCGCCACGAAGGCCGACTCGGCCTCCCCGGCCGCGACGTCGCCCGCCTCCACCTTCCACGGCAGCCGCAGCCGGTTGTCCTTGAGCGGCTTGCCCTTCGCGTCGGTCTCGTGGAGCAGGACCGCGCCGTCGGCCAGGGCCTCGTCGGGGTCGAAGACCGCCGGCAGGTCCTCGTAGACGACCCGGATCCTCGAGAGGGCCTCCTCCGCCGCCTCCGGGGTCGTGGCCGCCACCGCGGCGAGCTCGTCCCGGTACTGGCGGACGCGCCCCTTCTTGAGCGCCGTGTTGTCCTTGAGGAACCCGAAGCGGATCTCCGGCGTGTTGTCCGCGGTGATCACGGCCCGCACCCCGGGCACGCGCTCGGCCTCGGCCGTGTCGATGGACACGACCCGGGCGCTCGCGCGCTCGGAGTACAGGATCTTCCCGTGGAGCATGCCCGGAAGGACCAGGTCGTGGACGTAGACCGTGCGGCCCACGACCTTCTCGCTCGCGTCCGCCTTGGGGATGGGCTTCCCGACCGCGCAGAGGTCAGCCACGAGTCACCTCCCGGAGGGTCTGGGCGGCGGACCGGACCGCCTCGAGGATCTGGGTGTAGCCGGTGCACCGGCAGATGTTGCCGGCCAGGGCGGTCTTGATCGCGGCGTCGTCCGGGTCGGGCCACCGATCGAGGAGGGCCTTGGCCGAGAGCACCATGCCCGGCGTGCAGAACCCGCACTGGATCGCCCCGTGCTCCACGAAGGCCTGCTGGATGGGGTGTAGGCGGCCCCCCGGGGCGGCGAGCCCCTCGATGGTGAGCACGCTCCGGCCCTCCGCCTCCAGGGCGGGGAAGAGGCACGCGTTGACCGCCTCCCCGTCCACGAGGACCGTGCACGCGCCGCACTCCCCGGCGCCGCACCCCTCCTTGGCCCCGACGAGCCCCAGTTCCTCCCGCAGCACCCGCAGCAGGCTCCACTCGCCCCTAGCCCGCACCGACACCGCTTCCCCGTTGACCTTCATGCTGAGGATCTGATCCATGGCTCTCGGACCTCTGAGTTGGTGACGCGTGACGGGTGACCCGTGACGCGTTATCCGTTACCTGTCACCTGTCACGCGTTACCTGTCACCCTTCACCCGTCACCCTTCCCCCTCCAGCGCCCCCGTCCTGTCGAGCACGCGCAGCACCAGCACCCGGATCATCTCCCGCCGGTACCAGGCCTTCCCCCGCCACGAGTCCCGGACCCGGGCCTCCCGGGCCGCGGCCTCGGCCGCCTCGGCGGCGCCCTCCCGGGTGAGGGGCTGGCCCTCCAGCAGGGACTCGGCCCCGCGCGCCCGCAGCGGCGTGGGCCCCGCCACCCCCAGGGCGATGCGGGCCTCGCGGACCACGCCGGCATCGTCGCAGCTCACCCGCACCCCGACGCCGAGGATCGGCAGCTCCATGGCCTTGCGCCGGGTCAGCTTCCAGTAGTCCGCGAAGGCTCGCGGCGCCGGGGCGGGGACCCGCACCTCCACGAGGAGCTCGCCGGGGCCCAGGGCGCTGCGGCCCGGCGCCAGGAAGAACTCCTCCACCGGGATCGCGCGCTCTCCCTCCGGACCCCGGGCCACGCAGACCGCGTCGTAGAGCAGGAGGGGCACGGCGCTGTCCGCCGACGGGGCTGCGTTGCACAGGTTCCCCCCGACGGTGCCCACGTTCCGCACCTGCCGCGACCCGACCCCGGCGCACGCCCGGCGGAGCGCCGGGAACCGGTCGGCCACGAGCGGAGAGTCCTCCACCTCGGCGTGGGTCGTGGCCGCGCCCACCACCAGGCCCCCCGCCTCCTCCCGGATGCCCCGGAGGCCCGGGACCCGGCGCAGGGAGACGAGCGCCGGCGGGGCGATCTTCCCGGCGGCGAGCCCGACCCAGACGTCCGTGGCGCCGGCCACGGGCACGGCGCCCGCCCGCTCGGCCAGGAGCGACAGGGCCTCGTCCAGGGTCTCGGGGCGGAGGTACTCGAAGGCGTGCATGCCGGATCCCTCAAGATCCCCTCTCCCTTCACGGGGAGGGGGCTAGGGTGAGGGGTGGGGCGGCGTCTCGGAAACGCCCCCTCACCCCGCCCCTCTCCCCCGCGGGGGAGAGGGAGAAACACGGGGGTCAGCGCCGGTCGAACACCCGCTGGGCCCGCCCCGCGCTCCGGGGCAGGGTCGAGTAGTCCACCACCTCCACCTCGGCCGAGACCAGCACCTGGTGCTTCACCCGGTGCTCGATCTCGGTCTCGATGGCCTCGTCCCGCAGGGGGCTCCCCGCCGGATCGCGCTCCACCCGGATGGTCATCAGGTCCTTGCCGTAGCGCCGCTCCAGCACCACCTGGTACTCGCTCGAGACCCCCGGGCTCTGGGACAGGATCTCCTCGATCTGGCTCGGGTAGATGCCCACGGCACGGTACACGAAGAGGTCGTCGTCCCGGCCCAGGATCCGGTCGTGGCGGGGCCAGGGCGAGCCGCAGGGACACGGCCCGTCCAGTAGCCGGGTCAGGTTGCGGGTGCGGTAGCGGAGGAGCGGCGAGGCCTCCTTGGTCAGGGTCGTCACCACCATCTCGCCGAGCTCCCCTTCGGCCACGGGCCGGAGGGTCTCGGGGTGAAGGAGCTCCAGGAGGTACCAGTCCGCCCAGTAGTGGATGCCCCGGTGCTCGCGGCACTCGACGCCCGCTCCCGGGCCCGAGAGCTCGGTGAAGCCGGTGAGGTCGTGGACGTGCTCGACCCCGAGGAGCGATTGGATGCGCCTCCGGGTGAGCTCGCCGCAACGGTCGCCGCCCTGGATCACGGTGCGCAGCCGGAGGCGCTCCCGCAGGTTGCGGCGGCCCACCTCCTCGGCCAGCAGGAGCGCCATGCTGGGTGTGCAGCAGAGCACCGTGGCCTCCAAGTCCACCAGGAGCCGGCACTGCATCTCCAGGTTCCCCGGCCCCGTGGGGACGCCCAGCGCTCCCACGGCCTCGCAGGCCGCCTGGAACCCCGACCCGGCCGTCCACAGGCCGAATCCCACCGCGATCTGGGCCGTGTCCCCCGGCCCCACCCCGGCCATCTCGAGGCAGCGGGCCAGGTGGCTCGTCCACTCCGCCAGGTCCCGCCGGGTGTAGCACAGGATCTTGCGCTTGCCCGTGGTGCCCGAGGCCGAGTGGGCCCGGACCAAGTCCTCCCGGGGCACCGAGAGCAGGGGCAGGGGGTAGCCCGCCTGGAGGTCGTGGGCCGTGGTGAGGGGCAGCCTCTGGAGGTCCTCCAGGGTCCGGATGTCCTGGGGCCCCACCCGGGCGGCGTCGAGCTTGCGCCGGTAGAACTCGCTCCCCAGGTAGGCGTGGCCCACGGTCCACTGGAGACCCCGGAGCTGGCTCTCGGCCAGGGAGGCGGCCGTTTCGGCGGCCTCGTGCAGGGGGGCTGCGCTCGCCATCGGCTTCAGCCGCTCCGCTCGTCGTAGACCCGCTTGGACTTCTTCTCGCTGCGCGGCAGGTGGCCGTACTCGACGATCCGCACCTCGGCGGACGCGAGGATCTGGTTGCGGACCCGGCGCTCGATCTCGGCCCGGAGCTCTGCGTCCCCCTGGGGTGTCCCGAGGGGGTCCCGCTCCACGTTGACCGTCATGAAGTCCTTGCCGGCCCGGGTCTCCAACTGGATGTTGTACTCGCTCGACACGCCCCGGACCTGGGAGAGGAGTTCGTCGATCTGGCCCGGGTAGATGTTCACCCCCCGGAAGATGATCATGTCGTCGCTCCGGCCCAGGATCCGGTCGTGTCGCGGCAGCACCGAGCCGCAGGCGCACCGGCCGGGGATGAGCCGGGTGAGGTCCCTGGTCCGGTAGCGGATCAGCGGCGACCCCTCCTTGGCCAGGGTGGTCACCACCATCTCGCCGATCTCCCCGTCGGGCACGGGTTCCAGGCTCTCCGGGTCGAGGAGCTCCAGGAGGTAGTAGTCGGCCCAGTAGTGGATGCCCTGGTGGAGGGAGCAGTCCAGGCCGGCGCCCGGGCCGTAGAGCTCGGTCATCCCGGTGATGTCGAAGAGGTGGTCCGCGCCCAGCAGGTCGAGGATGCGCCGGCGCATGGCGTCGCTGCAGCGCTCCGAGCCCTGGACGACGGTCCTCACGCGGACCCGGTCCCGCAGCCCGCGCCGCTCCACCTCCTCGGCCAGCAGGAGGGCCATGCTGGCGGTGCAGCAGATCACCGTGGGCTGCAGGTCCACCAGGAACTGGCACTGCATGTCCAGGTTGCCCGGACCCACGGGGATGGCCATGGCGCCCACGGCCTCGCACCCGGCCTGGAAGCTCACCCCCGCGGTCCACAGGCCGTACCCCACCGCGATCTGCACCCGGTCCCCGGGGCCGACCCCGGCCATCTCGTAGCAGCGCGCGAAGAAGTGGGTCCAGTCCTCGATGTCCTTCCGGGTGTAGCAGAGCACCTTGCGTTTGCCCGTGGTGCCCGAGGAGGAGTGGATGCGCACCACCCGCTCGAAGGGCACGCTGCGCAGGGGGAAGGGGTAGCCCTCCCGGAGATCGTCCGCCGTGGTGAAGGGCAGCCGCCGCACGTCGCCCAGGGTGCGGATGTCCTCGGGCTTCACCCCCGCCCGGTCCATCCGGTCCCGGTAGAAGTCGCTCCCCCCGTAGGCGTGGCGGGCCGTCCACTGGAGCCCCTGGAGCTGGTGGGCAGCTAGCTCGCCCTCGTCGCGGAAACTCGGCAGGAAGGAACCCGGCATCGCCTTCTCCCTCGGCTCGTCACCCGTCACCCGTCACCCGTCACCCGTCACCC
>CAZJSF010000085.1:0-12034 GCA_964548515.1 uncultured Thermodesulfobacteriota bacterium
TGGGCCGGGAGCGCCTGGACCGCGTCTGGCCGCGCCGGGGCTGACCCCTTGCCCAGGGCTCCCGTCCTTTCGGGCCGCTCCCGGGGCGCCCTGCTCGCGGCGGCCGGCCTGCTCCTGCTTTCCTTCGCGGGGTGCGGCCGCAAGGGGGATCCCATCGCCCCCGGCCTGACGCTGCCGTCGCCCCCGCCCCAGGTCTCCCTGTCGGGCGTGGCGGGGCAGCTCACCGTGAGCTGGACCGAACCCCGGGAGGACCTGGCCGGCCGACCGCTCCGCCCGGGCTTCGGCTACCGCGTGCTGCGGGCCTCCTGGCCGCCGGGCGAATCCCCCTGCGAGGGCTGCCCCGAAGATCTGACGGTGGCGGCGGAGGTGGACCCGGTGGCGAGGGAGTCCCAGGGCCTGTCCCGCCGCTCCTGGACCGACCCCGAGGCCGAGGCAGGCCGCACCTACCAGTACCGAGTCCAGACGGTGGACCCCCGTGGCCGGGCCGGGCCGCCGTCGGCGCCGGTCCGCATCGCGTGGTTCATCCCGGCGCCGCCGGCCCTGGCCGTGGAGGGGGCGGACGGGGAACTCGCGGTGTCCGCCGACGAGCCCTCCCTGCCCGCGGGGTGGGAACCGGAGGGGCTCCAGGTGTACGACAGCTCGGGCACCCGTCGGGCCCCGACCGAATCCCGGGGCCGGGCGGTGACCGTGGTCGGACTCCCCAACGGGATCGCGTGGGACGGGGTGGCCCGGTGGCGTGCCCGGTCTCCCGAAGGTTGGCTCGTGGAGGGGGCCGGGGCCCGGGTGGGCGGGACCCCGCGGGATGCGGTCCCGCCGCTGCCCCCCGAAGACCTGGTGGCGGTGGCCGGGCCGGAGGGGGTGCTCCTCCACTGGACGCCGTCGGGCCGGGAAGCCTACGCGGCCGTCGTCGTCTTCCGCACCGCGCCCGGGGGGGAACCGCGCGCCCTGGCCCGACTCGAGGGAGGGGCGGTGTCGTTCACGGACACGGACGCCGCGGCGGGCGAGTCCTACCGCTACCACGTGATCGCCGAGGACGCGGCCGGGAACCGGAGCATCCCCTCCCGGGAGACGTCGCTCCGCATCCCGCGCTCCTCCGGAGGCAACCCCCGTTGAAGGCGGCCGTGGTGGGAGCCGGGGCCATGGGGTGTCTCTTCGGAGCCTTCCTGGCACGGGGCGGGGAGGACGTGTGGCTCCTAGACCGGCTCCCAGAGGTCGTGGCCGTCCTCGGCCGGGACGGCGTGCGGGTCCGGGGAGCGGCGATGGGGGCGCCGGTCCCCGTGCGTGCGGCCCGGACACCCGAGGAGATCGGCCCCGCCGACTGGGTCCTCGTGACCGTGAAGGCGCACCAGACGGGTTCGGCCCTGGGTTCGCTCCCGCCGCTGCTGGGCCCGGAGACCCCGGTCCTCACCCTCCAGAACGGGCTCGGGGCGGCAGACGCCATCGCGGGCGCGGTCGGCCCCGAACGGACGCTGGTCGGGGTCACGGCCCAGGGAGCGACCCTGGTCGGCCCGGGGGACGTGCGCCACGGGGGCAGCGGCGAGACGGTCCTCGGGCCCTACCACGGCTCCCCCGCCCCGGCGGAGGCGATCGCGCGAATCCTCGGCCGGTGCGGCCTGCCCGCCCGCGCCGTGCCCGACCCCTGGCCCCACGTGTGGCGCAAGCTCGTGGTGAACTGCGGGATCAACGCGCTCTCGGCCCTCACCGGGCTCCTCAACGGCCGCATCCCGGAGATCCCGGAGGCGGCCGCCGTGCTCTCGGACGCGGTGGCGGAAGCCGCCGCCGTGTCCCGGGCCGCCGGCATCGACCTGGGGGACCCCCGGGCCCTGGCCCGGTCGGTGCTGGACGTCGCCTCCGCCACCGGCGCCAACCGGGCGAGCATGGGACAGGACGTGGACCGGAAGTCCCCCACGGAGATCGAGTGGATCAACGGGGCGGTCGTCCGCGAAGGGGAGCGATTGGGCGTGCCCACCCCCGTGAACCGGACCCTGACGCGGCTCGTGAAGACCCTGGAGGCCGGATTCGCCGCGCCGGGGCCCCTGCCGGGCGTCTAGGTCCGCTCCAGTTCGCGGATCTTGCGGTCCAGGGGATCGAGTTCCCTCCCCCGTCCCTGTTCCTCGAACCACCTCCGCAGTTCGTCGAAGCGGCGCCTGAGTTCGGGCAGCACGTCCCTGCGGAGCCGCTCCCGGGCCTCCCGCCCCGCATCGCGAAACTGCTCGGCCAACCGGTCCACGGCCTTCTCCAACTCCCGGAACGCCTCGGAATCGGGAATTTCCCGCACGTCTCGGAGGAACCGGTCGATCTGGCCGCGGACCGCCTCCCCCATCGCCTCGTACCGGGTCGCCCCGTCGACCACGGCCCCGTCCCGCAAGGGAGCCCCTCCCTCCCCCACGACGACGAGTTCCAGCACCCGATCGTCTCCGTCGGGCTCGGTTCCCACGACGAAGAGGCTGCGGTCCGTCACGGCGTCCCGGAAGGCCTCCTCCACCTCCACCCCCACCTCGAAGCGACCGTCCGGCGAATAGCGGATCTCATCAACCCGGCCCACCGGCGTCCCGTTCCAGAGCACCGGTGCACCGGCCCGCAGTCCGTGGACCTCCCGGAACCGGACCGTGACGTCGAGATCCCGGGAGCACCCTCCGATCAGGAGGATGCCCAGCGCCACGCAAACCGCCACACCGACTCGCCGCATCGCCGCCTCCCTTCGCCCCCGGCTGCCGCACCTTCCTTTTGACGCGTCCCTGCCCGCCCGCCTACGCTAGGCCATCGCCCAGCCCGAATCCAGTCCGGAGGCTGCCATGCCCAAGATCTCCATCCGCGAGCTCCAGGACCGCAAGAAGCGCGGCCCGAAGCTCACCATGCTCACGGCCTACGACTACCCGACAGCCCGCCTCGCGGACCAGGGGGGGGTGGACCTCGTCCTCGTGGGGGACAGCCTCGGCATGGTCTGTCTCGGCTACCCGGACACCGTCGCCGTGACGATGGACGAAATGGTCCACCACACGGCCGCCGCGGCTCGCGGGGCCGAGCGGGCCGTCGTGGTCGGCGACCTGCCCTTCCTCTCCTACCAGGTCAGCGCCGAGGACGCGGTCCGAAACGCCGGCCGGCTGGTGAAGGAGGCCCGGGCCGACTGCGTGAAACTCGAGGGCGGGCGTTCCCAGGCCGACAAGGTGGCCGCCATCGTCCGGGCAGGGATCCCGGTCATGGGCCACATCGGCCTGACCCCGCAGACCGCGACCCAGCTGGGAGGATTCAAGGTGCAGGGCCGGAACCCGGAGGCCGTCCGGACCCTGCTCGACGACGCCGCGGCCCTGGAGGAGGCGGGAGCCTTCGCGATCGTCGTCGAGTGCGTCCCGAGCAGCGTGGGGGCCAGGATCACCGACCAGGTGTCGGTGCCGACCATCGGCATCGGGGCCGGGCCCGCCTGCGACGGCCAGGTCCTCGTGTTCCACGATCTCGTCGGCCTGTTCGAGCGGTTCGTCCCGAAGTTCGTGAAGCGCTACGCGAACCTGGCCGATGAGATCCGGGCGGCGGTCGAGGCCTTCCGGGCCGAAGTGGAGGGCGGCACCTTTCCGGGCGAGGAACACCAGTTTGGCGATTGAAGGCGTGGATCGGCTGCCCGCCCGCGCACCCGGGACGCGGGTCCGTACGAGGAGAGGCTGAGGATGCGGGAACCTGGCCGGCACCCCGACCCGACGGCGGGAGAACCTGTCGTCGACCACGACGCCTCTCGCGTTTCTCTCTTCGTCTTCCGTTTCATCCTGGGGTGCGGCTCCGTCGTGTTCGCCCTGGTCTCCGCGCGGTGGTTCGCACTCAGCGGCACTCTCCCCTGGACCGATATCGCCAACACGGCGGTCCTGCTGGGGGCCCTGGTCGGGGTTTCCCGCAGGCCGCACTGGCGGCCGGTCCTGTCGTGGATCGTGTTCCTCGCCTTCGTGGCGAACGCCCTGGACGGCCTGTACCCGGCCGGCCCGCAACCGATCTCGTCCGCCCACCTCCTCCTGCCGCTCCTCGTCCTCTACGGTGCGCTGCTCGGCGACCCGTGGCTCAGCGGCGCGGGCATGGCGTTCGTGGCGGGGGAATACCTGGCGACGATGGCGCGGCACTGGCCCCTCGCCCACCCGGAGTTCCTGGGCCTCACCAACCTCCTGATCCTGTCCCTCGCGGCGGGGGTGACATCCCTGGCGGTGTGGTGGGCACAACGCCTCCTCGTGCGGGCCCTCCAGGAGAAGACCAGGGCCCTCGAGACGGAACTCGACGAGAACAGGCGACTCCAGCGGGTGATCCTGCACGACATCGCCAATCCGCTGGGGGCCGCCCGGAACCTGGCGGAACTCGCCCGGTCCCGGGGGCGGGCGGACCTCTCCGACGTCGAGAAGATCGACCGCATGAACGGCCGCATCGAAGAGATCGTGGACTCGGTCCGCTTCCCCGTGGGGCCCGACGCTCCCGCCTGGGGCCTGTCCGAGGTTGCCCTCGGGGACCTGATCGCCGGCCTTCGCGAGGTCTTCGCGGCACGCCTCCACGCCAAGGGCCAGAGGCTGGAACTCGCGGGGGGCGGAGACCTCACGGTGCGCACCCGCCCGGCCATCCTGGCCAACTCGGTGCTGGCGAACGTGCTCGCCAACGCGCTCAAGTTCTCGGGTCGCGGCGGCGAGATCGAGGTGGAGGCGTGGCGGCGGGACGGATCGGTCCTCATCGAGGTGCGCGACCGTGGCCCGGGCTTCTCCGGGGAGGCGCTGCGAGCCGTCGAGGCCCGCCGGGTCTGCAGCCCCGCCCCGGGCAGCGAGTCCGAGCACGGAAACGGGCACGGACTCTGGATCGCGTCCTGGCACCTGGAGCGGCTGGGCGGGGCGCTGGAGGTGCGCAACCGGCCCGAGGGCGGGGCCGCGGTCCTGCTCCGCCTGCCCGAGAACGGTCCCTGAGCCGAGGCTTCCTCCCCTGCCGCCCCGCGCCCACCCCACGGGCCTGCAGGGTCCCGGTGGGTTGACGAGGAGCGGACTCTCGTTTACACAGACGGAGTTCGTGTAGCCCCTCCCCCTTTCCCCACCCGAGGGAAGAGATGCTCGGCAAGCGACTCCGGCAGGAGCGCAGGTCCCAGGGCCTCAGCCTGGAGGAACTCGCCCGCAGGACGGGGTTCTCCAAGAGCTTCCTCTCCCAGATCGAGAACGCCCGGAACTCCCCGTCGATCGCGAGCCTGAAGAGGATCACCGAAGCCCTCGGGGTGAGCATCGGCTCCCTGTTCGAGGCCGACCGGGCCGACCAGATCTGCTTCCTCAAGAAGGACGATCGCACGCCCTTCGAGGTGGTGAAGGACCAGGTGATCTTCGAGTTCGGCTCGTCCAAGGTCCCGAACCGGAAGATGGAGGCCATCTTCTTCACCCTCCGCCCCGGCGCGGAGAGCGACGGGGAGTACCACCACGACGGGGAGGAGTTCGGCACGGTGCTCGAGGGGCTCCTGCTCTTCGAGCTGGGCGGCCGCGAATACCGGATGGAACCGGGCGACTCCATCTACTTCACGTCCACCACCCCCCACCGCTGGCGCAACCCCGGCCCGGGGATCACGCGGGCGCTCTGGGTCGTCACCCCGCCGTCGTTCTGACCGAGCCGCGCCGAGGCTTCCCGGCCGCCCCGGCGCGCGGACCGAAGCTCCGGCCGGAGAGCGAGGCGCCGTGGAGATCTTCCAGCGCAGCATCCACTCCAGCGTCAAGCAACTGGAGGGAGACCGGCTCCTGGTCTCCAGTTCCCTGCTCGACCTGGAGCATTCCTTCCACCTGGAACTGCTGGTCCACGCGCCCACCGCCGCCATCGAGTCGGCCCGGGCCTCCATGAGCAAGACCCCGCTCAAGAGGTGCCTGCGGGGCACGGAGGGGATCGAGAAGCTCGCAGGGCTCACCATCGGCCGGGGCGTCATGCTGGAGGTCCACCGCCGCTTCGGGGGCCCCCGGGGGTGCGCCCACATGGTGGAGCTCATCGGCGACGCGTTCCGCCTCGTATCCATGCTGCTCATCGGCGACACCGTCAACTACTGGGGTACGCTCAAGGACACGCTCACCGAGGAGGAGATCGTGGCGCGGGGCCGCGAGAAACTGCGCAACACCTGCCTGGTCTTCGCCGAGGAGGAGTGAGTGGACACCAAGCTCGTGACCCTGCCCGAGGCGATCGGCCAGTTCGTCCGGCCGGGCGACACCGTGGTGATGGGCGCGGCCCTCGAGTCGATGATCCCCTTCGCGGCGGGGTGGGAGATCGTCCGGCAGGAGATCCGCGACCTCACCCTGGTGGGCCCCATCTCGGACATGCTCTTCGACGCCCTGGTGGGGGCGGGATGCGCCCGCAAGGTGGTCGCCGCCTGGGTCGGCAACGTGATGATGGGCTCGGGCTACAACTTCCGCAGGGCGGTAGAGGAGGGCTCGCCCCACCCCGTGGAAGTCGTGGACCACACGAACCTCACGCTGCAGTCGGCACTCAAGGCCACGGCCCAGGGCCTGCCGTTCCTGCCCACCCGGACGGCGATCGGCAGCGACCTCATCGGGCGCAACCCCTCCCTTCGCCCGATGAACTGCCCCTTCACGGAGACTCCGCTGCTCGCGGTGGCGGCGCTGCGCCCCGACGTGGCGATCCTCCACGCGCAGCGGGCCGACGCCCGGGGCAACGCCCACGTCTGGGGCAACCTGGGCGTCGCGCAGGAGGCAGCCTTCGCGGCCCGCCGGGTGATCGTCGTCGCCGAAGAGGTGGTCCCGCCCTCTGTCGTCGCGAGCGACCCCAACCGGACGCTGGTTCCCGGCTTCCTGGTCGCGGCCGTGGCCGAGGCCCGGTGGGGAAGCCATCCATCCCCGTGCCAGGGGTACGCCAACCGCGACCACGAGTTCTACCGCGGGTACCACCTGGCGAGCCGGACCCGGGAGGGCTTCCTCGCCTGGCTCGACCGTTGGGTTCTGTCCACGCGGAACCACGCCGGTTACGTCGACCTGCTCCGGTCCGAGGGGCGGCTGGCAGGCCTCGCCGTGCGGGACCCGGCACCGTCGGTCCCAGCGGACTTCGGGTTCTGACCCATGAGCGCCGCCTACACCCAGGCCGAACTCATGATCGCGAGGGCCGCCCGCGAGATCCGGGACCGGGAGCTCGTGTTCGTGGGGATGCGGCTTCCCCTCCTCGCGTTCCTCCTCGCCCGTTCGACCCACGCCCCCGAGGCCGTGGGGCTCTTCGAGAACGGCGTGCTGCGCGACACCCCCGCCTCCTCGCCCCTCATCACCATGAGCGACCCGCCGAACATCCGCGAGGCGCGCATGTGCATGGGAATGGAGACGGCGATGGGTCTGCTGCAGGCCGGGAGGGTGGACCTCGGCTTCATCGGCGGGGCGGAGATCGACCGCCACGGCAACCTCAACACCACCGAGGTGGCCGAAGGGACGCACCGGATCCGCCTTCCCGGCAGCGGGGGTGCGTGCGACATCGCGTGTCTCGCCCGGCGGCTCGTGGTCGTCATGAAACACGAGCGCCGCCGGTTCGTGCCCCGCGTGCGCTTCGTGACCAGCCCCGGCTGGGGGCAGGGGGGCCCCTGGCGCGAGCAGCAGGGCCTCCCGGTGGGAGGCCCGTCGGCGGTGATCACGGACAAGGCCGTGTTCACGTTCCACCCGCGAACCCGCGAGATGGTCCTCCTCTCGCTGCACCCGGGCGTGACGCAGGAGGAGGTCCGCGACCTCACCGGCTGGCCCCTGACGCTCCCGCCCCAGGTGCCCTCCACGGAGTTCCCGACCGCGACCGACCTGGACATGATCCGGCGCTACGACCCTGAGGGCTTCTGGAGCCGATGAGCACGTCGATCCGCCGAGCGATGCTCGAGCGCCTGCGGACGCATCCCGCGACGCTTCGGGACCTGGCGCGGGAACTGGGTCTCGGGGAAAGGGACGTCGCCGAGCACCTCGAGCACGCCCGCAGGTCGCTGCCCTCCACCGAGGAACTGTCCGAGTCCCCCGCCGCGTGCCTCTCCTGCGGCTTCGGTTTCCGCAAGCGCGACCGGCTCACCACCCCGGGGCGGTGTCCCCGCTGCCGCAGCGAGAGGATCCGGCCCGCGCAGTTCCGGGTGGCTTCCCGAAGCTGAGGAGCGAAGAGCATGGGACACGGCCCACTCCAGCCCGCGTACCGGGAGTCCCTGGGGGACGGCCGCCTGTCCGCCGCGGTCCGCTCCGCGTACCGCCGCATGCGGTCGTGCGACCTCTGCCCACGCCGGTGCGGGGTGGACCGCCTCCGGGGGGAGGAGGGCTTCTGCCGAACCGGGCGCAAGGCCAAGGTCGCCTCGGTGGCGCCCCACTTCGGCGAGGAGGCGCCTCTCGTGGGCTCCGGCGGCTCCGGCACGGTCTTCTTCGCGGAGTGCAACCTGCGCTGCCGCTTCTGCCAGAACTGGGAGATCAGCCAGGAGGGCGCGGGGCACGAGGTGGGGCTGTCGAAGCTTTCCCGCACCTTCCTCTCCCTGGAGCGGGGCGGGTGCCACAACGTGAACCTGGTGACCCCGTCCCACGTGGTGGCGCCGATCCTCGGCGCGGTGGCCCTCGCCGCCCGGCGCGGGTTGTCCGTGCCGCTGGTCTACAACACCGGCGGGTACGACGCGGTGGACGCCCTGAAGCTCCTGGACGGGGTCGTGGACATCTACATGCCCGACCTCAAGTGGGTGAGCCCCGAGACCGGGCAGCGCCTCGCCGACGCACCGGACTACTGGGAGGTCGCCAAGGCCGCCGTGCGGGAGATGCACCGCCAGGTGGGCGACCTCGTGATGGACGGGCGGGGCGTGGCCCGCCGGGGGCTCCTGGTGCGCCACCTCGTCATGCCCGGGGGCCTGGGTGAGACCGAGGCGGTGGTGGACTTCCTGGCGCGGGAGATCTCCCCCGAGACCTACGTGAACATCATGGCCCAGTACCGGCCCGTCGGCGAAGCCCACCGCCTGCCGCCCCTGGACCGCCGGCCCACGCCGTCCGAACACGCCCAGGCGGTCGCCGCAGCCCGGCGGGCCGGCCTCTACCGCATCGACGGGGGCCGCTGGGCCTGGGAACTGGGAGTCTCCTGGCTGGGCAGACGCATGCTTCGCCGGTAGCCTGCGCCGACCGTGCAGGGTTCGGCGGAGCCACGAGAAGGAGAGGAGCACCCCATGGAACATCTTGCGAGAACGACGCGACGACTCCTCGGGAGCGCCCTTTTGGCCGTCGGGGTCCTGTCCGGGTGCGCCGCGCCGGAGCCGGCCCTCGGTGTCCGGTCGACCGAGGTCACCGTGCGCTGCCCGGTCTCCGAGACCGACACGGACCCGCGCAACGCGGAGACCGCGCAGTACGGCGGGAAGACCTACTACTTCTGTTGCGCGGGCTGCAAGGAGGCGTTCGAGAAGGACCCGGAGCGGTACGCCAACCCCTGACACGGCCGTCCCGCCGACCGGTCGTCCTCACACGGCGAGGCGCTGCTCCACGGCCCGCTTGTAGAAGAGGTAGTGCCCTGCGGTCGCGAACCTCCCGCAGCACTGCACGCGGAAGGCCTCGTCCAGGAAGAGGCGGGTGACGAACACGTCGTAGTCGAGCCCGGAGCGCCGGCTCTCCCGGATGCGGTCGCGGACCTCGGCGAGGGGGTTCTCGAACGACCCGCTGTCGATCTGCCGGTCACCCCAGGCGATCCGGTATCCGCCGTCCTCCCCCACCCTCTCGATCTCGAGCCCCACGGGCCGCAGGCCCAGCGCGCGGACCCGCCGCTGGTACTCGTGGGTGGCCGTCAGGACGCGCCACGGGGCTCCGGGGAGCAGCGTATGGATCCGCACCGCGTCCATGCCCCGCCCGGCCAGGGGGCTGCCCGGCTGGCCGGCCAGGCAGGGGATGACCCCCTCGAGGAACAAGAGGAGCTTCGCCAAGGCGTAGGGGGCGCCCTCCGAGGCGCGGGCCGTGTGGAACAGGTTGCCGACTTCGTCGACGACGTAGAGCACCTCCTGCTCCCGCTCCTCGGCGACGAACACATCGACGAAGCCCCGGGCGGAGTGCTCGAAGGCGGCCTTCAGCGCCGAAAGCTCGTCCGACGCGCCCTCCACGCGGGTCTCCACCCGCTCGTGCGGTCCGATGCCGACGAGGTAGCGGAGCAGGGTCGCCGGGTCCGGGAAGGCCCGGCACCGGATGTCCCGGGGCCCCCAGCGGTCCAGGACGTAGCCCCCCTGTCCGGCGAGAAGGCCCACGTGCCGGCGCCGCGCCCCCTCCGGGTGGTCCGGCCCCCCCAGATAGGACGCGATCTCCGGCAGTTCCCGCTGCAGCTGGCGCTGCCCGCCACCGGGAGGTCCCACCTTGCGGCTCGGGGCGAGCACTTCCACCCGCGCTCGGGGCGGGGCCTCGAGAAGGAAGGGAACGAAGGCCTGCTCGAGGAAGCACCGGAACGCCTCGGGGCCCTGCCAACGGCGGTAGTACGTTTCCCCCCAGGTGGTGCCCTGGAGCAGCGAGACCTCCCCCTCCGCGCCTGAGAACCCCGAGAGCAGGAGCATCCGGAGCGGCCGGGAGGGGGAGAGGAGGTCCCCCTGGGACGGCTCCCGGTCGCCTCCGGCCGCGAACCGGACCAGGGCCTGTCCCGCCGCCTCCAGTTCGGCGGCCGCGAGACCCGACCCCACGGCGTGACTGGAGACCCTCGTCGTCGCACCGAGGATCCGGTTCTGGGCGGCCCACGCGAGCAGTTCGACCGGGTCCTCGCAGCTGAGCAGCCGGTTCGCCGCCCGGGCATCCACGTTGAGGGGCGACACCCAACCCCGGTAGAGACTCCACGGGGCGTCCCCGTCCGGTGCGACCTCCTGGTAGAGGGAAATGCTCGCCTCCTCCACCCCGGGGGTCACGAACTGCAGCGTCTCCAGCTTGTCCGGAGCCCTGCGGTAGGCGGCGCGCAGCTTGGTGCCGAGGATCGTCAGGTCGCGGGGAGTGATCCGCTGCGTCTCGCCCGCCTCCTCGAGGACCTGCCGAATGCGCTGGTAGGCCCGAAGGAAGAACCGGTCCAATTCCCTGGCCAGCCCGCAAATCCACTCGAACCTCCAGGAGGCGAAATCGTTGAGGTGGCGGATCTTCCTCGGCCCCCATCCGAGATCGCGCACGCACTGCCGGAGGGCAGCGACGGAGCCACCGTCACCGCAGGGCTCCCCCCCTCCGCCGGGGCTCAGCCGAACACCGGCCTTGAGGTAGAAACAGCGGGCCAGCAGGTCCTCCACGGCCGGTTCCCCGTTCGCCCGGTAGTAGCCGAGGACCTGCTCGAAGAGCGCCTGGTAGGGGTCCGCCGGCTCCCCGGCGAGGACGGCCTCCTTGACGAGCTCGCACAGCGGCGTGCCGGCCTCCCCGGAGCGCACCGCCTGCTCCAGTAGCCCCATCTTGAGGGCGGACTTGAAGGGCGCCTTCCAACCCTTGACGATCTGCCAGACGGCCGCCCCGAAGAACTCCCCCAGGGGCAGCCGCGTCACCGGGCCCAGGTCCACATAGCGTCCGCCGGGAAACGTCCGAGAGACCCGGAGCGCGTCCCGATGCTCCCGATACTGCTCGGGGGAGGCGCCCGGCGGCACGAGCCGCCAGAACGGGGCCTTGCCGGCCAGGAGCACACCGGTCCGGTAGAACTCCTCCTTGAGCAGAGCCCCCAGGGCAGAGCCGCACCCCTCCCCGCCGGTCTCCCCGAAATCGTCGGCACGCACCCCGTCGGTCGGCTGAAGGAACAGGTGCGCCTCCAGACCGCCGTGGTCCCTCACCCAGCGCTCCACGGCCGCCACCTTGCGGCGGTAGAACTCCACGGACGCCCCGGAGGCGGCCGCTCCCGCGTAGCACACCCACACGTCGAGGTCCGAGTCCTCCGAGAACCCGACCGTCCCCGCACTTCCCATCACCGCCACCAGGTCGACGAAGGGGCGCAGCACACCGACCCGACGGGGGGCGTATCCGGTGAAGAGCCGTTCGGCGGCCCGGAGCTCCGAAGGAGACGGGGAGTAGTCCGCGATCCCGCACGGGCACTGCGGGTCGTCCACGTACCCCGGGAGTCCGGGCTGGTTGACGTG
>CAZJSF010000086.1:0-11873 GCA_964548515.1 uncultured Thermodesulfobacteriota bacterium
GGTACTCCAGGCTCTGGCCGGAGCAGTACGGGCGGTCGATGAACCCCAGGTCGTGGAGGTGCACGTCGCCCCGCATGTGGGCGTCGGCGACGTCCTGGCTGAACACGGCCAGCAGCGCGTACTCCTTCTTGATGTTCTCCGCCAGGGTCAGGTTCGTCGCCTCGGGGCCGTGGGGAACGTTGGCGTTCTCCCGGTTCGGCTGCACGAGGAGCTCCTCCACGTCGAACAGCGGCATGCCGAGCCGTGTGTGCATGCGGCGGGCGCTCTCGAAGCCGAGTTCGATCAGCTTGGCGTCCACCAGTTCGCGGATGAGGGGTGCGGTGAGCACGTCGATGCGCGAGCGCTGGATGACCCCCTCCACCGCCTCGGCCACCTGGCGGGCGCTGTCCTCGTCGAGGTAGGTCTCCCGGACCAGCGCGTCGACGATGCGCTGGCGGTCCCAGCTGACGATCTCCATGTCCGAGGTGCGGACGAACATCACCTTGTCCGTGGCGTCGCCGGGGGTCCGTTGGGGGCGCTGTCCGAACTCCATCACCTCACCCATTCCCGCCTCCTCTTTTCGCCAGA
This sequence comes from uncultured Thermodesulfobacteriota bacterium, assembly GCA_964548515.1. Taxonomy (GTDB): domain Bacteria; phylum Desulfobacterota; class Deferrisomatia; order Deferrisomatales; family JACRMM01; genus CAZGRT01. The sequence continues at coordinate 568 of CAZJSF010000086.1, forward strand.
GATTCCAAGGTCTTATGGACAATATGTTGTGGGCGACGCGGATAATACCACAACGGGTTGTGCCTCGAAACCGGAAAAACGCCTCGCCGGACCGCCCCGGTCGTTTTCCTTGAACCCCGCGTACCGGTTCACTATGCTGGCCGCCCGCGCGCCCCGGAAACCCGGGGTTGTGACCTCCGGGCTGGCAGCCGCATCTACAGGGGAGTCGAGGGTCGATGAGCGAGACGGAACTGGTGGAGCGGGCCAGGGGAGGCGACTTCGACTCGTTCGCCGTCCTGGTGACCGGCTCGGAAGGCAAGATCTACGCCCACCTGCTCCGGCTCATGGGCAACGCGGAGGACGCCCGGGACCTGCTCCAGGAGACCTACTTGAGCGCGTACCGGCACCTGGACTCCTTCAAGGGCGACTCGGCCTTCGGCACCTGGGCCTACCGGATCGCCACGAACCTCGCTCTGATGCGCCTGCGGAAGAAGAACCCGGAGACGGTGAACCTCGACGAGATCCGGCTGCCGACCCACCAGGAGATCCAGTCGAGGTCGATCTCGGACTGGGCGATCGACCCCAAGGAGGCCGTGCTCCGAAAGGAGGTGCGCCTCCAACTCGACCGGGCGATCCGGTCCCTGCCGCCCCTCTACCGCGCGGTGGTCACGCTCCGGGACGTGGAAGGGCTCAGCACGGCCGAGACCGCCGCCGCCCTCGACATCAGCGAGGGCGCGGTGAAAACGCGGCTGCACCGGGCGAGGCTGTTTCTCCGGGAGGCTCTGAGCCCGTACTTCGAGGGCGAAGCGGCCCCTTCCGTGGAGGGGTGAGCATGAGCGGGAAGCTGAGCTGCCGGGAGATCTTCGAGAACCTCTCCGCCTACATCGACGCGGAGTTGGACCCTTCGCTGTGCGAGGAGATCGAGCGGCACATGGAGGGCTGCAACCCCTGCGTCGCTTTCCTCAACACTCTCAAGAAGACGGTGGTACTGTACAAGTACAGCGCCGAGGAAGCCCAGGTGCCGGGAGAGGTCCACATCGACCTGCACCGGTTCCTGCGCGAGCGCTGCGGCGAGAAGAAGGAGTAGCCCGGGATGGAGACCCTGGTCTGGATCGCGGTCGCGGTGGCCGTCGTCGCCCTGGCCCTGCGCGGGGGCGGGTGAGGGAGCTGCTGAGCCGCCGGTCGGCGGCCGAAGGAGGCCCGGTTCGATTCCCACCTCCCCGTCGGATCGACACAACTCTGAGCTTGTGAAGGAGACGCAGATGGCAGACGAAAAGGTAGTGAACCTCACGGACGCCGACTTCGAGGAGAAGGTCCTCAAGGCGGGCCTCCCGGTCCTCGTGGACTTCTGGGCGGCGTGGTGCGGCCCGTGCCGCATGATGAGCCCGGTGGTGGACGAGTTGGCCTCGGCCTACGACGGCAAGGTCCTGATCGGGAAGATGAACGTGGACGAAAACCCCCTCACGCCCTCCCGGTACGGGGTGCGCGGCATCCCCAACGTCAAGCTCTTCCAGGGCGGCAAGGTGGTCGACGAGGTGGTAGGCGCCGTGCCCCGCCCGAAGCTCGAAGAGATGATCAAGAAGGTCCTCTGATGCCGCTCTTCGACTACCGTTGCGAGCGCTGCGGGGAGCAGCGGGAGGTTCTGGTCCGGGCCGTCGAGGCCGACGCCCCGGCCTGTCCCGCGTGCGGGTGCGGCATGGAACGGCAGCTGGCCCGCGTGGCGGTCCAGACGAAAGGGGCGACAGCCTCCTGCGGGGCCCCCCGAGGGGGCTTTTCCTGAGCGTAGGATCGGGAGCCGGTCGGCTCCGGGTCTCGTTTTCTTTCGGATCGCCCATCGGTGCGCCGGCCTGCGGCCGCGGCGCCGACGGACCCTGTCAGCGGGGGAGGAGCGGCGCGATCCCGTGAGTTGGATTCTGGGGAGGGTGCGCCGGTGCCCGGGAGGGGGCCCGGCGTCCTTGCAGCCGAAGGGGCGGACCCGGGTGGCGGTGCTCTGCGCAGCCGCCCTCTGGGCGTGCCTCGCGGTGCTGGGCGGGTGCTCGGGAGGCCAGGAGCCGGAGGGGCGCAGTTCGCGCGACGCGCCGGACTTCCGCCTCACGACCCTGGAGGGCCGGGAGGTCCGTCTCTCCGACTACCGGGGGAAGGTCGTCCTGCTCAGCTTCTGGGCGACGTGGTGCAAGCCGTGCAAGGAGGCGATGCCCCACGAGCGGGCCATGCAGGAGAGTTTCGGGCCGCGCGGCTTCACGGTGCTCGGCCTCAGCCTGGACCGGGACCGCGGGGAACTTGCGGGCTTCCTCGAGAAGGAGCCCTTGAACTATCCTGTGGTCCAGGTGGACGACGCCACCCGCGAAGCCTTCGGCGGGGTGCCCACGATCCCCCTGATGATCCTCGTGGACCGCAAGGGGAGGATTCGCCAGAAGAAGGTGGGCTTCACGCCCTCTTCGGCGGAGTCCCTGGAGAAGACCATCGAGTACCTCCTCACCGAGGGAGAAGCCTCGATCCCCTACGGCTCCTGAGGCTCCCCCGTGCACCTCCCGGCACCCCACGGGACGCGCGTACGCTTCCACGGAAAGGAACCGACATGAAGAGGTCGAGTTGGAGGGTGCCGACGGCTCTCTGCACCGCGGTGCTCGCGCTGAACCTGCTCGCCGGGTGCCCGGGCAAGGAGCAGGCGGAGCAGCCGACCCAGGCCCCCGACTTCTCCCTGCCGAACCTGGACGGGCAGCGGGTGACCCTGTCGGAGCACCGGGGCAAGGTGGTCTTCCTGGACTTCTGGGCGACGTGGTGCCCCCCGTGCCGGGCCGCCATCCCCCACATCGTGGAACTCCAGAACCGCTACCGCGAGGACGGGTTCGTCGCCCTGGGCATGAGCATGGACCTCGATCCGGAGGAGTTGACCGACTTCCTGCGGCGGGTGCCCGTGAACTACCCGATCCTCCAGGTGGACGACACCACGCGCATGGCCTTCGGGGGGGTAGCCTCGATCCCCCAGGGTTTCCTCGTGGACCGCAAGGGCAAGATCCGGAAGAAGTTCATGGGCTTCAGCCAACCCATCGCCGAGGAGATGGAGCAACTCATCCGGCAGTTGCTGTCCGAACCCCCCTGAGGCCGGCCCCCGCCCCGGCTTTCGGGAGATCCCCGGTCCGTCCGCCCCGGGTCCTGGCTCAAGGAGCTTCGGCCGCCTCCAGCTTCGCGATCGGCGGCATGGCGGGATCGCTCAGGTCGACGATGTCGCCGTCCTCCACCTCCACGAGCGCTTCCAGCGCATTGCCGTCGCCGACCCCCATGACCACCGCCCTGCGGCCGTCGCCGAGCTCCACCCGGCGGCCGGGCTGGAGGATGCGGAAGGCCTTCACGAGTGCCCCCAGGAAGGCCCGGTCCAGCCTCCCCTCCCCCGCGTCCCGCAGCATGACGTTGATCGCCTGGGTCTCGTCCAGGGTCCCGCGGTAGGGCCGCACGGTGCGCAGTGCGTCGAACACGTCGGCCACCTGTACGAGGAGGCTCGCCGGGTGGGGGCCTGCCTCACCGACCCCGGCGGGGTACCCGCTCCGGTCCGCGTTCATGTGGTGCTGGTGGGCCACCGTCGGGAGCAGGGGCGGCACGCTGCCCGGGATCCTCAGCAGGATCTCGGCCCCCTCCGACGCGTGGCGGCTCACGACCGCCCGCTCCTCGGCGCTGAGGGCGCCGGGCTTGTTCAGGATCTCCAGCGGCACGCGTTCCTTGCCCACGTCGTGGCACAGGCCGGCCAGCCCGAGTGCCTGCGCGAGTTCCGTGGGGGCGCCGAGCGCCCGGGCCACCACCAGGGAGACGATGCACACGTTGAGCGCGTGGGTGAAGGTGTATTCGTCGAACTCCTTGAGCCGCCGCACGGACACGAGCAGTTCGTCCCCCGCCTCGATGCGGGTGAAGATGCTCCGGACGATGCCGCGTGCCTCCTGCAGCCCCTCCGCGTCGCCCCGGACCAGGCCCTGGAGGACCCGGTTCACGTCGGGGACGTAGTCCTCGTAGCCGCCGGGCCAGCGGTCGCCCGCCTCCGCCCCGCCCCCGGCACCGTCGAGGTCGAGGCGCCCGGCCAGGACCCCCCGCTCCGCGTACGCTCCCTGCGCCCCCCCGTACGCGTGGGTCAGCCACGCCAGGAGGTCGTCGGGGCCGCACCCCGGGTCCACCCGGACCCCCTCCCACCCCTTGCTCCGGAGCAGGGCTCCCAGGGCCGTCAGCCGGCCTTCGAGGCTCCGGATCGACCGGTCCTCGACGAGGAAGTCCTCCCCCACGAAGGACATGCGGACGGGCTGCCCCCACTGCGCGAGGGAGGTCGCCGCCAGGTGCGCCGCCCTCGTCACCTGCTCGTGACCCCGTGGGTACATCCGGAAGGTCTGGTGCAACCGGTCCAGGTCCCGCAGGAACTTGTCCAGGGAGTCTCTCGTCACGGCGGGGGCGCCTTTCTGGCCAGCAGGCGACGGGCCAGGTGCCTCTCGTCGAGCTTCTTCGCCGGGTCCTCGGCGAAGGCCTCGACGAGCCTTCGCGCCGCTCCGCCCACGGCGCACAGGCTCTTGAGCGTCTCCCGCCGGACCTTGTCGTGGGGGTGGGCGAGGAGCGCTCCCAGGACGGGCGTGGCGGAGCGCTCGCCCCGGCGCCCGAGGACGGTCACGATGTTTCGCAGGAAGAACCAGGGGGCCGTGCACGCCTTCGCCATCATCGCCGCGGTGGTCTCCGCGGAGAGGGCGGAGAGCACGTCCACCAGGAACTTCCTCCCCGCGATGCGCCGCTCCCGCACCAGGGAGGAGAGCACGAGGTCGAGCACCGCACCCTCGTGCTCCCGGGCGAACCGGACGCACGCCTCCCGCTCGGCGTCGTCCAGGGCCCGCACCCCGCCGATCACCCGTTCGAAGAGAGCCGCCACGAGCTCCTGCTCGCCCGCCAGCGCGTCCGGCACCGAGGCGGTCGCGGCCCGGGCGAGGGAGAGCGCCTGGCGCGACGGCAGTTCGGGCGCCCGCGCCGACAGCCTCCGACGCAGGCGGACGACGGCGTCGGCGCCCCCCTCCGCCGCGAGGGCGAGGCAGACCCAGTCCACGTGGGACTCGACGCCCTCGGCGAGCCGCGCTTCCAGCCCCCCTGCGCCTCCCTGGCGGCCCTCCCGAGCAGCGGCGTCCAGCTCGGTCATGTAGTCGTCGCCGAAGAACTGCCCCTCCTCCAGGTCCAGGAGGAACGACCGGATCGCCCGCCAGGCGTCGGCCGCGTGGCCCCCGCTCTCGCCGGAGGCGAGGCGCGCCTCCACGACGGAGAGCATGTTGTCCACGTCCCACCGGGGCGCCATGCAGCGGAACAGGGCTTCGATCCGGCCCGTCACGCCGCCCCCCGCCGCCACCATCTCCGCAAGGAGGTCCATGAGGCCCTCCGGCGTCAGGCCCTCGAGCAGGATCGGCGTCCCCTCGCCCGCGAGGTTGCGGACGTCGGCCTCGTTGAGCAGGATCGCGGCGAGTTCCGCGACGGTCAGCGAGCGTGGCGCCTCCGCCAGGCGCTCCCGGGCCGACCGGCGGTCCTCCTCGGGCAGGAACCCGAGCGCCGTCCCCAGCTTCCCCTGGTGACGGAGCAGGAGGGCGACCAGCGCCGGCGGGTCCTCGCGCCCCTGCTCCCAGAAGCCCGGGGAGCGGAGGGCCTCCGCCAGGTCCTCGGCGCGCACCGCGCCCCCCTGCAGCCACAGCCAGGCCTGGAGGGAGCGCTCCTCCCCCGACTTCGAGTCCCGTCCGGCCGGCGACCCCAGCGACAACGCGCCGTGGATCTTCGTCGCGTCCAACGGCTCGAGGTCGAGCGCCACGCACCCGCGCGACCGGACGGCCTCCCTGAGCTCCGCGCCGTCGAGCCTCGTGGACGCCATGACCGACGACAGGGCGGAGACGTCGCCCGCGGTCACTCCGGAGGTCCACGTCAGGCGCATGATCTTCCGGGCGTGGAAGTGGGCCGCGAGGGCCTCGCAGCGCGAGCCCGGCGTGCCGAAGAACCGCTGCTCCAGGAGGAGGCGGGTCGGGGTGAACCCCAGCGAGACGTCCCGGCGTCCGTCGGGGAGCGTCCACTCGGCGATCCGCTCCGCGACCCTCCGGGGGGCCGGGTGTCCGTCGGGGTAGACCGAGAACGTCTTCGTGAGGATCAGGAGGTCCCGGGCGAACGCCTCGAGGGCCCGCGCGGAGTCCGCGGTCCCGTGCTCCTCGGGCCTGGGTGCGTGGAGAGCCGGTTCCACCATGGCGACGCGCGGGTCAGAAGGGGGGCCTGCGGGATCGTCGCACCATCGCGCCCGACCCGCCAAAGCCTCGACGGTCCGTCCCTAACGATCGGCAGACGGTGGAAGGAAACTTGAGCCCGGGCCACGGGAAATCCGCCCGGGAGGGAGCGCGCCGCGCCCGTGGGGAGACGAGTCGGGGAACGACCCGGACCGGGGAGCAGGCCCGGCGGAGCGGGCCGGCGGCAGGGCGGGCGCGGCCGCTCGGGCCCGTCCCTGCTCCGGAAACCCTCGACCGGGAAGGACGTCAGGCCGCCGGGCCCTCGCGCCGCTCGGCCTCGGCCAGCTGCTCGGCGGTCATCTTGGCGGCGATCTCCTCCTGCACCAGGGCCGCCAGTTCGTGGACCTCGCCGTCCGTCCTCTCGGCGGCGAGTTCCAGCCACTGGTGCGCCTCCACGTAGTCCTTGGCCACCCCGGCTCCGTACGCGTACTGCAGCCCCAGTCCGAGCTCGGCGCTTCCGAGCGCCTGCTGGGCGATCTCGCAGGAGGACCGCACCGCCGCGAGGCAATCCTCGGTGAGCCAATCACTCCACTTCCGAAACCAGCTTCTCATGACCGCCTCCCTCTCCCTCGCGTCGATTCCGACGCCACGGAGCTGGGCAATGCATATTCCGCGCCAGATCGACCCCGAGTCGCCGAAGCCCGTTTTTCGGCCCTCGGCGGGATTCCCGTCGTCGACCGGGGGCGCCGGGAGGCGGGAACGCCACGAAATCTGTGGAAATGTTTCCATCTCCTGGGCACCGGCGGCCCCACTCGCATCGGCGCCGCGGTCCCCGCAACCACCCCGCTTGCGCCCTCTCCCGTTCCCGATAGGGTGGCAGCCGCGAAGGATCACCCGATACCCGGAGGGCGAGCGATGGGAAGGCTTGCGTTCAAGGCCGAGAGAAAGCAGACGGAACTCCTCGATCCCAGGACCGGGGAGCGCCGCTCCATCCCGAGCGAGATCCGCACCGACCCCCTGACCGGGCGGACCGCGCGCATCTGCCACTTCATGAAGCTCCAGTGGCAGAAGCCGGACTTCGAGAAGCTCGTCGAGGGAACCGAGGGCTGGTGCCCCTTCTGCCCGGAGCGGGTTCTCACGGTCACCCCGTCCTTCCCGCCGGAGATGCTGGCGGAGGGCCGCCTGCAGGACGGGGACATGGTGCTCTTCCCCAACCTCGCCCCCTACGACGCGATCAGCGCCGTGGCCACGCTGGGGGCGAAGCACTTCACCCCCATGACGGAGCTCGACGCCCCGCGGATCCGGCGCGCCTTCGCGCTGGCGATGTCCTTCTTCCGCAGGCTCCACGCCCAGGGGCACCCGGAGTCCGTGTACCACCTCGTCAACTGGAACCACATGCCCCCGGCCGGCAGTTCCCTCGTCCACTCCCACCTGCAGGTCTTCGCCAGTTCCCACGCCCCGAACCTCCTGCGGAGCGAACTGGACGCGGCCCGCCGCTACCGCGACGAGACCGGCGCCAACTACTGGGACGACCTCGTCTCCCGGGAGAAGGAGGAAGGCCAGCGCTACCTCGGCCGGCTGGGGAGGACCGAGTGGCTCACCGCCTTCGCTCCCATGGGGGTCGCCGGCGACGTGGTGGCCGTGGTCGAGGGCGCGCGGACCACCCTCGACCTCACCGACCAGGACCTCTCCGACCTCGCCGACGGCCTGACCCGCGCCATGGCCGCCTACGACGCGATGGGGATCTACAGCTTCAACATGAACTTCTTTCCCGGGGCCGGCGGCGACGGTCACGCGAGGTTCCACCTGGTCTTCTCGCCGCGCACGTTCTTCAACCAGGCCCTCGGGGCCACCGACGTGGGGGCGTTGCGAAACCTCTACAACGAGACCCTGTGCATGGCGTTCCCCGAGGAGATCTGCCAGACGCTGCGCACCCACTTCTGAACGCTGGCGCGCCTCCCGCCTCGGGGGAAGACGGCGACCGTAGCCGTGGGGAACCTGCCCCGCCGCCGTGCCGCTGTGGACAATCGAAGACGCCTGATCTGACGCCGGGTTTCGTCCGTCCTACCCGGAGTCGGTCGGCCGAGAATCCCTCTAGACTGGGGAATCCCCCGGCTGGTCGCACAATTCTTGTGCACTCCGGGCGGGGACCCGGGACTGCTTCGGAATCTCGGGTTATCCACAGCACCATCCACAGACCCCTGCGAATATCTATCGGGTCGTCTGGCCCCGGGTCCACCCGCCCATCGAATGGTCCGATGCCGGACCCCGTCGGCCCGGCAGGCAGGCCGATTTCCCACGCTCCACGGTTGCCGTGCCGTCCCCGCGCGGCATACTCCCGGGACGAAGGCGCAAGCCCACCCACCCCCCTCCCGAACGAGGAGGTCTGCCATGGGGAAGCCACGATTCCGGATCGGCACCCTCCTTCTCCTCCTCCTGGCCGTGCCGTGGACCGGACGAACCGGCGCCGAGGTCAAGGCGGCCCCTTCCGCCCAGGAAGGCTGGGTCTTCATCGACGAGGGCCTCTCCAGCGCGTTGCTCGACGAGCCGGCGCATCACTTCCACGGCGCGCGGGAGGCCCTGGCCAAGGGCGACCCGGAGACGGCGGCCCTGGAGATCCGAAAGGCCGCGGCCTACATCCGCATCGAGTCGAGCCGCGCGGTCCAGGGCTCCAAGCCCGCGCTGGACGCGGCGGTGGCCGAACTCGAGGGGTTGGCGAAGACCTTGGGCAAGGGCCAGACCGTCCCCGCCTTCGCGTTGGACGAAGCCTTCGCCCGCGCGCACCAGAGCCTCGCCCAGCACCACTACCTCAAGGCGGCGCAGTTCCGCTCGGCGGGGCGCACCGAGAAGGTCTGGCACGACCTGCAGGCCGCGACGGCCCACCTGGAGAGCGCTCTCGAGTGGGCGGGGCAGGAGATCGCCGCCGGAGCGCGCCGGGCCGCCGAAGAGGCCCGGCAGTTGGGCGAGCGCGCCCGGGGTGGGGCCCGGTGGACCGAGGACGAGGTCGGCGCCGCCATCGAGGCCCTGGGTCTGGAGATCGAGAAACTGGGCAAGCGGATCCGGCACGAGCGCCGCTGAGGACGAGTCCGCGCGACGTTCTCTCCCGTACGAGGCGAGGCCCCGCCGGGGCGGGGCCTCGATGGACGCGACGACCTCGGGCAGAAGGCTACTTGTAGTACCCCACCGCGCACACCTGGTCGCCCACCTTCGTCACGTAGGCGACCTTCTCCACCGGGTTGGTCTCGTTGGGGCGGGGCCACATGTAGGGCACCTCGGAGATCTTCCCGTCCTGGGCCACCTTGTAGATCTCCTCCCCGAACGCCTTGCCCGTCTTGTCCTTGAGTTCCTTCAGGCTCTGGCCCACGAGCTTCGGGTGGGCCGTGAACTTGCCGTCCGCGCCTCCGCAGTAGGGGTAGAGGTCCCGGTCCTTGAACCCGCCCTCGCCCTTCGTGAACATCTCGAGGGCCTTCGCCTTGTCCTTCTTCACCTCGGCCACGGCCTTCTCGAGCATGGCCTTGGCCTCCGCCGGGGTGCCGAAGTCCCCGGCCCTGGCCCACCCGGCGAACACCAGGGACACGACCACGAGCATCAGACCCACGTTCCTCTTCATGGCACCACCTCCGCTCCGGTGTGACGGGGGACGAGCCCCCACGCGTGGCGTGAGCATGCAGCGGGTCCGGAGGGGGTCAAGGGATGTGGAAATCTTTCACACGCCCAGGCATTCACAACATCCGACGGAACCGAGGGCATGGGCGCACAAGAGGAAAGGGCCGGCTCCCTGGCCGGCCCTTCCTCGTCTCGAACCCCGTCGTGGCTACGGGTCGCGTACCTACACGGCGGGGGTGAAGAGCTTCGTGGCTTCCTTGACGTTGGCCTCGTACGCCTTGCGCACGTCGTCGGCCACCTTGCCGCCCAGGTCCATCCACGCCTTCGCGGCCTTGCGGCCCTCGGCCATCGCGGTGTCCGCGGCGTCGGTCCACAGCTTCACGGCCTTCTCCACCTGGGCCTGGTACAGGGCGGCACACTTCTCCACCAGCGCGGTCTGCTCGTCCAGGTAAGCCGTCACCTTCTCGGTCGCCTTCTCGGTGGTCTCGGTCAGCACGTCCTTCTTCGCCATGATCGTTCTCCTCTGCAGTTGTCGGTTGCGATTTCCCATACGATAAGTTTGCTGCAGTGCAGCGTCAAGGGAAAAGTTCGGGAAATTTCGAAACTCCCAACGAACAGGGAAAACCTGGGGGTCCCCGCGTGGCGGCAGCGGGACGGCATGTTGCGCCGCGGCGTCCGGGCAGGCGATCCACTGGGACCCGGCTCAGGCCGAGAACAGGCGGCTCGGGGGACGTGGAACCCCCGAAGGGGGACGGCCGGCGCCTCACCACTCCTGCCAGTGGTACCCGATGAAGCCCCCGAGGTGCCAGCCACCGGCGTCGGCATCCGTGCTCTCGATCTCGATGTCGACCTTGGACCAGCGGGCGTCCACACCGACATTGAGCACATCGAACAGTGTCACATAGGCTCCGCCTCCGACCCAGAACCCGAAGGCGGTGTCGTCCTTGGACTCGGACCCTCCGGGAGCGTCGAACTCCACATCCACGTTCAGGACCGAGCCTCCCCCGCCCAGATACGGTCGGACCATGCCGAGGGAGTACCACGTCTTTCGCACCCCGAGCTGCAGTTCCATGGTGGTCGACTTGAGGTCGCCGCCGTCCGCGGACTCATCCGCCCACGAGTAGTAGGCGGTAGCGCACAGCCCGAGGCCCCAAAGCCACTCTTCCCCGGTGTAGTCGAAATCCAACCCGACCTCGGTCTGCTGGTCGATGGGATCCCAATCGCTGTCGTCCAGGACGCGAATCCCTCCGATCACATTGATGTTCATCACGCCCCCGACGTCCCCGCCGCCGCCCCGCAGTTCCCGCGCCCAGTTCTCGGCCGCCGCGTGGGAGGCCAAGAAGAGGACCGCCACTCCGAGGACGAGCAGCCGAACACACCGAGCTCCGTTTGCTGTCATATCGCTCCCTCCTGTCGCCGGATCGTCCGCGGTCAGAGGACCGCAAGAACACAACGGGCTACCCGAAAAAGAACTCGGATAGCCCGACCACCCACCAGGAATCGAATCCC